>QJXZ01000193.1 GCA_003248125.1 Gammaproteobacteria bacterium | reverse complement strand
GCGAGATGCGTGTTGGGCTTCAGCTTCTGTTCGGTTCGTATGGTTGGCAGGGTATCCGAGACAGTCAGGTTTACGAGGAGGACCTTGCCCTCGCGCGCATGGCCGAGGATCTTGGCTTCGATGCCATCTGGCCGGTCGAGCACCACTTCTTCGACTACTCGTTCTGTCCCGACAATCTACAACTCTTGTCCTATCTTGCGGGCTGCACCAAGCACATTGCCCTTGGAACCGCGGCCGTCATCCTGCCTTGGAATGAACCGCTGCGTGTCGCCGAGAAGGTGAGCCTGCTCGATCATCTGTCGGGCGGCCGCGTGCGGTTCGGCATGGGCCGTGGACTGTCCCGTCGCGAGTTCGCGCCATTCCGCGGCATCGAACTCGACGAGACGAGAGCACGGTTCGACGAGGCGGCGCCGATGATCGTGCGCGCGCTCGAAACCGGCTTCATCGAAGGCACTGGGTCGTTCTATCCGCAGCCGCGCACGGAAATTCGGCCACGGCCAGAGCGTTCGTTCCAGGACCGAATCTATGCGGTTGCGAACTCGTCGGACTCGGTCGAGTCGTGTGCGCGCGTCGGCGGCGCGATGATCCTGTTCGCCGAAACCCATTGGGACCGGCGCATGGTCGGCATCGAGCGGCACCGGACGCGCTTTCGAGAACTGCATGACCGCGAAGCACCGCCCGTGATGGTGGCCGACTTCACCTTCTGTCACCCGAATCGCGATCATGCCCGCAAAGCGGGCGAGTCCTGGCTTGCGACTTACCTCGCGAGCATCCTCGAGCACTACGAGCTGATGAGCGATCACTTCGCCAACACCGAGGGGTACCAGGGCTACGGCAAGCAAGCCGAAACGCTGCGCCGGATCGGATTCGAGAAATACGTCGAGGGATTCTTGGCGTCCAATGCGTACGGCACGCCCGACGAGATGCTGGCCATGTTCAAAGCGCGCTACGAGATCATCGGTCCTTTCGAGCTCGCCACGTGCTTTCGCTTCGGCGGCATCCCGTTCGCGGAGGCGAAGGCGAGTCTCGAGTTATTCGCGAAGGAAGTGCTGCCGGAACTCAAGCGCTGGGGATGAGCTTCATGCGCATGCCGCAGAGATAGACGAGGTCGGGGCCGCGCACGGCATCGTGGGCCTGCGCCGCACGCACGATTGCGTCATGGTCTGCCACAACGAGATCGATGCCGCCCAATCCCTCGGGCCGGCCGTCGTCGCACGGCACGAAGCGCACATCGGCATTGGCGAGAGGCAATGTCGGATGTCCGGCCTTCGTCGTTAGCGGAATCTCGGCGATTTCCGACCAGCGATTCGCGACTTGGCGTGGGTCGCCGCACTGAATTTCGGCGGCAGCGATGCCAAGGACTCGATCGAGCTTGCGCGCTCGTTGCCAATCAGGTCCGGCGGGCTCCCACGGTCCATCATCCGCGTGGGCATCGTTGCCGAGTTGCTCGTCGATTTCGAAGAACGTGCCGCCTGTGTCCCGCGGGTGCAGCTGCATGTTGCGGAAATGCTGGGTGTCGAACTGGTGAACGATGCGTACGCCCAGTGACTCGACCCGTGCGCGGCGCGGCGCGTGCTGGTCACATTGCGTAATGACCATGTAGCCGCCATCGCCGCCGCGACGGTCCAGATAACGCCCGCCCGCGGTTTGCGCCTTCACCGGCGCGACCACTTCCAACAGTTGGTTGCCGACCGGAAACAACGCATTCTCGAGCCCGAAGTGCGCGACACCGGGATCGCGGAAACACACAGCGACACCAAGCACGTCGCAAAGTTCCCGCTCGATGGGTGCCAGACGACGCGCGACCAACGCAATTTGACGTAATTTCAACCACATGGCGATCTCCTCCCGCGGGTCGCATTGTGCGGACTGACGCACATTTCGGCAATTCGGTCGAGTAGGGGGTTCGACCCACTAGCAAGTGTTGCCCTAGGCCGCTATATTGCGCGCCGCTATCGGTGGGTACATGCCGAGGCATTGATCAATCTCAGGAGTGGAGCTAAATGATGAATCTCAAGGGTGTGAGTTGCATAGGTGCGGTGACTGCGATGTTGTTCGCGGGCAGCGCAATGGCAGACGACGGTCCAAGGTATACCTATCTTGAAGGTGGCTGGGGCTGGGTCGACATCGACGAGGTCAACGAGGACGGTGACGGTTTCAACCTCGGCGGCTCGCTGGGTGTGACCGACATGGTGTTCTTGTTCGTTGACTACAACGACAGTGAAATCGATGTCGACAGCTTCGACGTCGACTACACCACGACCGAAGTCGGTCTGGGTGGCAACATTGAGCTGAGCCCGACCGCGGATCTGGTCGGTTCGGTTTCTTGGGTGAACGTTGATCTCGACGCTGGCGGTTTCGGCGATGTCGACGAGGACGGCTACGGCCTCTTCCTCGGTGTGCGTGCCATGATGACGCCGCAATTCGAGCTCAACGGTGGCGTCAGCTACGTCGACATTGACGACGCCGATGACACTGCGCTGGAAATCGGTGCTGTCTACAACTTCACCGACGTGTTTGCGGTAACGGTCGATGCGTCGTTCGGCGACGAATTCACGACCTACGGCATCGGTGTTCGCGCTTACTTGCAATAGCGACGAAACTCGGCGGCGGCTGTGGCCGCCGCGCTTCGATTGACCGGTTAATGCATTGACTGGTGGTGCGGCGGCTTCGGCCGCCGCTTTTGTTTCCGGCGTATCATGCGGCAGACCCCGGTAAGCATGTAGCAAGGCATGACGACGCCCGACCCCGGCCTCTTCGCGACCCTGTACACCACGCGCGCGCTCAGGCGCTTCAAGCCTGATCCGGTTTCCGATGAGGTCCTGTTTCAGGTGCTCGATGCCGCGATTCGCGCACCATCGGGACAGAACGCACAGGATTGGCGCTTCATCGTCGTGCGGGACAGAGCGCTGCTCGGCGACATGCAACGCTGGTCGGCGACGCCTTGGCAACGCTATCTCGCCCGTTTCGGTGGCGATGCGAGCAAGATCGACGCGCTACCGCGCTCGCAACGCCTCTCATTGCGCAGCGTCGAGCATCTCGTGCACCACCTCGCCGAGGTACCGGTCGTCGTTCTGGTGTTGGGCTTGAAGGGACGGCATTCCACACCCGGCGGCAGTACGTTTCCCGCCGTGCAAAATCTGCTGCTCGCCGCCCATGCCGTGGGGCTAGGCGGCTCGGTGTTCAACTTTCCGCTGTCCCACGAAGCCGAGTTGCGCGAGCGACTCGGCATTCCGGACAACAATCAGATCTACTGCGTGCTGCCGATCGGCTATCCGACCGATCGACACGGTCCGCTCAAGCGCAGGCCGGTCAAGGACGTCGTGTACCTGGAACGATTCGGCGAGCGATGGCCATTTGCGGATGCGCAGCAAGAAGCGGGTTGGCAAGATCGCTGGGTGCGCAACGAGGAGGACGACTGACGAGCGGCTGGGAGCGCATCGTGCTGCATGCCGACATGGACGCGTTCTACGCGTCGGTCGAGCAGCGGGACGACCCGCGCCTGCGCGGGCGGCCGATCTTGGTCGGCGGTCGCAGCAATCGGGGCGTGGTGCTCACCGCATCGTACGAAGCACGCCCGTACGGGGTGCACAGTGCCATGCCAATGGCTCTCGCCAGGCGCAAATGCCCCGACGCGCTGATTGTGCCGCCGCGATTCGAGCGCTACCAGGAGGTGTCGCATCAGATCATGAAGGTGTTCGCCGATTTCTCCCCGGATGTGGAGGCCATCTCGCTCGACGAAGCGTTTCTCGATATGACCGGATCGGCCCACATTTTCGGGGCGCCGCGCGAAATGGGGCGCAAGCTCAAGGCGCGTGTGCGTGAGGCCACGGATCTGCCGGTGTCGGTGGGTGTGTCGGGCACCAAGTACGTCGCCAAGGTGGCCAGCGACTACGGCAAACCCGATGGACTGGTGGTGGTGCCGCAGGCGCACGCCGAATCGTGGCTGGCGCCGTTGCCGGTGAGCCGTTTGTGGGGTGCGGGACCCAAAACGCAGGCAAAGCTCAGAGACGCGGGCTACCAGACCATCGGCGAGATAGCAGCCGCCGATCCGGACGACCTGGAACGACAGCTGGGAACCGTCGGACGACGATTTCACGACCTCGCGCATGCGCGCGACGTGCGGCGCGTTGCCACGGTTCGCGCCTCCAAGAGCATTAGCGCGGACGCTACACTCGAGCGCGACGTTTCCGAGCGCAGCGCGATTGCGATTCACCTGCGGCGCTCCGCGGATACGCTCGGCCGTCGCTTGCGCCGGAAACGTTATCTGGCGGGTGGCGTGCGGGTGAAGCTCAAGTCGCATGACTTTCGTCTCATCACCAGGCAGCGCAAGCTGAGCGACGCGACCGACATCGCGGACGTGCTGTATCGGGTCGGCGTCGAGCTGCTCGACGAGTTCGACGACCCTGGGCCTTTTCGATTGGTGGGCCTTGCGGTCTACGATCTCGAGGGTGAGCCTGCGCAGGTCGAGTTGGATCTGTTCGGCGACGCGGCGAGGCAGCGCCGGCTCGAACGAGCAATCGATGCCGCCGCCGAGAAATTCGGCCGCGATGCCCTGTTGCGCGGTTCTCGGCTGGTCGACGGGTTGACGCGCATCTCGCCGACGCTCGATTTCCTGGACGACGACGAGAGCTGACGTGGCGCTCAGCTCCATTACACCGGCCGTTCGCCGCTTCCTGGACTCGATGGTCGTGCCGTGCGTCATCTCCACGCTGCGTCAGGACGGCGCGCCCATCACATCGGCGACGTGGTTTGGCTTCATTGGCGAGCAAATCATTGTCGCCACACCGGCCGAGCGCAACAAAGCGCGCAATGTAAGAGCCGATTCTCGAGTGTCCTTCATTGTCGACACCAAAGAGCAGCCCTACCGGGGTGTGGCCATCGAAGGTCGCGCGGAAGTGCTCGACGACCATGCGGGCGAATTGCTGAGCGCAATTATGGAGCGATATCTTGGAGAAGAGGGCGCGCGCGCCGCGCGTGAGCGATTCACCACCCGTCGCGAGCGCGTGATCTTGCGCATCACCGCAGAACGCGTGCGGCCGTGGGCGATCGAGGAGTGACCGTGATCACACTTCGCAGTGGCAAAGTGCCGACTTCTGTATAGCTGCGAAATAGGTGGCGGATTTCTCGGTCCATCCGGGCAGCATGACGAACTGGTGCGACCGGATATCCCGGTGACGGGGATTTTGCGCGGATGGAATTCGGCTCGTTGATTGTCGTCGTCCTCACGTCAGTTGGTGCATTCGTGCTCGGCTGGCAAGCGCGCGTCAAGGCGACCAGCGGTCAGGAAGCCGAGCTCAAGCGCGCGATGTACGAATCGAAGGGCGCAATACCACAGCTCGAAGCGGCGGTTCGCGCACGCGAGCAACGCATTTCCAACTACCAGAGTGAATCCGAGCAGCTGCGCGGACGAATCACGAACCTCGAGGCGACACTGTCGCAAAAGGAAAGCGAGCTGTTGAAGCGCGATCGCGACTTGCGGCGCGTTACATCCGAACTCGCGATTGCCAAGGAAGGCGGCCGCGCGGAATCGCTGCACCCCGAAATCGAGATGGTGGATGGTGAATCGGCTGACACCGAGCCGGTCGCGGTCGATGATGCGCGCTACCGGCAGTTGGAAGCGCGGTTCGAAGCGCTCAAGCGTGGACTCATCACGCGCGACGATCGAATTACGGAGCTGGAAGCCGAGCTTTCCAAATCTCCAGCGAGCGGACTGGCTGCGCAGGTGGACGCGCTGAACGATGCTGCGCGTGATCACGGACAATCGATCGCCGCCAAGGACGCTACGATCAAGGCGTTGGAGGCACGCCTCGTCGACGAGGCCGATCAGCGCGTGCAACTCGAGACGCTCGCCAAGCGGCGTACGGAGACCAATCGCGAACTCAAAGAGAAGCTATTCAAATTCGAGGCGCAGCTGCCGAAGTTGATGGACACGCTGACCGCCAAGAACGACATCATCGGCAAGCGCGACGCGACGATCAAAGAGCTGTCGAGCGCGCTCGCGGCGATGACCGCCGAACGCGACGCACGCGATGGCGCGATCGTTCAACTCAACGCGGAGGTTGTGCAGCGTGAAGAAAGGGTCGCGGCATTGGATGCCCGTGCCGGCGGACTCGAGCAGCGCATCAAGGCACTCACCGCGGACCTGACTGCCAACAAGCTTGCGCAGTCGCGCGCCGAGCAAACGATCGTCGAGCGCGACAGTGCAATTGCCACGATCACGGCAAAACTCGAGGCCTTGGCCGCGACCGCATCGCAGCAGGATCGGGCGATCGAGTCGTTGAAGGGCACGATTCGCGATCGCGAGTTTCGGATCGATTCTCTGACCGGCGACCTCGCGAAACTGACGGCCGAACTCGATACTGCGCGCGCCGACGCGACCGCGCATGCGGCAATGACCGCGGCGCCCGAGTCGAACGAAGTGCCGTCCGACTACCCAGAGTCGAGCGGAGTTCCGTCTGCCGGGGCCGACGATGGGGCCGGCCGAGAATTGCGCGAGGCGATGGAAAAGATCGATGCGCTCGGTGCCCAGAACGCGGCACTCAACAAGGAAGTGGCGGCGTATGCACGTAAGCTCGAAGCGCTCGATCGCGAGCGCACCGAGCAAACCGCCCGGATCTCGCAGCTGGAGGCAGCGGACGGGCAGGAAACGCGCGTGCTGGAAAGCCAGCTCGCCGATGCACGTCGGCGCGCCGAAAGGGCGGAAGAAGAGCTGCTCGAGATCGCGCAACAGGCCAAGGCGCTGCGCGAGCGGATCGCCGGCCTCGAAGCGCCACCTGCAGAAGAGCCGGGCTCGGCTGCAGCCGGCTGATTGTTAGCTGTTAACATTTCCTCCGTCATCATAGGCGGAGGCGGATCATGGCCATCGGTTCGATATTCGCGCGCGTCGAGGCACTGAAACGATCGCTCGACAACCTCACCATCGATGACCTCAAGCGTGAGCTAGAGGGCCGTAGTGATCTGCTGCTGCTCGACATCCGTGAAATTCAGGAGACCATCGACCTTGGCACCATTCCAGGAGCGAAGCACGTGCCGCGCGGCATGCTCGAATTCTGGGCGGATCCGGCGAGCCCGTACTATCGTGACTACTTCACGCCGGACAAGCGCGTCGTCGTGTTCTGCGCCGGCGGTGGTCGTTCGGCATTCGCCGCGCAAGCGCTCATCGACATGGGCTTTACCGACGTTGCGCATTTGGAGGCTGGTTTCAATGGCTGGCAGAAGGCGGGCGAGCCGGTGCAAGACGTCGCCGAGACCAGCCGATGGATGCGCAAGCCCAAGGTCGACGCTCGGCCGCCCATGTGGATCGGGCACGTCGCCTTGGCGGTCGCGGATGTGGCGGCGAGTGCTGAGTTCTTTCAGCGCATCGGTCTACGGCTCGTCGAGTCGGCCGAAACTTTCGCGATTTTCGAGCTTCGTGGCGGCACGCACCTGATCTTGTTGCCAACCGCTGGCCGCGAGACGACCGGTGCGCAAGCGTCGACGGAAGCGCAAGCGAAAGCCACGTTCGACCTCATGGTCGACGACCTCGATGCGACGCACGCCAGTTTCGTGACACTCGGGTTGGCGCCAAGCGACATCGAGGCAGGAGACATACATCGCTCGTTCACGATCACCGAACCGGGCGGCCACGTCATCACGGTCAACTCGAGCCACGTTACGGGTCAGCCGGTATAGCGGCTGCGTCGACCGCTCGTTGCTCGAGCGCCGCCACGATTTCGGCGTGGCGTGCGCGATCCAGCCGGTAGCCGAGATATAGACCGAGACCCAGCAGCGTGAACACCGATGTTGCGGGCCCTTGGATGAAGCCGAGCATCCAGACGGTATCCGCGGGCACGGTACCCATCGCGGCGCCGCGTGGGAACGCGATGACGTCGAGTAGCGTGCCGCCGATGATGACGCCAAGAGCACCGGTGGCCTTGACCACGAACGAACGGGCCGAAAAGATGACGCCTTCGCGCCGTTCCCCGGTTTCCAGCTCGTGCTCGTCCGCGATGTCGGCGAACATGGAGTTCAGGCTCGCGAACACCACCGGAATCATCAGTGTTGCGATGAACGTCGTGCCCATGACGAGTGGCAAAATCAGTGGTGACTCGTTGCTGGGAAACCAGGACACGTCCAACAGCCGAAGTGCGATCAACACGTTGCCATTGACGATGGCGATGGCTGCTGGAATGAGCAATGCAAGCTTCTTGTCGAGCCAGTTGGTCACGAGCGGGGTGAGTGGTACTGCCAACAGGAGCCCTACGAATGCCACGACTGGCAATAGCGCGAGCTGCTCGGTGGTGAAGTGCCAGAAGTGCACGCCCATGAAGGGGCTGAATACGCCCTCGATCGAGAGCACGAGCGTCGAGAACAACATTCCGAAGAACAGCGCGCGAAACGAACGGTTCCGAAACACGTCCTTGAGCTCGCCCCACAAGCGCACGAAGCCGAAGCGCTCGAGCTTCTTCCGTTTCGGCAGATGAGGAATCTCCCTCGCAGTACCCAAAATGCAGCTCGTGATCGCTACGACCATGGCGATCGCGAACGTCGCGCCGAATCCGACGTAGCCGTCCGGGTTCAGCAAGCCAGGATTGAATTCGGGTGTCGTCGGAAAGAACAGCCGATAGGCGAAGAAGCCGGTGAAGGCGCCGCCAAGCGCACCGAATAGCGTGCTGAACGCAAACAGCGTCGAGCGTTGACCATACTCTTGCGCCAACTCCGCGCCCAAGGCGAGATGGGGAATGTGGAAGAAGGTGAGCGAGCCGCGGACCAACACGGCGAATACGACCAACCAGCCGAAATAGCCCATCTCGGTCATGCTGCCGGGCGGGTTGAACAGCAAATAGAACGAAGCCGCGAGCGGCAGCATCGAGACCGCCATGAACGGGTGTCGACGACCCCAGCGGGTTTGCGTCTTGTCCGAGATTGTCCCCGCGACGGGATCCGTGACGGCATCGAACACCAATGCGATGGCGAGCGCGAGTCCCGTCAGGGTGCCGGAGACACCTACTACTTGCTGATAGTAGAAGAGCAGAAACGTGTTGAACGCCGCGTTCTTGATGCCCTCTGCGGTTTGCCCAAGACCGTACGCCACCATGGGCGTCAGCGACAGTCGACGTACGGCGCGTGGCATGTTGCTCGAGAAAACCGCGTTCGAACCATGAGATGGGATTCCACGGCACGAGTCAAATGCACATGCCGTATGATGTCGCCATGATGCGCGCGGCAACCATCGGTGAAGAAATCGCGAATGCAGTCAGCCACGGTGTGGCGTCGCTGCTGGCCGTTGCTGCGCTGCCAATTCTGGTCGTTGCCGCAATAGATGGCGGCGCGACTTCGGTCGTCGCATCGAGCGTGTTCGGAAGTACGCTGATTCTGATGTACGGCGCATCGACGCTCTACCACGCATTGCCGAACGGTACGGCCAAGGCTGTGTTCCGTATGATCGATCACACCGCGATCTACTTGCTGATCGCGGGGACCTACACACCGTTTACACTGGCCGTGCTCACACCGGGGTGGGGGTGGCCGCTATTCGGCGTGGTGTGGGGCCTCGCGCTCGTGGGCATTACCTTGAAGGCAGCCTTTGGTGCGCGGCTCGCGGCTGTATCGCTGGTGCTCTACCTCTTGATGGGTTGGCTGGTCGTCATCGCAGCCGAACCGATGCTCGCGTCGCTTTCGCCCGCCGGCTTGGGCTGGCTATTGGCAGGAGGTATCGCCTACACCATGGGCGTGCCGTTCTTCGTGCTGGACAGTCGCATCAGGTATGCCCATTTCGTCTGGCACTTGTTCGTCGTTGCGGGGTCGGCCTGTCACGTCATCGCGGTCGCGGGTTATACGTGATCGCCACGCGGCACGTTGCGAACCTGCTTCAACTTCAGCATCGGATGGCCGGCCGGTTGATACGTCAGCACGACCGCACGACGTGGCCGGTCCGATGCATTGGGGGCGGAGCCGTGGATCGTGTGCGGATCGAAGAACGCGAGTGAACCAGCCGGCACCACCAACGGCACCTGCCGGCTTTCGTCGATCGAACCCGGGTGCGTGAAGAAGCCGCCCAGCTGACTGCCGTCGGCGGTACCGGGTAGACAGCCCTCGACATGACTGCCGGCAATCACGCACAGGCAGCCGTTTGCCTCTGTCGCGTCGTCTAGCGCGACGTAGACGTTCGGCAGCGCATCGACGTGCACACAGTCGTGTACCCAGTACGGTGAGTCTTGGTGCCAGCGGAAGCCGGAACCTTCGCGTGGTCGTTTCAGGTTGAGCTTGTCCGTCCAAAGCGCGATCGGTGCGTGACCCAGAAGACCCTGTACCGGCACCGTAATGCGTGGGTCGTCGATCAAATGCTCCCATTCGGCGTCGAGGTCGTGAACGGGTTCGATCACGCGGACCGTCTCGCTGCCATATGCATGCTCGAATTGAATCGTGCGATGCCCGACATCGACGAAGCGATGTCCGTCGAGGTAGTAGGTCGTGCCAGCACGACTCAACTGCTTGGCGCACGCTGCGCTGCGTTCTGCTGCGGCGCATAGATTGTCCACCTCGGTGGCGGAGAAGACTCGTTCGCGAACGAAGTAGCCGTCGTCCGCATAGCGCCGGCGTTCGTCAGGGGTTAGGCGGGAGCCATCGACACGTGAGTCGGTCATGTTTTGGGGCGTCGTCGGTTGCGTCAACATAGCAAAATCATGGGCCCGCGTTCGATCCTTGGGTGGTATTGCCGATACGGGTTCCTCGCGCGCACACTGGCGCGCGACGGGATGGAGGTGTCATGGCGAGTGTGGTTCGATCGCACGACGCGGTGGTGCAAGAACGGCATGGTTTCTACGTCAAGATGGCGACCGCGTGTCTGCTGGTCGCGGTCGCCGGGTTCTTCCCGACCTATTGGATGCCGCTCGCTAAGGGCACACTTGGTGCCCATCCACTCACTCACCTGCATGCGCTGCTGTTCTTCGGCTGGACCGTCTACTTCCTCGCGCAGACACTTTGGGTGAAGTCCGGTCGCATGGAACAGCACCGTGCGTTCGGCGTCGGTGGCGTTGCCCTCGCGACCGCCATGCTGTGCATCGGCCTCGCACTCACCATGCACAGCCTGAAGACCAACGTCGCCGACGGCGTGCCACACGCCAAGGCGTTCGCGATCGTGTCGAGCTCCGGCATTGCGTTCTTCGCCGCGACCGTGACGATCGCGCTCGTCAACGTCAGACGCCCGGACGTGCACAAGCGCTTGATGGTGCTCGCTACGGTCTCGATTCTGCAAGCTGCGGTCGCGCGCTGGTTCCTAGTGGCGTTGCAGCCGCCGGATGCGATTGGTCCCCCGCCAGTACACTTCACCATTGCGCCGGGGCTCGTCATCGATCTGTTGATCGTATGGGCCATGGTCGTCGATTGGCGCAGCCGGGGCCGACCACATCGCGTGTACGTGATCGGTGGCGCCAGCTTGCTCGCGTTGCAGCTGCTGCGCGTGCCGTTGAGCGAGACGGCGGGGTGGACAACGATCGCGGACAGTCTGCTGACGCTCATGCCGTAGCCGATCAATCCGGGAACGGATCGGTGATGTTCGCGTCGAGTGGAATTTCGAAGACATTCAGCGTGAACGACACCAGGCAGTAGTAGCCGACGATCGTCACCAGTTCGATCAGCCCCACCTCACCGAAGACCTCCATTGCGTGCGCGTACAGGCTGTCGTCGATATGGTGCGTCTCGAGCAGCGCCCGGGTCACCGCGTGGGCGAGTCTTTCACCGTCGTCGTCGAACGACGGGGTCGCGCCGCACCGAATGGCTTCGACGGTCTGCTCGGATACGCCGGCAGCGATCGCGAGCGACCGATGCGCCGCGAACTCGAATTTCGCGCGATGGTGGGCGCCAACAGTGCAGATCGCCACCTCCTTGACGCGCTCGGGCAACGCCGTCTCGAACCGCACCGTACCGCCGAACGCCTGTACGGCGTGGCCGATCTTGGGTGCGCGTACCCACACGCCGAACGGACCGACCAGACCGATGCGTCCATGGCGATTGCCGCGGGGTCCACGCTGTATGGCGTCGAGCACGGCGCGTTGTTCGGCATCGAGATCGTCGGGGTTCAAGGGCGAGAGTCGGCTCACGTTCGGGCACTCCGCAGGAGATATTGGCGTTATCGTAGCCTGACCGTAGCCGAGAGGAGTGCCGGTGTTGCTGAAGGACAAAGTCGCGATCGTCGTCGGTGGAGGGCAAACCCCTGGTGAGACGATCGGCAACGGTCGCGCAACGGCCATCGAGTTCGCGCGCGAAGGTGCGCGCGTGCGGGTCGCCGACCGCAACGTCGATTCTGCGCACGAGACCGTTGCCATGATCGATGCGGAGGGTGGGGCCGCGACTGCGGCCGCCGTCGATGTGACGGATGAGGCGAGCCTCGCCGAGATGATCGCAGCGTGCGTCTCGGAACACGGGCGCGTCGACGTATTGCACAACAACGTTGGCGTGAGCCTAGCGGGCGGAGATGCGCCGGTCGAGGACATCGCGGCCGATGCCTTCGATCGCGTGATCGCAATCAATCTGCGCGGCATGGTGCTCGCGTGCAAGCACGTACTGCCGGTGATGCGCCGGCAGGGTAGCGGCGTGATCCTCAATATCTCGTCGATGGCCGCTTGGAGCGCGTACCCGTTTGTCGCCTACAAGACGTCGAAGGCTGGAGTGATTGCACTCACCGAGCAGCTGGCCTACAGCAATGCCCGTTACGGCATTCGCGCGAACGCGATTCTGCCGGGATTGATGAACACGCCGATGGCCATCGAGTCGCGCGTCACTGCGGAGAAGTCGCGTGCACAGGTGGTCGCGGAACGCGATGCCCAAGTGCCGCTCGGACGCAAGATGGGTTCGGCATGGGATGTCGCCTTTGCGGCCGCGTTCTTGGCGTCGGACAAGGCCCGTTTCATCACCGGCGTTGCGTTGCCTGTAGATGGTGGCTCGAGCGTACGGCGCGGGTAGTGGATCGGCGCTAATTTGCCGTTCGCCTCTTGTCGGCTCCTTCGCCATAATCCGCGCCTCGATCAGTTTGGCTGCCGAATGAGACTGGTTCGCAATTCGTTGCGAGGGGTACCTGCGTGCATCGCATTTACCCTGATCGCATGTTTGCCCCGCCTGGTGGTGGGCGAAGTCGCTGCCGCCGGTGACGTAGAGCTGGTGCAGACGCTGGACGGCATTCCGATTCACCACATCGTGGTCGAGACGGTGGCAGACGAGACGATCGGCATCAGCGTCGATGGTCGGCTCGAGGAAGCGATCTGGCGGACGATCGCGCCCTTCGACAACATGCTGGTTGCCATTCCGGCGACCGGCAAACACGGCAAGTACGACACCGAGACTCGCATGGTCGCGACCGAGCGCGGGCTGTATGTCGGCGCCTTGCTCCATCAGCCGCCGGAGACTTTGGTGACACGCGCCTCCGTGCGCGACGAATTCATCGACCGCGACACCTTCGGCATCACGCTCGATACCTCCGGTGAGGGGAAGTTCGCCTATTGGTTCATTCTGGCGTTGGGCGACACGCTGATGGACGGCAAGGTGTTACCGGAGCGCAACTATTCGCGCGATTGGGACGGCACGTGGATTGGCAAATCGTCGCGCGTACCGGAAGGATGGGTAGCCGAGATGTTCTTCCCCTGGTCGATGATGAACTTACCGAACGTCGATGGCGCGCGCACGATCGGGTTTGCCCTCAGCCGCCAGGTTTCGCACGAAAATGCGCGCTATCAATGGCCGGGGCACGCCTATTCGTCCGCGCAGTTCGTCTCTGCGCTCAACCGCATGACGGTAGAGGGTGTCGCACCGCGTAAGGAGATCTCGGTCATTCCGTTCGTTTCGGGCACGCTGGACGAACGTCACAACGACGAAGAGGTCCGCGTCGGCTTCGACATGACATGGAAACCGAGCCCCACGATGGAACTCGCTGCGACGGGCTTACCGGATTTCGGTTCGGTGGAGTCGGACGACGTGGTGCTCAATCTGTCGGCGCAGGAGACCTACTTCCCGGAGAAGCGATTGTTCTTTCTCGAGGGTGCCGAGGTGTTCGAGACCAGTACGCGTGCCAATCCCGGCAACCAGCTGCGCTATACCACCAACGAGAACTATGCGACTTCGTCGCGGCGAGTGTTCATGAACACGTTTGTACCGGCACCGATCTCGCTGATGAATACGCGCCGAATCGGCGGCACACCGACGCAGGTGGACGTTCCGCCTGGCGTGGTGCCGATCCGCGGCGAGCTGCAGCTGCCAACGGACCTGTATGGCGCGATCAAGACTACGGGCGCGGCCGGCTCGTTCCGCTACGGGGTGCTTGGTGCGTTCGAAGACGACGTGGAACTGGTGGGTCGCGACTCGAGCGGCAGCGAATTCGAATTCACCACCGAGGGCCGAGACTTCGCGGCGTTGCGGCTGCTCAACGAGACCGTCCACGGGTCGCGGCACTCGATCGGCTATCTCGGTACCTACGTCACGGGACCGTTCTACGATGCTTCCGTGCACGGGATCGACGGTCACTACACCAGCGCCGACGGTCGGTTCATTGCCGAGGGATTGCTGGTCGCCTCCGATCGCGACAACGTCGATGGCAATGCGGCGCAATTCGAAGCGCAGTACGCACCGAGCAGTCGTGTGCAGCACCGTGTGCAGATCGACTGGTTCGATGAAGATGTCGATTTCAATGACTTGGGTTTCCTGCAGCGTAACGACTACACCGGCGCGCAGTACGAACTGCTGTACGCCAACTCGAATGCGGGGGGGCGGGTCACCGACATCCGTGGCACCGTGATTGCCAATGCCAAAGTCAGCGTCAGCGAAGATCACTTGGTCGACGGTGGACTGTTTTGGCGCAACTCGATGGTGCTGCCGGGACGCAACACATTGCGCTCCGGGCTCGGGTTTCTGCCGGCCGGCTACGAGGATCGCGATAGCCGCGGCAACGGCGCCTATCGCACCGACGACCGCGTCTGGACGGAGCTGCTGCTCGCGACCGACGCCAGTAGCAAATACAGTTTCTCTTTCAATTTAGGCGCCCAACAGGAATACCTTGGCGATTGGACATACCTGATTGGCGGCGGCCTGACCTGGCGCCCGATCGATCGTGTGTCGATGGATCTCGATCTGAAATATCGCGACCGTGGCGGCTGGATAGTCTATCTCGGCGGCCGCAATTTCGGTCGCTACGAAAGCGACGAGCTTTCGTCGATCTTGAAGCTCAACTGGTTCGTCGCGCCCGGCCATCAATTGAGCCTTACGGTGCAATGGGTTGGGGCGAAGGCCGACGAGCATGGCTTCTACGCGGTGCCGCCGGGCGACGGCGACCTCGAATTCGCCGCGCGTACGCGACCGAGCTACGACTTCACGGTGAGCCTGTTCACGATGCAGGCACGCTATCGATGGGAGATCGCGCCGCTCACCGACTTCTATCTGGTCTACAACCGTGGCAATACGCTACCGAGCCAGGAAGGCGACGACTTCGGTGACTTGTTCGATGACGCGTTCCGCCATCCGATCATCAACAGCTTGGTCGTCAAGCTCAGATGGCGTTTCAGCAATTGAAGCCGTCGGCTCAATACAGCGGTGAGAACGCGAACACCCAAGGACTGTCCGTGTCGACGGTAACGCGCACCGCCTTGAGATCTGGTGCACCGTAGACCTGCAACCGCGTGATGTTGTCGTATTTGGCCGGCGTGACCTCGCCGGTGGGCACGCGGAACGGCTGATCGACGATGAAGTCGTGGAAGTCGCCATGAATGAGCAGCACCGGCTTGCCGAATGCCGTGCCGAGGTCGCGAATGGCGCGCGCGATGTAGAAGTAGACACCGTCCGGACCGCCGCGCACGGGCTGACCGAACTCGTCGTTGCCGTCGCCGCTCAGAAACAACTGTGCATGCATGGCAATGACCACTGCCTTTGCCTCGGCGGCGGTCGCGTTGGCAAAGGTCGCGCGCAGCCACGCGACCGCCGTCCGGGTGCGACGCACGGCTTCGGCCGCCAAGTTTTCGTCGTTGGCGAAAAAGTTGTTCTGCTCTCCGACGACATTGACGGTGGCGAAGTGAACGCCGGCGTGCCGCCACTGTAAGTTCTCGACCGCTTCGTCGAACTCGGAAACGTCGGCTTGGCGCGTGACCGGCATGCGCTTGGCACCAAGCGACTCGGGCTTGGCAAAGAATATGCGGCGGATGTCGGCGAGCTTGGCGATCACGTCGTCGTAGCCGGCACGATCGAACACCGCGTCGAAGGATGTCAACGGTTGCAGCAGCGCGAGATCTTCCGCCGTCGCGGTGCCACGAACGTAGCGCACGTAGGCTGCAATCACATCGGGCTTGCGACAGTCGACCCATTCGTTGTCACCTGGCGTGAACACCAGTGGCGCGGCAAACCGGTTGAACTGCTCGAGAATCCGCTGGTATTCGCTCTCGACGCAGGGTCTGGCGCCCCAAATGTCACCGACGTGAATCGAAAACGCCGGTCCGGCTGCGTTGATCTTCGCGATCAGCGCTTCGTAGGCGGGCTGATCTGCTGGATATCGATAGGCAGTATCGCCCAGCGCCACGAAATCGAATCGTTCCGCTTTGGCAGGCAGCGCCATGGTGGCCAACAGCGCGAGCGTTGCCAGACGAACGAATTGCGGGAACCCGGCGTTCTCTGACACGATGCTTCCTCCCCTGTGGAAGGGCGAGACCATAAACCATGCTGGCCTTCGAACCCAAGCTCGGCGCGCTGCTCGAGGAGTTGCACACGCGCAGCCGATCGCAGGACGGCCTGTTGGCCGACTATTACCGAAAGCGCGCGAAGCGCGGTGTCGATTTGTCCGTCTTCGATGCCGACACGGAGCGCTTCATGAGCGACAAACTGGTGGCGCTGGATGTCGACAAAGCGGAGTTTTGCTACCACGTGTGTCGTGCGCTGGGCGCCAAGCGAATCGTCGAGGCGGGGACTTCGTTTGGCGTCTCCACGCTGTATCTCGCGGCGGCCGTGCGCGACAACGGCCATGCGCCGGGCGATGGATTGGTAATCGGTACCGAGCACGAGCCCGACAAGGCGCTTGCTGCGCGGTCGCACTTCGAGCGCGCCGGCCTCGCGCCATACATCGATCTGCGCGAAGGCGATCTGCGCGAGACTCTCGCGCACATCGACGCACCGATCGACTTCATGCTGATGGACATCTGGACACCCATGGTGCTGCCGGCCATCGAGCGTGTCGCACCGTGCTTGCGACGAGGTGCCGTAGTCATTGCCGACAACACCACGACCTTTCGAGATGCGTACGACGAGTACTTCCACTTCATCGCCAATCCGGCGAACGGACTCCGTACGCAAACGCTACCTTTCGACGGTGGCTTGGAATTCACGGTCAAGGAGGGATGAACGTGCGTTGGATCCTGACGACCCTGTTTGCGATGGTATTGCTGCTGGCCTTGTCGGTGTATTTCTATTGCCCGTGCGAACGCGTGCCGGGCGGCTATCTGCTCGGCGACGTGGTCGAGACTCGAGTTTCAGATTGGTCGTTTGCGAACGACGTGCGCCTTTGTCAGATCGAGGTCCGGGCGGTGCTACCGCATTCGGTGAATCTGAACTGCATGGCGAGTGACGGCGTGTTGTATTTGAGCTGTGCGAGCTGCGCCGGCAAGCGTTGGTCGGAGGCGGCGATGGCTCGGCCGGCAGCTCGTATTCGGATCGGCGAGAAGATCTATCCCGTCAACTTGACCAAGGTCACCGACGCCGCCGAACTCGACGTGGCGTGGCGCGCGCGTGCGGCCAAGGTGGGCGCGCCCGCCGACGCGCCACGCGCCGACGGATGGTGGTCGTTTCGGGTCACTTCACGGGCGACCGGCTGAACTACCTGGTAGGTAATTGCGCACAGCCACGCGTGCTTCTAGGTTTGCGCCTCGAACTCATCGAGGAGCGTAGCCATGTATCTCTGGTCGGGCACGTTGAGCCCATTCAGTACCAAAGTGCGGATTGCATTGGCCGAGAAAGGTATCGATGCCGAGGTGCGGGAGATACCCTGGAATCGGCGGAGCCTGTGGGGACCAAAGCCGCAAGCCTTCCTCGACGTCAGCGCACGCGGTGAAGTGCCGGCACTGGTGGATGGCGAGGTAATGTTGTTCGATTCGACCGTTATCAACGAGTACTTGGAGGAACGCTATCCACAACCTGCGCTCATGCCGCGTGCAATTGCCGAGCGTGCGTGTTGCCGGCAGCTCGAAGACCAGGCCGATCATCACTTGGCGAAGGACGTGACGACCCTGATCCGCGAGGTGTTCATGAAGTCGGATGGTGTGGATCGTGATCAGCAAGGGGTGACTGCAGCGCTTGCCGCGTTTGCAACGTACTACGCGAGCCTCGATCGTCGGCTGGAGCGAGCCGACTACCTGTGCGGCGAATTTTCTCTCGCTGAC
>QJXZ01000019.1 GCA_003248125.1 Gammaproteobacteria bacterium | reverse complement strand
GATCGGTGTCGGGGCATCGGCTGTTCTGCACGGCGATATCGCCTCGCTCGTGACGATCGACAATGGCACGACCGCGCCCGGTCAGAACAGTGGTGAACGAGGTGTGACCGTCGCAATGGCCGATTCCGTCGGCCCATTCGACTATCATCTGACGAACAAGCTCATCGATTTGTGCAGAACACACGGCATCGCTTTTCAGCGTGACGTGTTTCGACACTATCGTTGCGACAGCGCGTCAGCGATAGAAGCCGGCAACGACATTCGCACGGCGCTGATCACGTTCGGTATCGACGCAAGCCATGGCTACGAGCGCATTCACGCCGATGCACTGACGTCGCTCGGGAATCTCGTGCTGCGCTATGTCGACAGCGATATCGACATCGGGCGCGATGCGCAGACGCTCGGATCACTCAAGGGCTTCACATCGCAACCCGTCGATCCAGCCGAATGACATCGACTGCGATCGGCGGCGCTGCGAGCGATCATGCCGTTTCGCGCAGCTGCTTGATCCGCGTCAGCAGAGCCTGCAAGTATGGGGTCGCTTCCGCACGCACGCGTGCAACGGATTCCCGCGTTGCAAGGCGCTCCGCATACGCCGCTAGATTGGGTCGGTCGCGGAAGGACATGATCCGGCTCGCGTAAAAGAGGCCAGCCGCCGCGGCGCAGTCCGCCATCGAGAACTCAGCGCCGGCGGCCCAGACGCGGTGGCTCACCTCGTGCTCGAGAAAATCGTAGATCGCCGTGATCTGATGTTGGGCCGTCTCGATGCGTGACGTGTCCTGGTGCGCCGGCGCCTTGGCGCCCTCTGCGAACAAGATGCTCGCGGAGTCGATCAAATAGTTGTCGCAGAACCGGTCGATGAAGCGTGTGCGGCGCGCATCTTCCGCATCTTCGGGAATCAGACGTGCGCCGCCGAGACCGTCCAGATACTCGATGATGATGCTGGATTCCGGGATCAACGGGCCATGGTTCAGCACGACCAGCGGAAGCTTGCCCATTGGATAGAGCTCACGAAAGCGCGCGCGTTCCTGCGCACTCTTGAGGTTCACGATTCGCGGCGTGAACTCGAGCCCTTTCTCGTAGATCGCGACGAGCACTTTCTGGGAGTAGGGCGACAGCGGGTGATAGTAGAGCTCGAAGCGTCCTTCGTGGTCGTCGCTACCGGGCCCCACGCCTTCGTGCTTGCGCAGATCGCGGTTGGCAGCGTGCTCTGATTCGTAGGGCCCGAACCAGTTGTAGCGCTCGTCGTGCCAGTACCAGCCGCCGGGCCATGGCTCTTTGGCGAACTTCGTCGAGTACCACTGCGAGGCCCAATAACGCGGGTTGTTTGACTGAGAAATACCGATCTCCCCAGCGGTTCGGTCGAATGTATTGGCAGGAGCTCGTCCGCCGAGGGCGAGTTTACCACGCGGACTGGGCGTTCTGGCCGCCGTGCGGCGCCACGATCAGACAGCTCGACGGTTGCGAGCGCTGCGAAGCTATAAGCCTAGCGCGTGAGGTTCAGGTCGCTTCTCGATGATGTTGCGCGTGCGTGGCATAACGGTACGAATCGTTGCACATCGCACATCGCACATCGCACATCGCACATCGCGCAGCGCAAACGTCGCAATCATTCCGTCATGCAACTCGGATTACGTCGTGACTTCGTGCAGCGTTATTGTCGAATCGGTGTTTCACAAAATACTTTGACATCGATGAGCGCAT
>QJXZ01000011.1 GCA_003248125.1 Gammaproteobacteria bacterium | reverse complement strand
GCACGCCGAGCTGGTTTCGGCCTGGATTGCGCTCGGCCGTGAGCAACCGGTGAACGGGGGTCTCAAAGTGATTCCGGGCTCGCATCGCCTCGCGCTGTCCGAAGCGCGCTATGACGAGGCGCGCTTCCTTCGCACCGATCTTGCCGACAATGCGGCGCTGATCGCGAACGCAGTCGATGTCGAGCTCGAGCCGGGCGATGTACTGTTCTTTCATTGTCGGCTGTTTCATGCGGCTGGCAGCAACCACACCGACTTGCCGAAGCTGTCGCTGGTGTTCACGTACCACGATGCAGCGAACCGACCGTTAGCGGGGTCGCGTTCGGCGTTGTACCCATCGGTGCCCGTGTCGATCGTGTGATGAGCCGGGATAGGGACGAAGATCGCGCCGCGTTCGAGGCGGCGATGGAGGAGGTGACGCCGCTCAATGTCGCGTCCCGCGATTCCACGCGCGGCAAGCGCGAGGCGACGCCGGGTTTGTCCAATCGGCGGGCGGCAGCGGTCGCAGAACCCGCACCGGCAGATGTCGATGAGCGGTTGACGTTGGGTGAGGTACCGCAGCTCGCGCCTCACGACGTGGTCGGATGGAAGCGCGACGGCGTGCAGGATGGAGTGTTCAAGAATCTGAAGCTCGGGCGCTATTCAATCGAGGCACAGCTCGATCTTCACCGTAAGACGGTAAAGGAAGCACGCGCCGAGTTACTGCGCTTCGTGCGCCTCGCGCAGGCGAAGGGCTGGCGTAGCGTGCTGGTGAGCCACGGTCGCGGCGAACGGAGTCCGACACCCGCGCGCATCAAGAGTTACGCGGTGCACTGGCTCGCGCACATGGACGAAGTGCTGGCGTTTCACAGCGCCGAACGCAAGCACGGCGGTGCCGGTTCCGTGTACGTGCTGCTGCGCAAGTCGCGCGCCAAGCGCGAAGAGAACCGGCAGCGGCATGGTTCGAAGAGCGACGAGACCTAGAAATTGGGGACAGTTACCTATTTCCGATGGGCGACCTCCGACCCACATAGCCTCGAATATCGGAAATAGGTAACTGTCCCCAATCTCCCCGATCAGCTACCGCACCGATAGACGATGAAGGTCTGCCGGCCTTCTTGCGGCGGGCCTTCCGCCACGATCGTGTCACCGCCGATGTCGGCAGCGCGATTCGATGCCAGATTCTCGAGTTCGAGCTTCACCCGATTTTCGTGCCTCCCGAACACCTTGGTGGTGGCCGTAGCGGTGCCGATACGCTCGCAGGCGGCCACGTCGTTGGGTTCGGCGACGCGTACCTGCGCTCCCGCGTCGGTACGTTTCGCCCACGTGCAACCGGTCAATGCGAGCACCAGCAGCAGAGTGATCGAGCCTTTCACAATACGCCCTTGTCGAGATCGAGACGGCCGCGCGCGAGATTCAGTCTGAGCACGTCGCTAGCACCCTCGGCGAGCCTGAGTGAGCGCGCTTCGCGATACAGCTTCTCGAGTGGATGACCCACCGTCAGCGCCTTGCCGCCGACCAATTGAATGGCGGTGTCGACCACCTCCGAGAGCGTCTCGGTAGCGAACACTTTGGCGCAGATGCCTTCGTTGACGATGTTGTCGCCGCGCTCGGCGAGTCGTGCGGTGCGATACAACAGGCTGCGCGCGGCATAGGTCTTGATGCGCAGATCTGCGTAGCGCAGGCGCACGCCCTCGCGACTGCCGAGCGGGGCACCGCTCGCGTGCGGGGCGAGCAAGTGGTCGGTGACGAACCCGACGATGTATCGACAGCTGCCCACCGCTTCGGCTGCAATGGCGAGCCGCGTGTCGCCGATCTGCCGCATGGCGCGCGGTAGTCCTTCGCCGGGCTTGCCGATCACGTGCGATACCGGTACCGATGCGTCTTCGAACCGAAACACGGCATGGTGACTGCCATCCATCGATTGAAAGCGCCGTTCGAGCACGACCCCGGGCGTGTTGCGATCGATGACCAGCATCGAGCGGCCGCGGCCAGGTATCTCGACTAGGGTGTTGAGAAAGTCGGCGGTGGCGCCGCCGGTGACGTACGACTTCACGCCACGCACCCGCAGCATCTCGCCGTCGGGTGTCGCGGTGGTGAAGTGCGGCGCATCGTCCGGCTCGGTGAATGCGAAGGCGGCCCGCTTCTCACCCGCCAGCGCGGCGGCGAGGTGCGTACTGCGCAGTGGTTCGTCAGCCCCGGCTAGCACACCAGGCCCCGGGCCGAATACCCAGTGTGTGAGTCCAGCGTTAGCCGCAGCGAACGTTTCGCGTACCACAGTCAGTTCGAGCGGTGACGCTTCCGTGCCGCCGAACGCGCGGGGCTGGGTCATGGTGAAGAAACCGGCCGACTTCGATGCCGATCGCACGCGATCGCGTATCTCGTTCTCGTCGGCACCACCCGCCAGCTCAAATGCGGCCGACAGCAGCACATCCCGTGCGAACTCGACCGCCTTTGCTGCAAGTGCCTGATGCGCGGTGGATAATGATTCGGGCATACGGGCACTCGATTCGGTCGAGCGCGGTACTCTACCATCGAATTTCCGGCCTCGACGCAGTAACCTAGGCGCCACATTTCGGGGCACAGCGGCGCGAGTCTTCGGGTCGTTCGAGAAAGCAGTCTTAAGGAGCGATGAGAATGAAGCCCATCCGCGTGGCCATCGTCGGGGTTGGCAATTGCGCGAGTTCCCTCATTCAGGGCATTCAATACTATCGAGGGCGGAGCGCGGCGGATGCGGTGGGGCTCATGCACTGGCGTATCGGGGAGTATGCCCCGGGCGACATCCAAGTGGTCGCTGCCTTCGACATCGATGCCCGCAAAGTCGGCCGCGACGTCAACGAAGCCGTCTTCGCGCCGCCGAACTGCACCACCGTATTCTGTGAAGACCTGCCGCCTGCCGGCGTGACGGTTGCCATGGGGCGGGTACTCGACGGCTGCGCCGATCACATGGAGGACTACGCACCCCATCAGACCTTCGTGCGCGCCAATGAGCGGGAGCCGGACAAGGCAGCCGTCGTGCGCGCTTTGACTGCGGCCGGCACCGAAGTGCTGCTCAACTACCTGCCCGTAGGGTCGGAGGTTGCCACGCGCTTCTATGCGGAGTGTGCGCTCGATGCCGGTGTCGCCATGGTCAACTGCATGCCGGTGTTCATAGCGAGCGACCCGGCATGGGAGGCGCGCTTCAAGGCGGCGGGATTACCGATCATCGGCGACGACATCAAGGCGCAACTCGGTGCCACCATCACGCATCGAATGCTCACCGATCTGTTCCGCAAGCGCGGCGTCAAGCTCGATCGCACCTATCAGCTCAATACGGGTGGCAACACCGATTTCCTCAACATGTTGAATCGCAGCCGGTTGAAGTCGAAGAAGACGTCGAAGACCGAAGCCGTGCAGTCGGTGGCAGAGGCACGCCTCGACGATGACAACATTCACATTGGTCCATCCGACTACGTACCCTGGCAGAAGGACAACAAGGTCTGCTTCCTGCGCATGGAAGGTCGCATGTTCGGTGACGTGCCCATGAACTTGGAACTCAGGCTGTCGGTGGAGGATTCACCGAACTCCGCCGGGGTCGCCATCGACATGGTGCGATGCGCGAAGCTCGCCCTAGAACGCGGCATCGGCGGCGTGCTCGATGGCCCGGCCGCGTACTTCTGCAAGCACCCGCCGCGGCAGGTCACGGACGACGAGGCTCATCAGCTGACCGAAGCGTTCATCGCCGGCGGGTCCCTCTCCGTTGCGGTCGATGCCGAGCCGGAGGCGCAAAACGGCTCCGCGCCGCATCGTCAAACCGTCTAGCCCACCGGCCGATACGGGCGGCTAGAAGTAGTCGGCGAACGGAAAGCTCATCACCAACGCCATCCCGAGCACCGCTAGTACGATGGCGCCAATGGCATAGAGCGTCATGGTTTCGCGCCGCGCCTCACGGTGAATGAACGCCTCCACCTCGTCTGGCGATTTGGCCGCGGCAGTAGTGGCCATGCGGTAACGGGTCAACCCGTCGCGCTTCGGCAGGCGCACGAACAGTTCCGGCGTCTCGTCGAGGCGAGCCATGACGGTGGCCATCGACAATCCGGTCGTCTTCGAGATCTGCATGGGATGCAGGCCGACGTTCGGTTGCTGCCGAAACGCATCGCAGATCGCCAGCAAGGACGAGACGCGGCCGCGAAAGCGCAGGCGTGTGAGCGGAATACCGAGAAATTGGGGCATCGATCAGCTCCGTGCGATGGCTACCGCGCGTAGCGGTGACGGGTAGCCTTCGATCGTTTTGCGAGCATTGGTCGGGTCGAGGGCGCTGGCAAGCGACTCGAACGTCATCCACGCCGTTGTCCTCTGTTCGTCGGTGGTTGTACGCGTCACGTCGACGATACGTGCATCCGACAGACCCGCGGTGTGCATCCACTCGAGCAACGTGTTCGGGTCGGGTATGACGTGTACGTTGCGCATCCGCGCGTATCTATCCTCGGGCCGAAGCACTTCGCGGCCTTCTACGATCAAGGTCTCGACCACGACTTGCGCGCCCGGGCGTGCGTGACTCGCGAGCGCAGCGAGATGTGCCGCCGGGTCGCGTTGATGGTATAGCACACCCATCGACAACACGACGTCGAACGGCTGTCCCCGATCGAGCGCCTCGAAGCGCAGCGGGAGCAGCCGATTCCGTACCGTAATGCCCGCGCGCTCAACGTAGCTCGCGATGACGAGGTGCTGCATGAAGTAGACAAGCGTCGCATCGACGCCGACCACTGCATCGGCGCCCGCCGCTAGCGCGCGCCAGCCGAAGTAGCCGTTGCCGCAGCCCACGTCGAGCACGCGCGCACCCGACAGTGCGTCGAGGTGTGGCTGCACGCGCGCCCACTTCCAATCCGAACGCCATTCCGAGTCGATATGAATGCCAAACAGCTCGAAGGGTCCCTTTCGCCATGGGTGAAACGCCTGCAGCTGCGTGTGTATCGCCGCGCGCGTCGATGCATCGCAGTCCGTGTCCGACCCGATCACGACGCGCGGACCAAATTCGAGGTTGGACGGCGTGATATCGGGCAATGTTTCGAACGCCGCCCGCCAACGGCGGAAGTCGCCGTGCGCCTTCAACACGTCGACGAAGCGCTGGTCAGTCGTCCCGTCGAGCTTCACGGCAGCGCGATGAACGACGCCCAGTTGAGGCACCGAAACCACACGTGTGCGGAACCAAAACCAGCGGCAAGGAACCGATCGAGGTGCGCAGCTTCGGTCTCGGGCACGAGCACGTTCTCCAGCGCCGTGCGCTTACCCGCGATCTCGAGCTCGCTGTAGCCGTTGGCGCGCTTGAAGTCGAGGTGTGCAGCTTCCATCTCGTCGCGGACGGCATCGTCCTCGTAGGTGATCTTCTCCGACACGATCAGCACTCCATTTGGCTCGAGGCCAAGGCGAATCCGCTCGATCAGCCGATGACGCGTCGCCGTTGGCACGAATTGCAACGTGTAGTTCATGACCACGGCGTTGGCGGCTTCGATCGGCATCTCGGCGATGTCGGCCTCTACCCACTCGATGCGCGGCTCGTTTCGACTGATGCTGCGTGCTCTATCGAGCATGGCCGGTGAGTTGTCGACCGCGATCACGCGAGCACTCGTATCGTCGATGCCGCGCAGCACGGCGAGCGCCGTGGCACCGAGTGAACAGCCGAGGTCGTAGCAGCGGCCACCGATGGGCATGTGCCGCGCGGCGAGC
>QJXZ01000156.1 GCA_003248125.1 Gammaproteobacteria bacterium | reverse complement strand
ATATTCGCTGCCGTCGCGCTGACGGGTGCGTAGCCACTCGTTACGCGGTTGCGGTCGTGCGCCATGGCGCCGATCCGGGCGCCAGTGATAGGGCGAGTCGTCATAGCGACGGTCACCGGACCGGTAGCCATCTCGAGTGCGGTAGCTGTCGTGGTGTTGGCTGTAGTCGTAGTGATGCGCATACGAGTACCGGTACGGTCGATACGGGCGATCGTAGTAGTGCGGATGCGAGTAGTACGTGTAGCCGTAATACGGATGCCGGTAGTGATAGTGGTGATACACGTGCACGTGGTACGAACTCCAGCCGATCCAGAACGCGCTGCTCAGGCCCCAGAAGTAGCCATAGGGGTAGTAGTAGTCGGCGGGATACGGGTAGTAGTACACCGGTCGCGGGCGCGGATAGTAGTAATACACGGGCGCCGGCTGGTAGACGATCACCCGCGCCGGCTCGTAGTACGGCACGTAGATTTCTTGCGGGTTGGCGGGCCGGATCTCGACGACCTCGTCCTTCACTTCGACGATCTGTTTGTCGTCGGTCTTGAGATTGCCCGCAGCCACGGCTTGTTCACGGAACGCGGTCACTGCGGCGAGCACGGCTTCTTCTTGATTCAGCACGGCTTCGCCGAGTCGCCACGTCCAATCGAGGTCTTCGTCCATCATCTGCACGACCTCGGGATAGTTGAGCAGTGCGACGATGGCGTCGTCCCATGCTTCGTCGGGCTTCAAGGATGGATCTTTCTCCAATGCCTCGAGGAACCGGGCAGCCTGCACCACTTGCAGCGGGTACGTGGATGCCGGCAGCACCACACCGAGCAGATCGTCGGGATAGAGCGCAACGGGTGCCACCAGTTCTTGAAGCGCGGCATCGTCGAGTATGGCCGGCGGCGGCTCTTCGCTCGACGGCGAGACCAGTGTGTCTGGGCCCGGCACCGGAGCTACAGAAGCGGCCGATTGTGCGGCGGGTGGCGCGAGCGCGATCACGAAGCACGCGAACGCGGCCTTCATCAGCATGGCTAACAGGGGCGATCGATTCATGGAACCTCCTCGCGTGGCACACAGGCCCACTGCCTACGATTAGCACGTTACGAGGCTGAGCCTGAACGTCAGCTTAACGCCGGCTTGCACCGATCGGCGGAGCCGAATTTAATGTGGATTCAACCAGTTAGGAGCGTCTCGATGGCCGCTACACCGCAGATCGATGCCGATGCACTGAAACGCTATTCGTTCAACGTTTGGAGCTTCAAACAAGGCGAGATCGTTTCACTGATGATCCAGATCGGTGACCGGCTGGGTTTGTATCGGGCCATGCAGGGTGCGGGACCGCTGACTGCGGCGGAACTCGCGGCGCAGACCGGCCTTCAGGAACGCTGGCTATTCGAGTGGCTGCGCGGACAAGCGGCGGCGCGATTGCTCGACTATCACGACCCCGATCGTTTCGAGCTGACCGACGTCGGCGCCGCCGTGTTGGCCGACGAGGACAGCAGTCTCGCGTTCGCGGCCGGCGCCTTCGCTGGGCCGACAGCGCCGGAAACCGTGGACAAGTTGATCGATGCGTTCCGGACCGGCATTGGCCTCAGCTATGAGGAACTCGGGCCCAATGCCGCGCATCGCACCGAGCGTATGTTGGGTCCTTGGACGCGACAGATGCTCGTGAAAAAAATCGTGCCGGCGCTCGATGGCGTGATCGCAAAACTCGAGCAAGGTGCGACCGTG
>QJXZ01000244.1 GCA_003248125.1 Gammaproteobacteria bacterium | reverse complement strand
GATCACTTTTTCGTTCAACGGCGGCCCCGGTTCGTCGTCCGTGTGGCTACACCTTGGCGTGCTCGGCCCACGACGGGTGCCGGTCGCCGATGCCGAACCCCTGAAGGCGCCGTATCACCTGCTCGACAACGAGCTCACTTTGTTGCGCACGAGTGACTTGGTCTTCATCGATCCGATCGGTACCGGCTACAGCCGCATGCTCGCCGGCGAGAAAACCAATCCGAACGAGTACCACGAGTATCAACGCGATCTGGAAAGCGTCGGCGAATTCATCCGCCACTATTGCTCGCGCCACATGCGCTGGGCATCGCCAAAGTTCCTGATCGGCGAGAGCTACGGCACCACGCGCGCTGCAGGACTCGCGGGTCACCTGCAAGAGCGCCACGGCCTCTATCTGAACGGCATCATGCTCATCTCGGTGATACTCAACTTCCAGACCGCACGCTTCGTAACCGGCAACGACCTGCCATTCGTGCTGTTTCTGCCGAGCTATGCCGTCACCGCCTGGTATCACGGTCTGCTCGACGAGAAGCTGCAAGCGCTGACGCTCGCCGAGCTTTGCACCGAAGTGCGCGCCTTCGCCGAAGGCGAATACGCCAGCTGCCTGATGCTCGGTACGCGACTGGATGCGCCGCGGCGCGCGCGCCTCGTTCGCAAGCTAGCGCGATACACCGGTTTGTCCGCCGACTACATCGACGGTACCAATCTACGCATCGACATCTTCCGTTTCGCCAAGGAGTTGCTGCGCAAAGATGGCGCCGTGGTGGGTCGGTTCGATGCGCGAATTCGTGGCCGTGACCGAGACAGGGTCGGCGAGCGGTTCGAGCGAGATCCGAGTCACGATGTGGTGCATGGCGTCTACGCAAGCTGCCTGAACGACTACGTGCGCCGCGAACTCGGTTTCGAGAGCGATCTTCCTTACGAGATCCTCGCGCCGCTCTATCCGAAGTGGAAGTTCGACGACTACGGCAATCAGTATTTGAACACCGCCGAGACGCTGAGAGTGGCAATGATGCGCAACCCGCACCTCAAGGTATTCGTTGGCAACGGTTACTACGATCTCGCCACTCCATTCTTTGCCACCGAATACACGTTCGATCATCTCGGCGTTCCGGACGACATCCACAGCAACATCTCGATGGGCTACTACGAAGCCGGCCACATGATGTACGCGCATCCGCCGTCGTTAACCGAGCTGGCGGAAGACCTGGAGCGATTCATCGGAGCGAGCACATGACCAACGCGCGCAACCCATCGTCGTTCATCGGCGAGATACCAACACACTACGACACCGGTCTCGGGCCAAACATATTTCAAGGCTACGCCGCCGATCTGGCCACACGAGTCGCGGCGCTGGCACCAGAGCGCGTGCTGGAGCTTGCGGCAGGCACGGGCATTCTCACGCGGTGTTTGTGTGACCTACTCGCCGATGCGGAGCTGGTGGCCACGGATCTCAATCAACCAATGCTCGATTTCGCGGCCCGGAAATTCGGCCCAAACGAGAAGGTATCTTTTCGCGTCGTCGATGCGACCCAAATCGAGGAACCACCTGACAGCTTCGACGTCATCGCCTGTCAGTTCGGGGTCATGTTCTTTCCCGACAAAGGTCAATCGTTTCGCGAGGCGCGCAAAGTCTTGCGCCGCGGTGGCCACTACCTGTTAACGTGTGGGGACCGGTCGCCGCCAATCCGTTCGCACGTATCGCATACGACACCCCCGCCGCTCTAATCCCGGACGATCCGCCGCAGTTTTACAAAACCCCATTCAGCTACAACGACGCTGAACACATTACGAGCGAGCTCACCACGGCCGGATTTCAGCGCGTCGATTGGCGCCGGGTTGCGCTCGACGCTCCCATTCATTCGATTCGCGGTTTCGCGACCGGCATCGTGTACGGCAACCCTGTGGTGCACGAATTCGCACGCGGACAAGTTGCACCGGAGGCGGTCGTGACCGCACTCGAAGCCGCTTTGGAACGCGAGTTCGGACCCGATCCTGCGCGTATGCCGCTAGAAGCCATCGTATTCGACGCAACTGCATAGCAGTGGTCACCAACGCGGCTAGTGGCCGTTCAATTCGCCGTACCGCTGATGTGGGCGATGCAATGAATCGCGATGAACGGCATTCTCGTCAGTTCACCACAACTCGAGCGCCAACATGACGCTGCACGCACCCTTCATTTCGATGATGTTGCTGACGTTCGTCGTTTGGCTCTACATGTACGCGCGTCGCATTCCATTCATTCGCTCGCTCGACGTCGCAATGGATCAACTCACACGTCCCGGCGAGCTCGCGCGACTGTCGCCGCCGGCAGTCAACAACCCGTCGGAGAACCTCAAGAATCTGTTCGAGATGCCGGTGCTGTTCTACGGCATCGCGCTCTACCTCGACGGTGTCGGGCAGACCGACGCCCTGCACCTCGCGGCGGCTTGGACGTTCGTTGCGTTTCGCGCACTGCATAGCCTAGTGCACTGCACCTTCAATCACGTGCCACTGCGATTCTCGCTCTATGCGATCTCTACGTTCGCGCTTGCGTTGATGATCGTGCGCGCGGCGATCGCCATCGTCGTGCCGTGAGCGCTCAGCCGCCGCTCAATGCCTGAATGATGACCACCTCGTCGTTGGCCGACACCGGCTGATCGAGGCCTTCGATCATCTCGCGGTTGACGAAGATGCGCACGTGCGGCCGCAATTGACCACGTTCGTTGACGATGCGAAAGCGCACCCCTGCATAACGCCGGTCCATGTCTTCGAGCAACTCGGTGATCGTCGTACCATCGGCGTCGACGTGCTTTGCGCCGCCGGTGTAGCCGGTCAGTACATCGGGTACTGCAACGCGCATCAGCGATCGAGCCTCACGGTTTCCACCGAGTAGACATGCGGCAGATGGGCAGCGAGACATCGCCACTCCTCGCCGGCGTTGGTGCTGCCCCACACCTCGCCATTGGTGGTGCCAAAGTACACGCCGAGCGGATCACCGTCGTCGACCGCCATGCACTGCCGGAGCACGGTGTACCACGCACGCTTCGGTAGGCCTTGATCCAGACGTTGCCAGGACTCGCCACCATCGCGCGTGCGATAGACCGCCGGCTTCGCACCGGGACTGGTGCGCGGCCAAACATCGGTGCCATCCATAGGAAACACCCATGCAGTCATTGGATCGCGGGGATCGAGGGCGATCGCAAAGCCGATGTCGCCGACGTCGCGCGGCATGTTGTCGCCAATGCGGCGCCACTTCGCATCGTGCCGGCGCTTCGAATAGATGCCGCAGTGGTTTTGCTGATAGAGCAGGTCCGGGTCACGCGGATGCATCACCATGCAGTGCGGGTCGTAGCCGTACTCGGTGATCTCGCGCGGGACGGGCGAAACCAGGCCCTGGTTGATCGGCTTCCAGCTCGCGCCGCCATCCTCGCTTTCGAAACAGCCGCCCGACGACGTAGCGATGTAGATGTGCTTGCCATCGCGTGGATCGACGAGGATCGAGTGGAGCGGCGAACCGTCGGGATTCGCCTCCTTGCCGTCGCCGGTCCATTGCATCCACATCGGGTTGTCGTTCCAACCCGCAACGGGACTCCAGGTATCGCCGCCGTCTTCCGAGCGAAACAATCCCTCGGGGGACGTGCCCGCATACCAAGTGTCGTGCTCACTCGGTAGTCCAGGCGCGAGACAGAAGACCTGTTCGACCACGTCGCAAACGCGGCCGTCCTTCGGCCGGTCGAATGCCGGCGGTCGGCGCGCTTCCTTCCAGGTCTTACCGAAGTCGGTGGAACGGAACACGGTGGGGCCCAAATGTCCGGTGCGCGCCGCCAGCAGAATCGTGCGGTGATCGCGGGGGTCGGCCACGGCGTGATGGATGATATGACCAAGGAAGGCCGGACCTTGCAGCGAGTACGCCGCGCGCCCATCGTCGGCGCAAAGGAAGAATGCCCCCTTGCGCGTGCCGATCAGCACGGTGAGTCCCTCGAGATCGACGGGATCATGGCGGCCAGGATCGAACGATCCGACTTCGCCCAAGGGTTCGAACAAGCGCCCGGCCCGCTGCGGCGGGTTGTTCGTGGATTCGCTCATGCGCACCTCCTCTCCGCAGGCCAGTCTATCCCTCGCGGCGGGAGCAATCGAGCTTCAGTCGAGCTGCCGACTCGTCAGTCGATCAGCGCTTGATAGACCAGCGTCTTCAATTGCCTACGAATTGGATAAGACGACGACGGAATGAGCTGTGTCATGAAAATGACGATCAGATCTTCGACCGGGTCGACCCAGAAGTAGGTACTGGCAGCACCGCCCCAACCAAAGTCACCGGCCGAGTCGAGCACATTGGCTGCCGCGGGATCGAGCACCACCGAGAATCCGAGACCGAAGCCGATGCCTTCATACGGCGTTTCGCTGAACACCGGCTGGCCCATCGCAGCGAGGTCGCGGTTGCCGGGCATGTGATTCGTGGTCATGTATTCGAGCGTCTTGCGCCCGAGAATTCGCGCACCATCGAACTCGCCCTTGCCGAGCAGCATGCGTGCGAAGTTGTGGTAGTCGTCGATCGTTGACACCATGCCGCCACCCCCCGATAAAAACGTTGGGCGCGTGAGATAAGAACTCGTGGTCGGATCGTCCTGCAGCCGATACGCCTCGGCGTTGGGCACCCGTTCGTAGCACGCCGCGAAGCGAGCGGTTTGATGGGGCCTGACACGGAAGCCAGACTCGTTCATACCGAGCGGTTCCGTGATGTGCTCGTGCACGAATTCGTCGAGCGGCTGGTCGGCGAACTTCTCGACCAAATAACCGAGCACATCGGTCGATACGCTGTAGTTCCACCGCGAACCGGGCGAGAACTGTAGCGGGATATCGGCAAGCTTGCGGATCATCTCTTCGAGCGTGCCGCCGGTCGCCATTCCGCCGATCTCGACCGCCCGGTACATGGCATCGACCGGATGGCTTTGCATGAAGCCATACGTCAAACCCGACATGTGCGTGAAAAGGTCTTTGATGGTCATCGAACGCGTGGGCTCGGTAACGCGATAGTCGTGCTCGTCGCCCGACGAGAATACCTTCAGGTTTTTCCACGCGGGAATGTAGCGTGCCACCGGGTCATCGAGCTGAAAGGCGCCCTTCTCATAGAGCATCATGAGCGCGACGCTGGTGATCGGCTTGGTCATCGAGTAGATGCGGAACACGGTGTCGCGCGTAATGCTCTGCTTGCGCTCGACGTCACGCATACCCGTGTATGCGTAGTGAACCTCGGTCCCACCGTGCGAGATGAGACACGATGCGCATGGCAAGCGCCGCGAGTCGACATACGACGCTAGAAGGCCGTCGACCGCGGCGAGGCGGTCGCGGCAAAGGGTCCCTCTCTTCATGTCAGCTCCGCGCGACGACGTGCCAGTAACGTGAGCGCGGCGCATCGGCCGGCGGCGGCCCGGTGGGCAAGTCGTACTTCGTCACGTACACCGGCAAGAGCCGCGCGAGCAGAGCCGCGTCGTCATCGATCGGTTCGAGCTTCACCTCGTAGACCTTGCCGGCGATGCCGAGCCGCACGTTCGGATCGTCGTCCACCCAGCCCGGCCAATTCTTCGTCTCCGGCGCCCGCGCGCCAACGTACAGTTCGCCGTCCAAACTTGCGCACCAGATCGTCACCGAGTGCGGAACGAGATAGGGCGTGCTGACCTGGATTGCGATTTCCTTTTCCGCCTCGGTGAACGACCAATCGGCCGGCACGTCGGCCGCCTCGCCGGTCAACCAAAGACCGGGCCGTCGATCAGCGGGGTTGCAGCCGGCGAGCAGTAGCACGACGAGCGCTGCCGATATGAATCGAGACATGTTCATCCTCCCCGTACATCGCGCCAATTATGCCTCAAGGCCGAGCATGCGATTTGGCCTTTCGGCGCACACAAGGTACGGTGATGGAAACGCAACGGAGACCGTCGATGACACTGTCGATGTGGGCATTGTTCGGGATTGCCCTCGCGGTCGCCGCAGTGGCTGGCGGCGTCGGATTCATCGTCGGCCGCCGGACCGCGGCCGACACGCAACGCATCGAAATGCTGGAAGCCGATCTCGCGACTCAGCGCGCCGCCCTCGAGAAGGTCAATGCCGGCATCAACGCCCACTTCGAAGAGAGCGCGAAGCTGTTCGGTCAGCTCGCGCAAGATTACCGCGCGTTCTTCGACCACTTCACCGACAGCGCCACCGCGTTGGGGCTGTCCGAGCGCCGCACCGAAGCCATCCGTGAGGCCGTAGAAACCAAGCTGGTGTCGAGCACAGCGGAGGCCGATGCGGCCGTTGAAGTCGCCGAGGTTGAGCTGCCGACCGACACCGCGAACATTGCCGCACAGCGCGAAGGCGCCATGGCAGAGCGCGTTTGAAGCGAGCACCGCCGCCGTTGCGCGGCATGGAAACTACCTATTGGGAAATGCGCGCCCGCACCGCATAAGTGACGCATGCAACAGGCAGATTTGCGGATCCTGCTCGCGGCGGCGTTGTTCATTTCCGGCTGCGGTGGCGGCAGCGGCGACGGCAATGCGTTTCCTGGCATCCAAGGGCCACGCAACGACTATCATGGCTTCGCCATCGCCGACCTCGACGGCGATGGCGAAGTGGACATCATCGCGACCCGCGCGACATTCGATCCTGCCGGGCCGGCCCCCCGCGCCATCGATGTCTATCGCCGCGACCCGGCGAATGCAACGCGGTTCCTATCACCGGTCCCATACGCGCTGGACGCCGTGCCATATTGGGTCAGCACCGGCGACTTGGACGGCGACGGATGGCTCGACGTCATCGCCGCGTGCACCTTTAGCGAGTCGGGCGTCCGGATCTTGTTTCAGGACGGCCAAGGGGGTGGGGTGCTGGAGCACGCCCAGTTCCTGGCCGCCGGCGCAAACGTCTACCAAACTGCGGTAGTGGACGTCGACGCCGATGGCTTGCCGGACATTCTTGCGGTCACCGACACCGAGCTGATTGCCTTCATTCAGAACGCGGCCGAACTGCGCACGTTCGCAGATCCGGTGACCATAGGCCCGGGATCGCGGCGGCTCCGGGTTGCCGACGTCGACGCCGATCAGCTCATCGATTTGGTGGCGCCGGCGAGCATCGCCACTGCTTCGGCCGATACACTGCTGCATCTCCAAGATGCGGCGGTTCCCGGCTCGTTTCTGCCGCCCGTGGCGGTAACCGCCGTGCACGCGGTCACCGATGCGGCGGTCGCCGATCTCGATCGCGACGGCGCACAAGATCTCGCCGTTGCGGGGATCAGCGGCGGAATCGGTCGCTTTCGTGGCGTGTGGACCCTATTCGTCGCCGACGCGGCGCACGCGAATGGCTTTCGGTTGGTACGCAGTTGGGAGCTCGGCGACGCGATCGACGCGCTGGCAGCACAGGCCGATCTCGACGGCGACGGCGACATCGAAGTGGTGCTCGGCCGGCGTACGTCGGCCAACGATGCCAACGTCTTCGACGTGTACCGCCGCGACGGTGACGATCGTTTCCTACTCGATGGCACGTACACCATTCCAATCGCTCAGGCGGTCACGGTACCGGAGTTGTACTCGATCGAGATCGCCGATCTCAACGGCGACGCGCTGCCGGACGTAGTGGTATCGACCAACGAGATTTTCTACTTTCCGCAGCGCGCCGATGCGCCGCGCAAATTCGCGCTACCGGTCACGATCGCAGCGCAGCGCTGAACCGAAACCGTCAACGCCGCGGCATCGGCCAGGGCCCGATGCCGGGATTTGGTGCCGGCTTCCGAGCGGGCACGCGTACGTAGTGCGCGCCGTCGGAGACGGTCAGCTCGAAGGTGGCGATGGCCTTGTACGCCGGCGGATTCTTGTGGCTGCCGTCGCGGATATCGAATTGCGCCGAATGTTTCGGACAGGTGATGCGGTAGCCGACCAGTCGGCCTTCGCAAAGCTTCGCTTCTTGGTGACTGCAGGTGTTGTCCACCGCGTACAACTCACCGCGCACGCGGCAGACCAGCACTTCGAAGGCGCCGGCCGGAAAGGGGCGCATGCCGCCTTCCGGTATCGACTCGACGCCAGCCAACGGCACATCAATCGTTTCCGACATGAAAAGCCACATTCGACCTCGACGCGTTCGATGCTACACCGGCCATTCTCGACAGTTGCGGCTGCGGCGGATTAGGCTCGGTGAAAACCGATGTTCGGGGGAACGCATGGCAGGACGACTGGCAGGGAAGGTGGCGATCGTGACGGGCGGCGCCAAGGGACTCGGTGCGGCCGACGCGCGCTTGCTCGCCAAGGAGGGCGCGAAGGTGGTGTTGACCGATGTCGATTCCGCTGGCGAGGCACTGGCGAAGGACATAGGCGCCGAGTTCCAGCGCCATGACGTCACCGATGAAGCGGCATGGGCCGCGCTCATCGACGGCGTGATGGTGCGCCACGGCCGGCTCGATGTGCTGGTGAACAACGCCGGCATCGTGTTGCCCGGCACCATCCTCACCCAGACCACCGAGCAGTACCGCAAGCAGATGGCGGTGAGCGTCGATGGCACCTTCTTCGGCTGCAAATACGCGATCCCGGCGATGGCCAAGAGCGGCGGCGGATCGATCATCAACATGGCCTCCACGGCCTCGAAACGCGGCTATGCGCCCGTGGTCGCCTACAGCGCCGCAAAGGGGGCGGTGGAGGGCATTACCCGATCGGTGGCGGCGTTCTGCATTGGCGCCAAAAACGGCGTGCGCTGCAACTCCATTCATCCAGGCACCATCGACACGCCCATGGTGGCCAACTTCGGTCGCGCCATGATCGACGCGGGCCTTGCGCCCGCACCGACGGGCCAGAACGCGCCGGACCCCAACTTGGGGCGGCCGGAGGACATCGGCAACCTCGTGGTGTTTCTCGCCTCCGACGAGGCTAAGTTCTTGAACGGACAGGAATTTGTGGCCGACGCGGGGGCCACGGCCTTGCCCGGCGAGTTGCCGAGGTAACGAGGCAGGTGTGAATACGGAAGGGACCTTGCAAGCGGCGCTCCGGCGCCTTGCGGCGGCCGCCGACTTGGTGACCGCGGCGCAGTGTCTACTCGACATCGGCGCCGCCGTTGAACTGCCGGCGCCATCGGTCATCGACGACTACTCTAGCGACCGCTTACTTACCGCCGAGGACGGACGCGCCATGGCGAGCGTGCTCGGGTGGGAGGAATCGTTTCAGTCCGACTGGGTGGATCAGAAGCTGTACCTGATCAGCCCCATCGCGGCCGTCTGTCGGGTCACCACCAAGCCCTTCGTGTGGGATGCGGTGGCCGTCGCGGAAGCCATTCGCGAGGCGCGCGCGCGGCCGCCGGTATCCTGGCATCTGACACCGGAGCGCGGCATCTATGGCGGGCTCACCGTGCCGGTGCACCTGCCGCGAGCCCGAACCGGCTCGGTGGCTTGGCTCGCCCACGATCCGAACGTCGACATCCGCGCGGTCCTCGATCGCCACGGTGAGCAGCTGCGACTCGCGGCGCACCTGCTGATGGATCTCGTGTACGCGAGCCGTGTGGAGATCACCATCGAGAACAGCCCGCCGGCTTCGCCATTGAGCGAGCGCGAGATCGAATGCCTGTCTTGGGCCGCGCTCGGACGCACCGATGTCGAGATCGGCGAATCGATCCACCGCTCGCACACCACCGCGCGCTTTCACATCGACAACGCAATCGCCAAGCTCGGCGCGCGCAACCGAACGCAAGCAGTCGCGATCGCAGTGCAGATGGGGCTCGTGCACCCGCTCGGTGAGTGAACGGTCCGACCCGAACTCACGGAAACGACAGTACCCGGCGCGATCCGAGGCGGCGAAACTGCGCACGGCCATAGGACATTGGAGGGGCCGTGATCAAGTTTGCACTGCGTTTCTGCAGCGTTGCCGCATGCGTGGCTTCGCTTGTTGCCGTCGAACAGCCAAGGGCATTTGCCGAAGAAGCGGCGGCAAAAGGCTTCGAGATCGAGGAGATCGTCGTCACTGCACGTAAGCGCGAGGAATCGTTGCAGGAGACACCGGTCGCCGTATCGGCGTTCACCGAAGAAGAGATCGACCAGGTTTACGGCAACGACATCGGCGAGTTCTCCAAGTACACGCCGAACGTGATCCTGGCACGCCAGCCATACGCCGGAAATGCGCTATTCGGCGGCATTCGCGGCATCGTGTTCGGCGATTTGGAGAAGAGCTTCGACCCGGCGGTCGGTGTAGTGGTCGACGGCGTACCACTCGTCACCAACACGTCTGCCTTGATCGATACCTTCGACCTCGAATCGATCGAAATCTTGCGCGGGCCACAGGGCACGCTGTTCGGTCGCAACACGATTGCAGGGGTGGTCAACGTGCGCCGCACGCGACCAACCAAAGAATTCGGCCTCAAGACGCAACTGCGCTACGGCTCGTACGACGAGCAGGACTACAAGGCCATCTTGAACCTTGGGAACGGCGACACGTTTGGCGTAAAGCTCGGCGCCTTCGTCGACAAGAGCGACGGCTTCCAAGAGGAGGCGACGTTCGATCTGGCGACCGGCGCCATCAACGGCAACGGTCACCAAATCGACGGTGAGGACACCTTCAACGGTATCGTCAGCGCGCTGTGGGAGCCGAACGACCGGTTCAGCGCACTCGCCACGTTCGAATACACCGACGACGACTCGACGCTGCCCACGCCCACCAACCTCACCGTGCCGAACCTCAGCGAGGCCACCTGGGACGCCATTACCCTGCAGATGTTCACAGAGATCGGCGGCGGCACGTCCGTTCCGGAGGCGCTCGGCAACGCAATCACGAACACGTTGATCAGCGGCGGCAATTTCTGCGATGTGTTCGGCGCTTCGGTAGCGCCGCTGCAACAATGGGTACCCGATGTTGCGTGTGCATCACAGGGCTACCTGATCGGCGAGGCAAACGGCTACAAGTATTCGTACACCGCACAGCCATTCATCAACGAGATCGAGCGCAAGAGCTACACCGTGGAACTCGGTTATGCGCTCAACGACACGCTGAGTCTCGAATCGATCAGCAATTATCAGGAGTCCGACGAAATTCTCGACGAGGACAACCTCGGTGCGCCAGTCCTGATCTTCAACCCCGTACGACCGCAAGACTACGAACAGTGGTCGACAGAGCTCCGGCTCACTTCGTCGTTCGACGGGCCACTGAACTTCCAAGCGGGCGTCTACTACGTCGAATCGGAATACGAGATCACGCAGTCCATCTACGTTTTGGGCACGCGGGGCTTGGCACCACCCTCACCGGACGGCGATGCCGGCCAGAAATCCACCTCGTATGCACTGTTCGGCGAGGCGTACTACGATTTGACCGACAAGGCACGGCTGACGGTCGGCGCCCGCTGGACCTACGACGAGAAGAAATTCTGGATCTATCAGCGCTCATCGGGTGACGCCAGCGGCCTGCTGCCGCCCACGGTCTGGGGTTGTGGCAATCTTTCGGCTACGCAACAGGCGACTGCCGACCAGGTGGCGGCCGATTGGATTGCGGACGCCCCCAATCAAGCCACGGCAGATGCGCGCGCCGCCGCACTCGTCTGCAACGACGACGGCGACGAGGATTGGGACGAGTTCACGCCCCGCATCGCCCTCGACTACCGGTTCACCGATGACGTCATGGCCTACCTTTCGTACTCGCGCGGCTTTCGCTCCGGCGGCTGGAACGGCCGCGCCACCACCCCGAGTTCCATCGGCCCGTACGACCCCGAGACGGTGGACAGCTACGAGCTGGGCTTGCGCTCCGAACTGCTCGACAACACCCTGCGCCTGAACCTGACCGGCTATTTCACGGAATACGACGACAAGCAGGAGAGCGAGATCTACGAGTTCGGGTTCGCCACCGAGACGATCGTCAACAACGCTGCCAAAGCGGAAATCAAGGGCGTCGAACTGGAAGCACAGTGGGTGCCGACCGATCGTCTGCAGGTGCGACTGGCAGTCGGTCACGTCGACGGCGAGTACAAGGAATTCTTGGCAAACAATCGCTTGGCGGATCCCCCCGTGCGCGAGGACATCTCCGACATCTTCGAGTTCGGATTCGCACCGGAGTGGAATTACAACGTCGGCGTCGACTACTTTCAGCCGCTCGGTCGCGATCTCGGCACCGCAATCTTCCGCACCAACTACGCGTGGGCGGACGGAACCACCGGCAACTTCGGTCAACCGGACCCGCAAGGTCTCGGCCGCAACGTGTTCGACGACCGTGGCGAGTGGGACTTCTCGGTGATCTGGCAGAATCCCTGGGTGGACGTTACGGCATTCGTGAAGGATGCCTTCCACGACGACAACTACCTCGCGACCTCGGTCGATGTCGGCGTATTCTGGTTCGGCGCGTTGGCACCCGGCCGCACGTGGGGCATCGAACTCAGCAAATCCTGGCAATAGGGAGGCAGACATGGCACAGACCCACGATCACGAAATCGTCTCGATCTATCCGTTCACGGACGAAGAGGTCGACCAACTGATGACGCACGCGGGCGAGTGCGTGCTGATGTGGTCGACCAAAGACGGCTGGCCGGTCGGTGTAACCCATGCCTACGTGTGGCGTGACGGCAAAATCTGGATCACTTTCGCCAAGCACCGCCATCGCACGGTGGCGATCAAGCGCGACAATCGTGTGTCGGTGAACGTCAGCAGCACATCCTACGGACCGCGGGCGCAGGCCGACCTACCGCACGGCGCGATCACCTTCAAAGGCCGCGCCGAGATCTTCGATGACGACGCCACCAAGAAATGGTTCTATCCGGCGCTGTCGAAGAAGGTGAATCCCGACAACCCGGCCGGCGAGGACTTCTTCAACAACCTACTGGATTCACCGCTGCGGATCATCATCGCAGTGACGCCCGAAAAGAAGATCATGTACAACTCCGGCCTCGCCGGCCGGCACATGGCTGGCACGGTGACCGAAGAAGAGCTAGGCGATCGCCTGTCGGCCGATGCCGAGCGCATGAACAAAGAACGGGCGAAGATCGGCCTAAAACCGCGTTGAGCCCGACCGAACGTAGGAAGGACAGATCATGGCCAAGCCATTTCCGAAGCATCCCAATTTGACCGGCGGGTTCGCACCCATTCAGATGGAGTGCGACGCACCGGATCTCGTCGTGGCGGGCGAAGTGCCACAGGAACTGAACGGCGCCTTCTTCCGCAACGGACCAAACCCTCAGTTCGCGCCACGCGGCGGTTATCACTGGTTCGGCGGCGACGGCATGATCCATGGCTTCTACATCCGCGATGGCAAGGTTGCGTACAAGAACCGTTGGGTTCGAACCGTGAAGTGGACCAAGGAGCACGAGGCTGGCCGGGCGTTGTTCTCGGCTTTCAATCCGATGGATACGGACCCGAGTGTCGCGGGCATGGAAACCGACGGTCTCGCCAATACGAACATCGTCTGGCACGCCGGCAAGCTGCTCGCCCTCGAGGAAGCACATGCGCCATTCGAACTCGATCCGCTGACGCTGAAGTCGATCGGCCCATGGACCTTTAGCGACAAGCTGGTCGGCCCGATGACGGCGCATCCCAAGATCGACGACACCACGGGTGAGATGCTGTTCTTCGGCTACAACGCCGATGGCGGCATCTCCGCCGCGATGTCGTTCCATGTCGTCGATGCTGGAGGCAAGCTCGTGCGCTCGGAGACTTTCGAGGCACCCTACGCCTCGATGGTGCACGACTTCATGATCACCTCGGAGCACGTCATTTTCCCGATCATGCCGCTGACGGGTTCGCTCGAGCGCGCCATGAAGGGTGGCCCCGTGTACGCATGGGAACCCGAGAAGGGGGTGCACATCGGCATCATGCCGCGCAAGGGCTCGGTGAAAGACCTGCGCTGGTTCAAGGGTGAACCATCGTATGTATTCCATCCGATGAATGCCCACAGCAACGGCGATGTGGTCACCTGCGACGTGTGCGAATTCGAGCAGGCGCCACTGTTCCCGTGGGCCGACGGCACACCTGGCGATCCCAGCAAGGCGGTTCCCAGGCTGACGCGTTGGACATTCGATCTGTCACGCAATACCGACGACTACAAATGGGAGCGGCTTAACGATCTCGCCTGCGAGTTTCCACGCCTGGATGAACGCCGCACCGGCATGAGCTATCGCTACGGCTATTTCGCGTGTGACACCAATCCGCAGTTCAAAGTCGGCGGCTTTAACGGCATCGGCCGGGTCGATCATCAAACCGGTAAGACCGAGATCTACGACGTGGGCGCGGGTTGCGCCACCAACGAGCCGATCTTCGTGCCGAAATCCGACGATGCGCCGGAAGGTGTCGGCTACTTACTCGCCAACGTTTACGACGACAGCCGCAAGGCGAGTCACTTGGTGATTCTCGACGCCGAGAACCTCACCGCCGGGCCGCTTGCGACCGCCTATCTCGACCATCGCGTGCCATTCGGTTTCCACGGCAACTGGTGCCCAGCCGCATGACGCGCGTCACGAAGGCCGAAGAAGCGGAATTCTTCGCCGCCATCGATGCTGCCAGCAAGAAGGCTGTGTGGTGTGCGCTCGCGACCGTCGCCGGCGACGAGGCCCGGGTACGCATCGTGCACCCGACATGGGAAGGCAAGACGCTTTGGGTCGCAACCGGCCCACAATCGCCGAAGGCATTGCAGATAGCCGCCAACGAATCGGTCGACGTGCAGTTCCAAGTCGCGCCACCCGATTTCGTCCATGTCATGGCGCGCGGCAAGGCGACGCTGTGCCGTGACGACGCCACCCGCGCGCACGCATGGGAAGTCATCGACTACGACTTGAAGGACTTCTTCCCTGGCGGTCCCACCGACCCCAACTACGTCGCCATCAAGATCACGCCGACCCGTGTCGAGTTGTCGAAGATGTTCGGCACGGTCGACAAGCGCATCTGGCGCGCTTGAACGAAGAGGAGTACACGCCATGGATGCGAGCAAGCTCGCCAATCGTCTCAATCTGATCGAAGAATTGCGGCCGGCGATCGTCGCTGGCGGCGATGAGGCACAGAAAATTCGGCGTCTGCCCGACGATCTAGTCACGAGGCTCGTGCATGCGGGCTTTTTCCGGTTCGCACTGCCCGCCGCGCTCGGCGGTGACGACGCAAGCTCGATGGACACGGTGGCGATCTTGGAAGCTATGGCCGCAATCGACGCATCGGTCGCCTGGAACGTGATGCTCGGTTCGGAGATCAATGCCATGGCCGCCGGCGGCATGGATCCGAAGCTCGCGAAGGAGGTGTACGTCGACAATCCGGACGTGATCATGTGCGGCGGTGGCGGACCCGGCGGCACCATGCCACGCGCCGAACGGCAGAAGGACGGCGGCGTGAAGGTGTGGGGCCAAACCACCTTCATCAGCGGTTGCCACAACGCGCACTACTGCTTCATGGGTGCGCCGCTCATGAGGGGCGACGAGCCCGAGAAAGACGGCAGCGGCATGCCCATTTACAAGCTCTGGTTCCTGCCGCGCGATCAATGGCAGATCCTCGATACCTGGGACGTTGCGGGTTTGCGCGGATCCGGTAGTCACGACGTCAAGGCCGACGGCGCCTACGTGCCGGAGAAGTTCATCGGCGTCGAGCTGATGAGCTTGCCCGCCCACTACGACAACCCCGTGTTTCGCATTCCGGTGCCGTTGCGTCTGGCGTACAACAAGGTCGCCATTGCGCTCGGCGTCGCGAAGGGTGCGCTAGAAACGTTTGCCGATCTCGCCCAGAGCAAGATTCCGATGTTGTCGACATCGACCCTGAAGAATCGGCCGATCGCGCAGTACCGGATGGGCGAGTGCACCGCGCAATACCGGGCGATGCGCAACTACGTGATGAGCGCCATGCAGGACGTCGAGGACGAACTCGACGCCGGCGCCGAGCTGCCGTCCGCGGCAACGACACAAGCGGCGCGGCTGGCATGCGTGCACGCCACCAACGAGTGCATGAAGGTGGTCGATACGCTGCACACGGCCGCGGGTACGAGCGGTATGCGCATGATCTCGCCCCTCGAGCGCAAGCTGCGCGATGCACACGGCTGCGCCACGCACCGATGGGTTGCACATCCGCTGTATCAGGATCTCGGTGCGATTCTGCTCGGCCACGAAGCACCGCCCGAGTTCGCCGGCGGTCTCGGCCAGCCGATGCCGCGCTAACGAAATAGCAAAGGGGTTCGCATGGAGTTGATCGACGAGCTGTTTTCGCTCGACGGCCAAGTCGCCGTCGTCACTGGTGCCGGTCGCGGCATTGGAGAGGGCGTAGCCAAGGTATTGGCTTCCGCTGGCGCTTCGGTGGTGTGCGCGGCACGCCGAACGCACGAGATCGACGCAGTCGCAAAGGAAATCGTCGCTCAGAACGGCAAGGCGATCGCCGTGACCACCGACGTCACCGACGACGATGCACTCGAGCATTTGGCGAGGCGCGCCATCGACGAATTCGGCGGGCTCGACATCTGGGTCAACAACGCCGGCGGCTCACCACTGCAGGTGCCGCTCATGGAACTACCGCGCGCAGAATGGGATGCAACCATCGCGCTCAATTTGACCGCCATATTCGAGGCGTCACGCGTTGCCGCCAAGCACATGAACGACGGCGGCCGGATCGTCAACATCTCGTCGATCGCCGCCGAAATGGTGATTCCGGGCAGCGGTCACTACAGCGCGGCCAAGGTCGGCACCAACATGCTGACCAAGGTGTTCGCCCAGGAATTGGGGCCGCGCATTCGTGTCAACTGCATCATGCCCGGCGCGGTGCCGACCGAAATCATGATGAAAGCCATGAAGCTCGAGGAAAAGGACCTGCCAGGCCTCGAAAAGATGCTGCGATTACCGGCAGGCCGGCTCGGCACGCCGCGCGACCTCGGTGCCGCTGTGTTGTATCTCACCTCACCGGCCGCGGAGTGGGTAACCGGGCAGTGCATTCGGATTTCCGGCGGCGCGTGATGGTCACCAACCGCAAGGTCGTGCTGAAGTCGCGGCCGCAAGGGCGGCCGAAGGAGTCGGACTTCGCCATTGAAACCGAGCAGCTGGGCGAGCCACCGCCCGGCATGGTGTTGATCGAGGTGTCGCACCTATCGATCGATGCGTTCATCCGCACCACCTTGGGCGAAGGCGGCCATCATGGCTCGGTGCCACTGGGCTCGCCCTGCGTCGCACTCGGTGTTGGCAAAGTGATCGCCAGTGCTTTCGAGGGACTTGCCGTCGGCGACTGGGTGTCGGGCGCAACGCTTGCGCAAACCCACGCCATGATGCCGGGCGCGATGTATCAGAAGATCGATGACACCATCGCACCGCCCTCGGCGTATCTCGGCGTGCTGGGCATGACAACCGGATTGACGGCGTACTTCGGCCTGCTTTCTGCCGTGAACGTCGATGAAGGCGACACCGTGGTGGTGTCGGGCGCCGCGGGCGCGGTTGGCAGTGTCGCCTGCCAGCTAGCGAAGATTCACGGTGCGCGCGTAATCGGCATTGCCGGCGGCCGCGACAAAGTGCGGTATCTCACCGACACCATCGGTGCCGACGCCGGCATCGACTACAAGGGCGAAGATGTCGGGACGCGCTTGACCGAGCTGGCGCCAAACGGCATCGACGTGTACTTCGACAATGTCGGTGGCGAATTGTTGGACCTCGTGCTGGACCGTATCGCATCCGGCGCCCGCATCTCCATTTGCGGCGCGATTTCGCAGTACGATCATTTGGACGACGTGCGCGGCCCGAAACTCTATCTGCGGCTCGCCGAGCGTAACGCGCGCATGTGCGGGTTCACGGTCGATCACTATGCAAACCGCTTCGGTGAAGCGATTCCACGGCTTGCCGGCTGGATGAAAGAAGGCAAGCTCAAGTTGCCGGAGCACGTCGAACGCGGCATCGAGCGTTTTCCGGCGGCGCTCATCAAGCTCTTTACGGGAGGGCACATGGGCAAACTCTTGGTGACACCATGATCGTCGGCATGCATCACGTTGCCATCGGCGTGCAGGACTTCGACGAGGGACTGAAGTTCTATTGTGACTTGCTGGGTTTCGAAGTGGTCCAAGCGTCGGAATTCGATCGCGACAATCCGCTGGCCGATCAGGCGATTGGCCTACCGAAAGTGGCGGCGCGCATGGCGATGCTGAAGGCACCGAACGCGTTCATCGAGCTGTGGCAGTACACGAATCCGCCGCCCACCGATCGGCGCGGTCAGCCCTGCGATTACGGCTACGTGCACTTCGCGCTCCAGGTCGACGGCATCGAAGCCGAATACCAGCGACTGAAGGCGGGTGGCATGACCTTTGTCGGCGAGCCGGTCGATTTCGGCGTCGCTTCGGCCATTTACGGTCGCGACCCGTTCGGCAACGTGATCGAGCTGTACGAAATTCGCGATGAGGGCATCGCGCAGCTGACGCGCTGACGTCATGGTGTCGGTGCTCATCGTGGCGAAGGGCCACGACTACGACCAGACCGCGTTCATGGCGATGTTTCGCACCATGCGCAACGTCACCACCACGTTGGTCGAGCAGCCGGCCGCACAGGTGATCCTTCAGCCGGAGTACATCGGCGACTACGACTGCGTGTTGTTCTACGACATGAGCGGTCTCCAGGGACAGCCGTCCGACGAGTATCGATCTGCGATCGAAGCGCTGATTGAACGCGGCATTGGCATCGTGATGCTCAATCACGCCACGGTGTCGTGGCCGGAGTGGCCGCTATGGCGGGCAATTTCCGGCACTTCCTTTCTCCTACAGCGCGGCGTGCTCGATGGCGCCGAGACACCGGGCTCCGGCTATCGCGGTGGGCACGGCCCGCTCGCCAACGCAACGGTTCGGCTGCGTGCGGTCGCAGAGCATCCCGTGCTGGCTGGGCTCGAGGACGGGTTAGAGATCACGGACGAGTTGTATCTCAAGACCGCCGCATTCGAGCAGCGTGTGTTGCCATTGATGCGTGCCGATTACGCGTTCGTGCGTGACAACTTCTCACCGCCACCGCTCGCGCCAGCCGAGGAGCAAAGCAGCTGGAATCATCCACCCGGTAGCGATTTGGTGGTGTGGGCGAATGCCGCGCGCAATTCACCGGTGGTGGCCACCGACCTTGGCGATGGGCCGGTAGCATTCGCCAACCCCGGCTTTAGACGCCTGCTCGAAAATGCGCTCGGTTGGGTGTCGTCCGCCGACGCACGCGCTTGGGCTAGCAACAGGAGAAAGGCATGAGCTCACTGCTCGACCGGTTCAAGCTCGATGGCCAAGTGGCGGTCGTCACGGGCGGCGGGCGCGGGATCGGTGAGGGTATCGCCCTGGGTCTCGCCGCCGCCGGCGCCGACGTCGTGGTCGCAGCACGGCGGGCCAACGAGGTCGATGCGGTGGCCGCAAAGGTCCGCGAACTTGGTCGCCGCGCGCTCGCGGTGAAGTGCGATGTCATGGAAATGGCGCAAGTGCAGATGCTCGCCGAGCGGACGGTCGACGAGCTCGGCAAGTTGACCTGCTGGGTCAGCAACGCCGGCGGCGCGGACGATCGTGTGCCGCGCACCCTGCTCGACGTGCCGGAGCGGCAGTGGGACTTTCAGCTGAATCTCAATCTCAAGGCCGTGTGGTCTGGTGCTCAGGCTGCCGCAAAGGTCATGAAGGCGGCTGGCGGCGGCACGATCATCAACATCTCGTCGGCGACCGCCGGCGCTGCCGCGCCCTACAACGGTCCATATGCGGTTGCGAAGTCGGGCGTCAACAACTTGACCCAGACCCTTGCGACCGAGCTCGCACCGTTCGGCATCCGAGTCAACGGCATCTCGCCCGGCCCGATCCCAACCGAAGTGTTCATGGAGTTCCTGAAGCTGAAGGAAGAAGACATTCCGGCGCTCGGCAAGCGCCTGCAGATCCCCCTCGGTCGCGTCGGTACGCCCGAAGACATCGCGCCCGCAGTGGTGTTTCTCGCCTCGGCCGCTTCAGCTTGGATGACCGGGCAGACGATCGTCATCAAAGGCGGCCCGTAGTCCACCGCCACCGATATTGCCTCCGCGCAACGAACTTGCCACGGAGCTGCCATTCCTCCGGGGCAAGTTCAGCGCATGAACTCGTCGATGGCCAAGTCGATCGCCATCTGCCCGTAGCGCCGCGCCATGGCAGTGAACATCGCATCGCCGCGGGCGGTCTGCTCCACCAGTACCGCGGCAACGACCGTTACCGCGAACCCGGCGAACACGCCTTTGCGGTACTCGCGCAGACATGCATCGAAGGCAAAATCGGTAACACCATGGCGCGCCAGCATG
>QJXZ01000031.1 GCA_003248125.1 Gammaproteobacteria bacterium | reverse complement strand
GAATGCATGGACCTATCAGATGGCGGCCGAGCTCGCCGATGCGATCGACAAGGCGAACGCCGACGACGACGTGATCGCCATCGTCTTCACCGGCGCCGGTCGTGGCTTTTGTGCGGGCGCCGACGTGGCCGACGTGTTCAAGGCGCAGGCCGACAACCGCGGTGGCAGTGCACGTGCGCGGGTCGGTAGCTGGGTCGACATGGTACGCAACTCGAAACCAATGGTGGCGGCCGTGAACGGCGCCGCGATCGGTCTCGGGCTGACGCAAATCCTACCGATGGACATGATCGTCGCATCCGAGGATGCCAAGTTCAGCGTACGCTTCGTGAAGATGGGACTGGTTCCCGAACTGGCCAGCTCGCACTTCTTGCCGTTGCGCGTCGGCTTCGGTGTCGCGAGCGAACTCATGCTCACGGGCAAGACCATCGGTGCCGATGAGGCCCTAGCGCTTCGGCTAGCGGACAAGAAGACATCGCGTGATCAACTACTCACGGTTGCGCGGCAATGTGCGAAGGAAATGGGTGAGAATCCGCAGGCTGCGCTACGCAGCATCAAGCAACTGTTGAGCGTCAACACCACCGAGACCGACGTCGCACTCGTGCAGAAGCGCGAAGGCGAAGCACTTGCGGTCGCGTACAAATCACCCGAGCACAAGGAAGCAATTGCCGCGTTCCTCGAGAAGCGTCAGCCCGACTTCAAAGCAGCACGCGGGAGATCATGACGTGGCGTTCGAGGAACTCATCTACGAAGTCGACGACGGTGTCGGTGTCATCACACTCAATCGCCCCGAGGCGAGGAATGCGCTCACATACAGGCTCTACATGGAGCTGGAGGACGCCGTGCGGGCGTGCGATGCGCGCGTACTCGTCATCACCGGCGCCGGAACTGCGTTTTGTTCCGGCGACGACGTCAAGCAGATCTTGGGTGGCACGCAAGGTCCGTCGCCTGAAGCCATCGAGCGCGGCCGCAAGACCGGCGGGCTCACACCGGCCGCGGATGCGCTGCTTCATACCGACATCCCCGTCATCGCCGCGGTGAACGGACCAGCAGTCGGTTGGGGCATGGAACTAGCCCTGATGGCCGACATTCGCGTCGCCTCCGAGAAGGCGAAATTCGGCGAGCTGTTCGTAGTTCGCGGCCTGTGCTGCGACGCGGCCGGATTAGGACGCTTGGCGCAGATCGTCGGTCGCGAACGTGCAGCTGAGTTGTTGTTCACTGGTGAAGTCATCGATGCAACGGCCGCGCGAGATATCGGTCTGGTCTCGCGCGTGGTGCCAGCCGATCGGCTGATGGACACGGCGTTCGATGTTGCGCGAAAGATCGCAGCCAATCCGCCGCTCGCGGTAAAGGCGTTGAAGGCCGGACTACGGCGCACGCTGGATCCCGATTGGCGCGATGTGGGCCGATGGGCGAGCGGCCAGATTCGGACGTTGCGCAACACCGAAGACTCGAAGGAAAGCGTGCGCGCTTTCCTCGAAAAGCGGCAGCCGAAGTTCGTTGGGCAGTAGCGCGTCGGTGCGCTGCGGCCGCACGTCAATCGAGGGTGGCACCTGCCCACCAGCAGATGGCGGCGATCATGCTTCGGCTCCGCGCTATCGGCGTCGGCGGTAGGAACGATCTGGTCCAGGATGCGCGGCTGCATCGCCGCCCGCGGCGCCGATCATGGCTGCGCGGGTTGGGGCGTAGGGGCTGGTGCCGGGGCAGGTGCTGACACCGGTGCTTGTGCTTGCAGCGGCGTGAAGTTGAATTTCTGACCGCCAATGCTCGCTTCGTACATCAACCCGCCTTTGGCGATGGTGAATACGGCCATTCCACGATAGTAGGTGCCGACGGTGGTGGCGTTCTTGTTGCCACCGCTCGCGCCAGCCGAATGGCCAGTGGTGCCGGCACCGGCCGACGCGGCCGCCGTGATGGCGACCGCGGATGCTTGCGCGCCGAACTCGAAGTTGCCGCTAGTGAATTGCGTATAGGCGCGCTGGTCTTCGAAGAAGATGATTTGGCTGAATGCTTGGCCGCCGAGTTGGAGGCCGACACTGAGTTGCGTCATCGACGTGGTGCCAGTCTGCGCACCGCCTGCGTACACACGTCCTTTGCCGTGCGCAGCGCCAACCACCATGCCGCCCTTGCCAACGGTGGGGAATACCGCATAGCCATACGCCGTGTTGAAGAAGTGGCTGCTTTCGCCGGCCGCCTTGAATATCGCGATGGTGTCGTCGTACTCGTCGGCCCAAGCGGATAGGCCGCCGGCGAGGGTCAGGATGAAGGCAAGCGTGATTTTGTGCATCGAATGTCCTCTCGGCACTGTCGAATAGATCCGCCAATTGGCGCGTGGGCATTGTAGCCTGACGGCCGAAAATGCGCTCGCATCAGGGCCGCCGTTCCCGTGGGGCGAGCTTGCTCTCAATATGCGAGGCTGCGGTATCGAGTGCATTTCAGATGCGGTTGCGTCGCCGCGCAGCGGCGCGTCAACTGCCGTAAGCTACGTGGCTCGGCGATGTGGTCGAGCAAGCGACATGGGCGACGAAATTGAAGAGCGGTTCTTCGCGGCGGAGGATTTCAGCAACTTCCGCGCCCGGCTCGATGAGGAAACTGCGCTGCTCGAAGCGCTGTTCAAGCGTGGCGAATTCAGCGCCCGCGGTGACGTAGCCGGCTTCGAGCTCGAGGTGTGGTTGACCGATGCGAGCGGCAACCCGGCGCCGAGCAATACCGACTATCTCGAGCGCCTCAACAATCCGTTGGTGGTACCGGAACTCGCTGCCTACAACGTCGAGTTGAACGGCAGCCCTACCGCACTTCAGGGGCGTGCGTTCTCGCGGCTCGAAGACGAGCTCGAGACGACGCTCGCTGCGTGCGGCAAGATCGCCCGTGACATGGGCCTTGCTCTGGTCACGATCGGCATCTTGCCAACGGTGCAGGAAGGCATGCTGAAGCCGGCGTTCATGTCCCACATGCTGCGTTACCAATCGCTGAACGACCGCATCATGGCGCTGCGCGACGGCAAGCCGCTCGCTTTGTGCATCGAAGGCGATCCCGATCTGATCGCGATGCACTCGGATGTGATGCTGGAGGCCGCCGCCACCTCGTTCCAAATCCATCTTCAATGTCGGCCGCAAATGGCGGTGCGCGATTTCAATGCATCTTTGATTGCATCAGCGCCAATGGTCGCCGCCAGTGCCAATTCGCCGTTCTTGTTCGGACACACATTGTGGGACGAAACCCGCATTCCGTTGTTTCAGCAAGCCGTGGATGTCGGGCCGCGGTACCCCTCGCGCGTGAGCTTCGGGCAGGGCTACGTACAGCGGTCGCTGTTCGAGATCTTCGACGAGAACCGGCGCGAGCATCCGATTCTGGTACCGGCCGTACGTGATACGCCACCAACCAAGTTTGCTCACGTGCGCTTTCACAACGGTACGCTATGGCGTTGGAACCGGCCCTTGATCGGGTTCGACTTCGATGGCCAAGTGCATGTTCGTATCGAGCATCGCGTGGTGCCGGCGGGGCCGACCGTGAAGGATTGTTTGTCCAACAGTGCGTTTTACTTCGGTCTGGTCCGCGGCCTCGGTCTCGAGCGAACACCTCCAGAGTCTGTGCTGCCGTTCGCGATTGCAGCCGACAACTTCTATGGTGCGGCGCGATACGGGCTCAATGCACGAGCGTGTTGGGTGATAGATGGCAAGGAGCGGGAGCTTGGCATGCGCGCGCTGATCATGGACGAGCTCATGCCCATCGCCAGACGCGGACTCGAGAGTCGTGACGTGCCGTCGTCTGAGATCGACGAGTATCTGGGTGTGGTGGCAGCACGTGTTGATTCATCGCAGAACGGTGCTGCGTGGCAGCGAAGGTGGGTGACACTGAACGGTCCGGACTTCCATGCGCTTACACTTGCCTATCGTGCCCTGCAGGAGAGCGGCGAACCGGTACACACTTGGCCGTTGTGACGCTTACGCCCAGCATATTCGATGGGATACCGGCAGGGCTGCTCGACTGCCCGGCCACCGAGCTTGCGTCGGTACTCGGGGGACCAGCACTGATACGCATTCGCGGTGCCAGAGAACCCGCGCTGTTCGTTTCTGTGTTGCTGCACGGCAACGAGGTGAGCGGGTGGAACGCCGTGCGCCGCCTGCTCGACATGGCGCAGCCGCTGCCGCGATCGCTGGTGTTGTTCATCGGCAATGTGCACGCCGCCGCGCGCGGCGTTCGTATGCTGCCTGGTCAGCACGACTTCAATCGCATCTGGCGAGGCGAGGTGATCGGTCCCGAAGCAGCGCTCGCCGATGATGTGCGCAGCTGGCTCCGCGGCGTATCGCTGTTTGCGGCGGTGGATCTCCACAACAACACCGGGCACAACCCGCACTACAGCGTACTGACCCGTCTGGACGCGGGCTGCCGTGGTCTCGCCTATCTCTTTTCGGACAAAGCGGTATACGTCGAGGAGCCCGATACCGTGCTCGCGCGCGTGTTCGACGACGTGTGCCCGGTGGTCACGCTCGAGCTGGGCCCGATTGGCGATCCGATGTGCGAAGAGCGAGCCGTCGACTTCTTGACGCGCTGCATGATGCTGACGGTGGTTCCGGTTGGCGGCGAGATTTCGCTATTTCGCACGCGCGTGCGCGTACACATCCAGCCGGGCACGGACTTCTCGTTTGCAGACGATCGTCGCGAGGCGCCGTTGGTACTGACCAGCGGCGTGGAAGGTGTCAACTTCCACGCCCTGCCAGCGGGCACGCGGTTTGGACATAGCACGCGGCCACTTGCCGAAGTATTGCGCGTGCTCGACGTCGCGCATCGCGACGTCACTGACGAATATTTCGAGCTGCGCAATGGCGATGTCGAACTAAGGCGCGCCGTGGTGCCTGCCATGTACACCACCGATCCGCTCGTGGTGATGCAGGATTGTCTTTGCTATTTCATGGAGCCGATGGGGCGATAGCTGCTTGCGCGCAGTGAACACGGTGCGACCGAGACTAACAGCGCACTACCAAATCTGCAGACGCTATGGCTCGTGCACCTCGACGCTCACGTTGAAGGTGCGCGCTTCTCCCTGCGCGAGCGCACCGACACTGACGACCTTGCGCAGCACTTCCTGGCCTTGCTCGTTCTTGAGCGTCACCACCACTGTGTACTCGAGTGGCCTGGGACCGGGATGATGGATTGTGCCGTCGACGCTGAGCGCGGCAACGCCGGGTGATGCTTCGGCCCCGCTCGCGCCGCCGAACCTCAGATGGTGGCGACACGAGGGGCAGACCGCTGCGCTCGCCAGGATCTCGGTACGACAGTGTGGGCAGGTGCGTGTCTTGCCCGGCGTCGCGAGCCTAACCGAACTCATGCCGTGGCAGCGGAACCTGGCTTCGCGCTCGCGCCGGTACTTGCCGTACTGGTCGGTGCGGCAGTGGGTTTGCTGGACGTACCGCGCTCGGTCCAGCCGAATTCGACCTTGCCGCGCATGCGCGAGCCAGCGGCAACCGTGAGCGAGCCGGCTTTCAGGTCGCCGTTCAACACGCCGGTCGCCGCGATTTCCACAGCGGTGGCGGCTTCGATGTTGCCCTCGAGTTCGCCTGCGATACTGACGCGGTCGGCGCGTACGCCACCGGTGACCTTGGCGCCCGAGTCGATGGTCAGGTTACCTTCGACGTGGACATCGCCGTTGAAGTGGCCGGCGATCCGGACATGACCTTTGCCCTCGATCTTGCCTTCGATCACGATCCCGGCCGCGATGATGGACTCGCCCGCCGCCGCCGTACCGCGTCGCTCGGATGCACTCGGCTGCTGTTGTTGTGGGATCGTCACTTGCGGTGCCCTCGCTGCAGGTTGATTGGTGGGGGTGGGTGCGTTGTCGGGCTCGTTCTTCCATAGCGCCATCGGTCGAAATCCTCTAGGTCCATTTGAGGGAGTTCGGAGTGTACGCCGAATTCCCCTCCATCGGGCAAGGGATTACGTTCAGATTCGGGCGGGGTGGTCGACCGTTAGGTCGTTGCGTACGTTGCCCGTGTTCAGCGTCGTGGCGGGCTCGAGAAGCAGCACGTGCGCTTCGCGCGCCGCAACCGGCTTGTGCTCCACGCCGCGTGGCACGATGAAGAACTCACCTGCGTCGAGCTCCACCACGTGGTCGCGCAGATGAATGGTCAGATGACCATCGAGCACGAGAAACAGTTCGTCCTCATCGGCATGATGGTGCCAGACGAACTCGCCGTCGAGCTTCACGAGCTTGACATGCTGACCGTTCAACTCGCCGACGATCCGTGGCTGCCAATGGTCGTTGAACGTGGCCAGCTTGGCTGCGATGTTGACTTTCTGCATGGCTCGAAGTTTCTTCCGCAATCAGTGAATGTAGCCCGCGGCGCGCAGTACATACAGCGCATCAGCAGTAACCCACGGGTTCATCGACTTGCGACTCGTGCCTCCCCAGTCCACGCAGTCGTTACCGAGGGATTGTTCGCTCGATGCCCGATAGTACTTGTGTTCGGCCGGCCACCCGCCGTCGGGTAGCCGCTTCTCCATCAACAGCTGCAGCGCGGGCTTGCAGCGTCGATCGCCAATGAACCCCGCCTCGGCCATGACCTTTAGGCCGTGCAAGATGTCGTAGTGCCAATACAGCGGATAGTGAAGCTGCACGAACTCGCGCTTGATCACCTTGCCGTCGGACTGCCTGAGGAACAGCTGCCGTTTCAAGAAAATCTCGGCTCCGCGTCGCGCCGCATCTAGCGCCCGACGGTTGTCGTACACCTTGCCGTAGTGTGCGAGCGCACGAACCGGCAAGATCGACTCCATGAACGACGAATGATGCGCGCGAGGCTCCTTGTCGCAGTTCCAGCCGCCATCGGGCCATTGCCAATGCAGCAAGCGCTCGACGAAGTCATGCGTCTGCCGATTCGCGAGGCCGAGCTTCAAGATCGACCACAGGGCGTTCGATTGTTGCGAGGCACAGCGCCGATGTCGGCCTTCCATGACGGGCACGCCATGGCCTGCGTACGCTTTCGCTTTGGTCGCTGCTGGAAACTCAGCGTAGTAGTACTCATGCAACCAGCGCGCTTGCAGCTGGTCTCTGATCGGCAAAAGGGTCTTGTCGGCGGTCGGGTAGCCAATGTCGGCCAATGCGGCCATGACCCAATGCGCACCTTGCCATTTGGCGTACACGCGATCGGGGAATTTGCCGTCTCTGCGCCTCGGCTCGAGCAAGGATGCGACCAACGGCGAATCACGAATTTCGTTGCGCAGCCTTTTCATTGCGCGGGCATTGGGATCCTCGCCGAGATAGCCGGTGCGGATCTTGAAGCGAATGGCGGGTTGCTCGGACTCGAGTAGTGTTCGAACGATCGTGTCGGTGTTCATCGGCGCCTCCCGTCGCGAGGCCGTGGCTGCCTAGTCGATGATGGCGAATTCACTGATCGCAAGTCGTCCGCCTTCGCGCGACTGCGGCGCGAAGCCAATGCGCATCACCTCGCTGACATCGAGCGGCGCGCCGGTCTTCGCATCAGGGGGTTGGAAGTAAGGATTCGGTTTGATCTCGGCGAACGGGATCTCGATGTGTTGCCATTCGTCGGCGTCGAGATCTGCCCACGACGTGTAGGCGACGCCGTTGCGGTCGCGAAATGAAACCGAGAGTCGAATTGCCTGGTCGGGCTTTGCATCGAACGCGATCGCTCGTCCGTTGGACCAATCTCGATGCTCTGCGTCCGACCACACGTCTCTACTTGCGGGGCCGCTCGGCGCGGGGTACTCGACCGACAGTACGAGTTGACCGCGTGCTGGATCGCGCGCGACCGATAACTTGACGTTGGGGTTCATCACCTGGATGCCGGTCAACTGCTCGTTGAATGGTCGAACAACCATCACCTGCGCCTCCCCGGAAGCCGGCAAGACGATTGCCGCCGACCAGCATAGCAAAAGCGAGCGGACATTCGCGCACCAGCGACTTAAGACGGGTGCCAGTGACGCACGGGATGCAGCGATGTTGAGCACGGGCCGATCGAAGCTACTGATTGCCACGTAGGCCGAGCCAGCGTCCAAACGATGCGTTGGATTCATTCGAGCGTCTTCCTGCCAGCAGCGCGTGGATGCTGATGTCTTCGTCGATCAATGGCCAATGAACTCCGATACCTTCTCCCAACAGCTCCCAAGTTGCGCGTTCAGTTCGCGTGGCATGTTCGAGCCTCGGGTACCACGATAGCGGCACGGAAACCGAGCGGCCATCGGAGAGACGTACCACCAGTGCATCATCGGTCACGTTCACTTCGATGGCTCGCGGTCGTGTCATTTCATTCGCCGAAGAACTCATCCCAAGCTCCCAAAAGAGCGTGGCGACGTGCGGCGATGATACGCTCAATCCTGCGGACCTCGGAGGATGAGAATCCTCGGCTGTGACTGAGGCTCACTGGATTCAGCCAGAACTTCGCGAGCCGGTCGTCTCGCTGAACATGGATGTGTTTCGGTTGTCTACGATCGGTGGAGTAGAAGAACAAGCGGTACGGGCCAATCCGAAGAACAGTCGGCACGAGTTCTTGCGCGGCTCAGTCGGTGGTCGAGGGCTAGTGCGAAGCCATCGGCCACGCACTTCCATGGCATCGTTTTAGCAGCGGCGCTTTCGGAATCGCGTGCGTAAATTGCCGTGCCGCGCGTAGGTCATTCGTCGTATGACGCGATTGGTTATCGAGCCTCGGTGTCCGGATCGCTTACACATACGAGCGCCACCACTTGCCGCGCGGCGCAACGACAGGGTCAGCTTCGCGCGACGGCGAATCCCGGTCGATCCGTGAGCCGGCGCCAGTAGGCGTCTAGATTCGGCAGGTCGCCAAAGGGCACGAGTTCGTCGGCTAGTAGCAGTGAATAGCCGGTCATGATGTCCGCTGCGGTGAAGTCTTTGCCCACTAGGTAGTCGCTTCCGCCCAGCGCGCCATTCAGCGCCTCGCAGCACACCCGTGCGCGCGCTTTCATCTCGGCGAGCACATCCTGTTTCGGCGGCGAGAATGCGCGCAGATGGTTGAAGACTTCGCCGAGCGGGCGCGCGAACGTTGCCTCGGCGAACCACGACCACTGCAGATACCGCGCGTGCTCGGCAGTGCCTAGTTGGGGCTGCAGCCGGCCCTTGCCGTACCGGTCCAGCAGGTACTGAACCATCGCGCCCGATTCGAACATGACGAGGTCGCCGTCTCGCAGCACGGGCACCTTGCCGACGGGATTCAGACGTCGCCATTCGGCGGATGCGCGATAGGCCGCCGAGAAGTCGACAGGTATGGTTCGATACGGCAGCTCCAGCTCTTCGCACGTCCAGATCACGCGGATCGAACGCGTCTTCGGTACATGGTAGATCTCGATCATGCAGATTCTCCCAAGCGCATGCCGCGCTCATTGATCGTGCGTTTCAATGCCTCTTGCTGCTCCCGGCCAAGCGGAAAATTCCAGATGAACGCGACGGAAGCGAAGAAGAACACCACTGGAATCAGGCAGAAGGCGTAGCGCAGCGCATCGAGCCCGGCGGCATCGTTCTGTACTTGCGGATCGAAGCCAAACAGCTCGACGAGGGGTAGGGCGATGCCCGCCGCAACGGCGATTGCCAGCTTGTCGGCCATGCCCCACAGCGACATGAACAGTGCGCCGCGCTGCTCGCCCGTCTCGACTGTGTCTTGATCGATGACGTCAGCTGCCATTGATGGCGCGAGGATCGAATTGGTGGGGGCAATCAATCCCGTGAAGAAGTTGAGCACGACGTACAGCATGAACTCACCCGGCTCGAAGAGGAGCACGAGCGAAAAGATGGAGATCGAGATCAGTGAAGCCGTGGCCATGAGACGGTGCTTACTGAACCTTGGCGCGATGCGCACGACGAGGGGCGTGCCGAGTACCTGACCAGCGAAGTACGTGAGCAGTATGTACGGCCACTGACTCGCGTCGGCCAGTAGATAGTAGGTAACGAAGAAGATGAATAACGTATTGATGCAATTCCAACCGATTGCGCCCAACACGTTCGATGTTAGGAGACGGACGAACGGCCGGTTGCGGATGACGATCGCGAGGCCGGCGATCAGCTTGACCGGCGTCGACCGCACGAAGTGTGCTTGCGGCACGGTCAGCAGCAGCCAGGCGCCACTACCGAGCAGCGCGACCACGGTCGCCCAAGCGACGATGCGAAGCATGGGTTGCATGCTGCCGGGCGCATCGGGGGTTGCCCACGCGATGCCGAGATTGCTCGCGTGAGCGAGGCCGAGCGGCAAAAGTACCGTGAGCAACAAGCCGACAGTGGATGCCCAAGTGCGTGCGCCCGTGATCCGCGAGCGCTCGTTGTAGTCATCGGAGATCTCGGCCGCCCACGCCGACACTGGGATGCCGATCAGGGTCCAGCCGAAGTACAGCGCTGCTACGACAATGAACAGGTAGAGCGTAGTCGGCGTTCCGATCGGGTCGAATAGCATCACCGTCGCGGCGGCCATGACCGGCAGCCCGAAGCCGATCCAAAGCCCGCGCCGGCCGAGCCGCGCAGGCGTGCGGTCCGAGAGATAGCCGATCAGCGGATCGGTGATCACATCGGTGATGCGGGTCAACATCAGCACGACGCCGATCAGCGACAGGCTGAGCCCCAGCTCGCCCCCGTAGTAGGGCGTCAGGTATAGCGCGAGCGGTAGGCCGCCCATGGAAAGTGGCAGGCTCAGCAGCCCGAACGCCATCAGCTCACGGGTTGAAAGGTGGCGCATGAATCAGTCGGGCAATCCGAGCACGCGCTTGGCGATGATGTTGAGTTGAATCTCCTTGGTGCCGCCCGCGATGGTGAGTGCCTTCTGGCGCAACCAGGCGCGTGTCACGTTGGTCTCGTCGCGTACAAAACCGCGGCCTTCCCAGCCGACACCCCGGGTGCCCATCGCGGCAATCATGAGCTCGTCGCCTTCTTGAGTATTCAGCGCGCCGCTGAGTTTCACGACCGACGAGGCAAAGCCAGGCGCGCGCGCTTGCAACTCCTCGATCGCCCGCTTCTGCGTCAGACGCTGTGCATGGCCGTTTTGTTCGTATCGAATCAGACGATCGCGAATGGCCGGGTCGCCGATGCGGCCCCGTCGGGTCGGCACGTACCGCCTCACGAACGCCGGCATGTGGCTGTCGGTCGTGCGGCCGCCTTGTGAACCGGAGATGTTGATGCCCGCGTGCGTCGAGCGCTCGAACTGCAGCAGACGTTTGCCGACCGTCCAACCGCGATTGACGCCGCCGATCACGTCGTCGGCGCGTGCCACGGCATTCTCGAACAACGTCTCGTTGAACGGTGATGCACCAGAAAGCAGACGAATGGGTCGTACCAACACGCCAGGTTGATTCATGTCGACGAGGATGAGGCTGATGCCCTCGTGCTTCGGGCGCGCAGGGTCGGTGCGCGCCAGAACGAAGATGTAGTCGCAGTCCATCGCATCGGATGTCCAAGTCTTGCGGCCATTGATGACGTACCGATCGCCATCGAGCACGGCGCGCGTCGACAGGCTCGCGAGATCGCTGCCAGCACCCGGTTCCGAGTACCCCATCGCCCATCCGCCTTCGCCGCGGGCGATACCCGGCAACCAACGCTGCTTCTGGTCTTCGCTGCCGAGCTCGAGGATCGTGGGCCCGATGTAGTTCACGCCGCGACCGGTTAAGGGCGTACGTGCATCGATTCGCTTCAACTCGTCGATCAGCACGATGTATTCGGTGCGCGACAGCGCGGCACCGCCATACTCTCGAGGCCACGTTGGCACGGTCCAGCCGCGCTCGGCCATGCGTTCGAGCCACAAACGCACGTCCGGTTCGAGCCGAATCTTCGAGCTCCCCCATGCGACTTGACCCTGGCCGCGTGCGCCGGCCGGACAATTGGCCCCCAGCCAATCGCGCGTTTCGGCACGAAACGCCTCGAGACCGTTCATTGGCGCCCCCAAGCAACTAAGGCGCCATTACAACGCAGCGATTTGCCGACCGCTAGCGACCCGGTGGGTCGGGGCTGCGGAACGGCCGCGGCAGCGCATTGAGACCCAGATCTTCCGCCACCGCACGAACCGTGTCGGGACAGAAGCAGTAGCAGCGGATACGGGCGACCTTGCCCGCAGCCTCGTCGATGCGGTGGACCTCGTTCAAACCTTCGACGCCGTCGAGGGTCCGGAATCCGAGCACGATCCACTCCCCCAAATACTCGGCGAGCTGCCAATGCGGGTCGCTGCCGAGCTTCATCAGCTTGGCGATCTCGGCCATCTCGGGTCCCGGCACCCAATGGGCGTGGGCGAAGAACGAGCGGCTCGATTCGAAGTCATCGCCGCGCGCACCGCCGACTAGCTCGACGGTGAGGTCGTGTGCGCAGATCGACTGCATGGTGTCCATGTCATTGTTTGCCAACGCTGCGAGAAAACGCTCGACCAGTGCTTTGGGCGGCGAGGCCGCATGCATTACGCCGGCGCTGTTGTGGTCGCGGCGCGTTCGCGCCCGGTGGAGTGCCGCCTTCACTGCGCCGTCGCTGACCTGCAGGGTTGCCGCAGCTTCCGCCGCGGTGTACTCGAGCACGTCGCAGAGTAGCACCGCAGCGCGCTCGCGTGGCGCGAAGGACGAGAGCAACGCCTCGCTCGCCTGCGCGACCTCGGTTGCGCGCTCGGGTAACGCGTCGTCTGTTGGCTCGGTTGCCGTCTGCAGCCACGATCGATGTCGATCGGCGCGGCGAATCTGATCGATCCAGAGGTGTGTGGCGGTACGGATGAAGTAGGCGCGTGGATGGTCGAGGTCGCGGTCGATCTTGCCGAGATAGCCGAACACGCGCAGCAAGGTGTCTTGCATCAGGTCTTCGCCGTCCCAGACGTTGCCGGTGAGCTGCACGCAGTAGCGGTGCAAGCTCGGCCGCAATGGTGCGAAGGCATCGAGAAAGCGCCGCCATGGGCCACGCACGTTCGCCTGCTCGGCGAAGGGATTCGTTTTGGTCACTGTCGGCTCCGTCTCATGTCTCTTCGATGTAGACGATTGGCGTGACGAAAAAGATACGCTCCATGGCACACGACGCGGCTAAGCCGTGCTCCACTGGCCGTCGCGGTATCGCCACCGGGCCGCGCGCGGCAGGTCGCGCGACGAGAATCCGGCCTCCAGCCGATAAGTACACGGCTCGAGCTGCCAACCTTGCGCCTCGTCGTAATAGCGTAGATCGACATCGCGGAGCTCGAGGTCGAGTTCGCACCGTTCGCCGGGTGCGAGCTCGACACGGCCGAAACCTTTTAGCTCGCGCGGTACGCGAAACACGGCGGATCCCTCGTGGCCGACGTACAACTGGACCACGGTTGCACCAGCGCGAGCGCCGATGTTCGTGACCGTGGTGCGTACCTCGAAGCCGTCGCTCGTGCGAACAACGGTCATGGCATCGAGTGTGAACGTGGTATAGCCGAGACCGAATCCGAATGGGAATGATGGTTCCGCATGGTCGTGATCGAGCAACCGGTAGCCGTGCAGCAGATCGTGTGGCACATGTCGTGCGCTGATGTCCCAGGCCATGAGTTGAGCCATCGTGCGCGGGAACGACACCGGCAGGCGGCCCGACGGATTGACGCGCCCGAATAGCACGTTGGCGAGCGCATGGCCGCCTTCGCGGCCGGGATACCAAAGCATCAGCAACGCATCGACGCGATCGATCCAGTCGTCCACCAGCACTGCGCTGCCCGCCTCGAGCACCACGATCGTGCGCTTCGAGTGTGCCGCTGCGCGCAAGATGAGATCGCGTTGCGCGGCCGGTAACGCGAGGTCGGCGCGATCACCGCCGCGAGCGAGTGTCTCGCCCTCAGCTTCTTGTTGCGCAGTGGGAATGAATTCGCCCTCGTCCTTGTATGTGAGACCCGCGACCACGACGGTTGCATCGAATTCGGAGAGTGGCTCGAAATTCGTTTCGCTAGCGAAGAATTCGAGATCGGCATCGGCAACGAGCCGTTCGAGTCCGGCCCGCGGTGTCGTCACCTCTGACGAGGCAACGAAGCTCGAGCCGCGGTCGCCGAGGTTGATCGTATCGGCAAGATCGCCGACCAAGGCAATCTTGGAACCGCTGCGATCCTCGAGGGGTAACGTCGCGCGTTCGTTCTTGAGCAGCACGATCGACTGCTCGGCCACGCGCCTGGCGAGATCGATGTGTGCGTTGCATTCGACCACGCTCGGATCCATCGGGGGTGCTTCGGCGAGCCGCCAGGCGACCTTCTGGTGCAGCGCGTGGCCCGCATTGCGGCGGATGGTATCGACCGTGAGCTCGCCGGCGTCGATGGCTGCTTGGATTTTCTCGTCGGTGAAGCGGTACGGCGCCGGCATCTCGATGTCGAGACCAGCGTTGATCGCATCGGCCGTCGAGCGCGTGCCGAGAAACCAATCGGACTCGACGAATCCTTTGAATCCCCATTCGTCGCGCAAGATCCGTGTCAACAGCTCATCGTGGTCGCTGCAGTAGATGCCGTTGACCTTGTTGTAGGCGGACATGATCGATGCGGTTGCGGCTTCCACGACACAGCGCTTGAAGTGCGGCAAGAACACCTCATGCAGGGTGCGCGAATCGACGTCGGCCGAAAGCTCGAAGCGCGTGTTCTCCAGGTTGTTGAGGGCAAAGTGCTTGGGGCTCGCGAGCACATGGTTCTGTGCGCCGCTGACGAATGCGACGGCCATCGCGCCCATGTGGAAGGTGTCTTCCGAGTAGGTCTCTTGGGCGCGTCCCCAGCCGGGGTGACGCAGCAGATTGATGGTCGGTGCCAGTACGACGTTGCCGCCTTTGGCGGCCACTTCGCGACCGATGGCGAGCCCCACCTCACGCTCGAGTGCCACGTCGAAGGTGGCGCCGCGCGCCATCGCGACCGGAAATGCCGTGGCGAAGCCCGCGCGCGCGCCGCGCGGACCATCGACCATCTTGTATGGGGGAATGTCGAGCGATTGGTCCCCACCCGCGTAGTACAGGCCATCGATCGGCTGCGCTTGGCGACCGCGAATTTCATTCAGCAATTGCGGCAGTTTCATGCGGTCGAGCAGCGCATTCACCGCGCGCGCCACACTCGAATGATCGATGGCGATGCCACGGTTGCCAGCATGAATGACCGAGGCATCGAATGCCTTGATGCGCCGCATGTGCCTGCCCCCACTTTTCGGGCCATGGTAGCCGATGTGCGATGATGCAATCGACGAAAGTAGCGGGGTGCTTCGATGCACGAGTTCTGTTTCACCCAGGTCGATGGCGGTGAGCGAAACTGGCAGCCCGCATGGGCACGAGTGCGCGAACGTGTCGGCGCACTCGAAGCGCAGGGTACCTCCCTGTGGGGCGCATTCTCCGGGTTGCTCGGGATCCCCTCTTCGGAGTTCGTGTTGATGACTCAGAACGGCAGCGGTAGCGCGCGGCCGGACGAGGCGCTCGCCGGCTGCCGAATCGTGTGCCAGTACGATTTGGTTGCAACGGTACGACCGAGCACGCCCGCGCCGCCCTTGCGGCGGCCGGGCTTGTACGTGTTCCGCTTCTTCGATGTTGCCACTGCCGATATCGACGAAGTGGCAAAGTTGTCGCGTGAAGCGTGGACCACGTTCGAAGCCACCGACGCGTACGCCGCCGAGCCGCAGGGATTGTTCGCGCCCCGCGACCGCACGTCGAGCGATGGACGCATGCTGCTGCTCACTTGGTACGACGGCTTCGCGTCGTGGGAAACGTCGCGCCAACCCGCACCCGCAGCACGGGAAAACTTCCTGCGTCGGCATCAATTGACGCGCGGCACCATTGCTTATGCGACGAGGTTGATGGAGGGCGTTTGAGAATCGCGAGCAAGCTCGCTCCCACAAAGTTGTGGCTACTCCGTGTGGGAGCGGCCTTGGCCACGATTGGATTTGCTCGGCCCGCGGACTAGTGTTTCACTCGCAGCGTTTTCTAGCATCGAGCTCCCATGAACAAGCTCTCGCGTAGCTGGCAATTGGCAAAGTCTTCGGCTGCCGTCGTTGCCGATAACAAGCAACTGTTGGTACTGCCTGTGATCTCGGGCATCGCCGGCGCCTTGGTGATTGCCACGTTCGTCATTCCTATCGTCAGCAGCGGCGTGTTGGATGCGGAGGCGGATCGCCAGACCATCGCGTATGTGTGGATGTTCCTGTTGTACGTGGCACTGTACTTCGTGGGCATCTTCTTCAACACAGCGCTGGTCAGCATCGTGCTGGAACGCCTCGATGGGCGGCAAGCGAGCCTGCGCGACGGGTTACGCATCGCTTTCTCACGTATTGGCGCGATTGCCGGCTATGCCGTGATTGCGGCGACCGTCGGCGTCTTGCTGCGCGCCATTGAAGAGCGCGTTGGATTGATTGGTCGTCTCGTCACTGCCGTGATCGGGACCGCTTGGTCGGTGGCGACATTTCTCGTGGCACCCGTTCTCGCGGTTGAGAAGGTTGGTGCCGTGCAAGCCGTTCGCGACAGCGCAACGCTTCTGAAGCAGACGTGGGGCGAGAACATAGCTGGCAACGTCGGCATCGCGTTCGTGTTCGGCTTGGGCTATCTGCTGTTGATCGTGGCGACGATCGTGGCCGTAGTGGCGCTGGCGAACCTCGACTTTGCGACCCTGGCAATCGCGGTCGCCATTGCAGCGTGCTTTGTCGGTGTGGGGCTCGCAGTGGGGCAGGCCGCGCTGCAGGGTGTTTACTCGGCATTGCTCTATCGATACGCGCATTCGGGAGAAGTACCGGTTGGCTTCGATCGCGGCGCGCTCGACAATGCGTTTCGACGCAAGTAGGAGACGCAACGTCCATGTCGAAATACGAACTGGCGCGGAGCTGCATCGAGCAAGCAGTCGATGGTGCGGCGAAGCTGCACCTGACGCGCGAGGAGATGCTGGAGACCATCATCGTGTCAGCGGTCGATGCGCTCAAGGTCGCGGGCGGCGCGAAACGAACGGCCGATGCACTGCGTTATGAGCTTTCGAACCTGGGCGGCGACGTGGACACTGTGTTTCTGCGCTCGCGCTAACGTGAACTTTGCCTCGAAGGCGAACTCTGCCTCGTAGCCGACCTCGGTGCACTCGCGGCGCGGTCGATGGCGATCATCGGCGCTTTGGCACACGCAGAGACCAGTAGCAGAGTAACCGCGGCAAACCGTGTCATCGTCCTTCCCCTCGAGGCGATATCATCAGTCTGCCTGAAAGCCATGAGAGGTCCGAACATGCAGATCGGTATCGTCCTTCCGCACCATGAAATCGGCGTCGACCCGGGTGCCATCAAGGCATTCGTCCAGGGGGCCGAGTCACTCGGCTTCACACACCTGCTCGCCTACGACCACGTGCTCGGTGCCGATCCCGCTCGACCCGGCGGCTGGAAGAACCGGCCGTACGACAAGGACGTGCGGTTTCACGAACCGCTCACCACGTTTGCGTTCATCGCGGCCGTGACGTCGAAGATCGACATGATGTCGGCGGTGCTCATTCTGCCACAGCGGCAGACGGCGTTAGTTGCAAAGCAAGCGGCGGAGGTGGCGCTGCTCTCCAACGGCCGCTTCCGGCTCGGCATCGGCACGGGCTGGAACGAAGTCGAGTACGAGGCGCTCAACGAGAACTTCAACAACCGCGGTAAGCGGCAGGCGGAGCAGGTGGATTTACTGCGCAAGCTCTGGGCCGAGGACACCCTTACTTACGAGGGCAACTGGCACCGCGTGAGTGCAGCGAGCATCAATCCGCGGCCAGCGCAGCAGATTCCGATCTGGTTCGGCGGCAGCGCGCCGGCGTTGCTCGATCGGTGTGCATCACTCGGGGACGGCTGGATTCCGATCATGGGGCCGACGCCGGATGCGGCCGCCGCCCTCGACCGCATGAAGGCGAAACGCAAGGCGGCGGGCAAGTCATGGGATGGATTCGGCATCCAAACCCAGGCGCAGATTCGTGGCGGCGATCCCGATCGCTGGCGTAGCCACGCAGACAAGTGGCGGGCGCTGGGTGCGACCCATCTCGCTGTCGCGACACACAACGCCGGCAACGACGGCGTCGATGCACATTTGCGTGCAGCGGCCCGCTACTTGTCGTCGGTCACGGAGTAGAGCACAGGATTGAGCGGCGAAGCCGCGATCTCTCCCGGCGCGATGCCCGGCAACCACATGCGCGCATCCGCGCGGTGGTTGTCGTGCTCGGCCTCGATTAGGCGGATGCGCTCGTCCATGTAGATGATGGTGAACACGGCACGCGTTCGGTCGGTACGATTCGGCCCCGCGCGGTGGCAGGTCCAGCCGGCATGGAAACTCACATCGCCGAGCGCGAATGGCGATTCGTCTACTTCGTAACGGGCCATCAGTTCTCCGAGCCGCGCTTCGCTCTCGTCGCCGATCGCGAGCGTGCGGGCGAGACCTTGTTCCGCATCGTGGTGCGAGCCATTGGCGAATGCCACCGGCCCCATGTCGAGCGGCACGTCCTGCAAACTGATCGACGTGCCACGGCGTGTGGCCACCGCGGGCCTCCTTGAACAGCGCCTGGTCGTGATACAGGCGTACCCCGGTTACGCCCATCAGCTCGGTGGCGATGCGAGCGAGGAGGGGGCTGCGCACGAATTCCTCGACGAGATGTGAGAAGCGCCAGAGGTTAGGCCGCTGCGTGAAGGCGCGCGCGTAGGTAGACTCCGGTGCACGTTGCGGACTCGCGAAGATTGACGCGATTCGGGCCGCGAATCTCCGACCGTAATCTCGCGTGAACACTTCGCGCGCGGCATCGACGTACGCGTCGCGCACGACACGCGTGATCTCTCGGCCGTAGGCCTCGAGCTGCGCGGCATCGAGCAAACCTTCCACCTTCACGTGCCCGTCGCGCCGATAGCGCTCGGCGTGATGGTTCATGGGGCTTGCGATTCTGCGAGCACGCGATCGATCGCCTCTTGGAGACTGGGTCGACTGGTCCGTACGCCCAGTTGGTTCCACAAGGGCGCAAAGAACCTGACGACCTGCTTGAACTGATTGTCGTAGTACTCGTGGTCGAGTAGGCCTTGCTGCCATTGATAAAATTGGCCTTCGACGCGAAACAGTCGCGCTTGTTCCCAATTGAACAGGCGCATCCTTTCGGCATCGCTGAGCGCGGTGACTCCGTTCGCGTGGGCGCGTGCGACGATGTCGGTCAGCTCTGCAGACAGTGCGAGCTGTGTCATCGATCGCTCCATACCCTCGAGCCGGCGGATGTAGGAGTCGACCATGGCCACACGCCGGCTTTCCTCGATCGAGCGCGTATTTGCCTCGGTCGCTTCCTTGGCGTGACGCACTTGCAGCGCGATGTAGAAGAGCGTTGCTACGACTGCGATTGCCGACACGAATTCGCCGATGTTGCCAAGTAATGCCGCTGTGTTCGTCAGTTCCGATTCCATTGCTCCACCACTCAATCTGGCCTTGCCAGTAAATCGTCGATGATGCGTACGACATCGGGATTCAGTTGTGGACGCGCAACCAGCCGATAGTATTGCGCCTCGATCCCCTGGCCGCCGTATATCCGCCGGTAGAATCCCTCGGCCTGCATTCGCTCGCCGGGCAAGAGATCCTCGAGGTTGCCGAGTGTCTGCTCTGCGATCGACCAGCGCATGAATTGTTGTGAGCCGAGCAAGGCTGCGTCATCGGCGGTTCCACCATTGGCGATCACGAAGTCCATCCAGGTCGAATCGAATCTCTGGCCAAGGTGGTGTGAAAGCTTCTCCTGAGCGTGCCTGAGTTCCGGTGTGGTCACCAACAACGCCGATAGCTGGCGGAGGGCATCGAATCGTGCATCGCGTGCCGCACGAGCCATCTGTTCACGTGCATGTCGAACTTGCACCGCGAGATACACAAGCGTCACCAGCACAGCTAGGGAGCCGAGTAACTCGCCCACAGCACCGATCGCGTCCCAGTTCATCGCGCGC
>QJXZ01000065.1 GCA_003248125.1 Gammaproteobacteria bacterium | reverse complement strand
GATGGTCGCCACCCACGCTGCTTCGGCTTCTTTACTCGGCTGCGAGTAGCGGCCGCGCGATGTGACTTCGTTGATGATGTAGGCGATGTGCTGCGCCTGATCGTCGAGCATGGACGTCAGGTTCACCGACAAGCCGTTCTGCGATAGGCCCATGAGGAAACAGTTGGGGAACCCGTGTGCAGAGAAGCCGTGGAGCGTTTTCATGCCATCGGCCCAATACTCCGAGAGCGTTTGGCCGTGCTGGCCAATGACTTCGTAGCCCGCGCGTCGCGTGTAGGCCGTGCCCACCTCGAAACCGGTGGCGAAGATGATGCAGTCCACCGGATATTCCACACCGCCGGTCACGATGCCGTTCTTGGTGATTCGCTCGACTCCTTGCGTTTCGCTGGTATCCACGAGGGTGACGTTTTCACGGTTGAAGATGGGCAAGTACTCGTCGTTGAACGTGGGCCGCTTGCAGAATTGGCGGTACCAAGGCTTGAGCGCCTCCGCCGTATCTTCGTCCTCCACGACCTCGTCGACACGGGCGCGGATGGCGTTCATCTTTTTGAAGTCGGCGAGTTCGGTGAGCAGCGCGGCCTCCTCGGCAGAGATGCCGTCTCTCCTGCGCGGCATGAGGCTTGCCAAGTTGCGGAAGATATCGGTCCAGCCATCGTTGACGAGATCCGTCTCGACGGGCTTGCCGGTGACCATATCGTTGAAGTTCTCGCGGCGTTCGCGTTGCCAGCCGGGCTTCAAGCTGGCAGCCCACTCGGGATCGGTTGGCTTGTTACCGCGCAGGTCGACCGATGATGGCGTGCGTTGAAATACGTACAACTGCTTGGCGTACTCGGCGACGTACGGCACGCTTTGGATCGCGGTAGCGCCTGTGCCGATGACGGCCACCGACTTGTCGCAGAGCTTCGTAAGCCCGCCGCTGTGGTCACCGCCGGTGTAGTCGTAGTCCCAACGGCTGGTATGGAACGTATGGCCCTCGAACTCGTCGATGCCATCGATGGCGGGCAGCTTCGGCCGGTTGAGCGGCCCGGTGGCCATCACCACGAAGCGCGCCCGCATGGCGTCGGCGCGATCGGTGCTCACTATCCACATTGCGGCTTCTTCGTCCCAACGCAGTTCGGTCACGCTGGTCTGAAAGCACGCCGCGCGGTAGAGATCGAACTCACGAGCGATACGCTGTGAATGCTCGTAGATTTCCGGGGCGTAGGAATACTTTTCCTTCGGCATGTAGCCGAGTTCCTCGAGCAGCGGCAAGTAACAGTAGGATTCGATGTCGCACTGTGCCCCGGGATAGCGGTTCCAATACCACGTACCGCCGAAGTCGCCGCCCGCTTCGACGATGCGCACGTCGTCGATGCCGGCCTGCCGGAAGCGCGCGCCGGCCAAGAGTCCGCCGAATCCGCCGCCGATGATGAGCACCTCGACCGAGTCGGTGAGCGGCTCGCGTTCCTCGCGTTCGACGTAGGGATCCTCGAGGAAGTGCGCGAACTTCCCCGTTACCTCCACATACTGCTCGTTGCCGTCTGCCCGGATGCGCTTGTCGCGCTCGGCACGGTATCTCTCGCGCAATGCATCGGGATCGAATCCGAGGTTGGAGTACTCTTTCTTCAGAACCTTGCTCATGTTGAATCTCGCTCGAGTAACTGTTGTATCTAGTGGTCCAGCGCCACGTCGCCGACTCGCTCCAGTTGACCGACGTCGGCTTGCCCGAAGTGTTTCGTGAACCAGGTGCGCAACGGCACGTCCGCATCGGTCGGCACGTAATAGCCCTGGTGCGTCACGGTTTCGCCCAACAGCTGCCGCTCGACGGGCGAGGCGCCGTTCAAGACGTGATCGGGCATGCGTTGATAATCCACCGGTCTGAAAACGCGGTACCCATAGCCGTAGTACAACGCCACGCGTGTCTGACGGGAGCGGTTGGGGGCAGCGGCATGCCAGATGCCTTGGTGGAAGATCACCGCACTGCCGGCGTGCACCTTCATCGGCGTGGCACCTACCGGATCACGTGCGCCAGATGGAAACGGAGGACCACCCTGCATGCGGTGGCTGCCAGGTACCACCATCAGCGCGCCCATCTCGTCGGCAGCGCTCAAGTCGCGCAGGAAATAACCGACTTTGAGGCTACCGAACGCGCGTATGCGGTTCACGGTGATCGCGGGAATGCCGCCGTCACTGTGCCAACCTGTCAGCCGCCGTGCGGCGGAGGGTTCTGCCTCGATCAGATTCGACTGGATGAGCTGAATGCTGTAGTGATTCAGCAGGCGCACCACAGTCGGAAACGTAGTGGGATGCATGAGCAGTCGGCGAAAGGCGGGGTGCTTGTCGATCACCGGACGCACGTTGAGTCCGCCCTCGCTCTTGTTGCGGTGCGGATGATCCGCCATCGCAGGGCGAATAGCCTCGATCGCGCCGAGCAGCGTCTCGATGGTCGCCGCGTCCAGCGCGTCTTCGATCACCACATAGCCGAATTCGTCGAACGCCCGTTTGCGTGCATCGAGCAGTGCGTGGTCGATCGGAAGTTGGTCGAGTTCGCAATGCGCGGGAATGGATGTATCGCGGTTTTGCATGCGCAGGCTCATCGTCCAGTGAAGCGAGGTTTGCGTTTCTCGAGGAACGATTTCACGCCTTCCTGATGATCTTCGCTCGCAAAACACTCGGCGAGTGCTTGCATGCTGGCGCGAACGTGGCTCGCCGCGTCGCGAGCCATGCCGTCGTAGAGCAAACGCTTGGTGCGCGTGATGGCAAACGGCGAGCAATCGAGTATCTGCCGCGCGAGCTCATAAGCGCGCTGGGCAAGCCGTGCGGGCTCCACCACCTCGAGTACATAGCCGATCGCGAGCGCCTCGTCGGCATCGAGGAAGCGCGCCGTAAACAACAGTTCCATCGCCTTCTGCGGCCCGATCAGGCGCGGCAGCAGCCAGCTGCCGGCGCCGGTATCCGGCACCAGACCGCGCTGCGCGAACAGCCACGCAAAGCGTGCGCGAGTCGAGGCGATGCGTAGATCGCAATGGCTTGTGAACTCGGCGCCCATGCCGACCGCGGCGCCGTCGATCGCGCAGATCACGGGCTTAGGGCAATGGGCGAGCGGCCAGAACTGGTCGCTCGAGCGATCGGGATCCGCATCGCCGAAACGGCCTTCCGGTGTTTTGCTATCGAGGTCGGATAGATCGGTACCGGCACAGAACGAACCGCCCGCGCCGGTGACGATGAGCACATGCACATCCGCATCGTCGCTCGCTGCGCGAATGGCACGCCCGAATGCACGGTTCATGGCGAACGTCATGGCATTGCGGCGCTCTGGCCGGTCGATCGTGATCGTGCCGACGCGGTCCTCCACCGCGTAATGAATGTGCTCGCTCATGCTTCGCGCCTCACCGCATGCCAGTGCTCGGCGATACCGTAGCCCACTCGATCGCCGCAGCGGAACTCGGCGAGCCCTTCGTTCACGAAGGTGGCGCCGCCTGGCATCGGGATCTTGGTCGGGCACACCGTGAGCACGCGGCCGTCGATATCGAGCTGCCGCCCGGAAGCGCTACGCGCATTCAATTTCACGGCCGTGTGCCAGATGCTATGGGGCCGATACGTCGAGTCGATCACCACGTCGACGAGGTCCTCCGTCACACCGCCTTCGTGGATCCAGCCCTGACCACGCAGCACACCGTCGCCGTGGCGGAAGCAGGATCCGCCGAGCGCGAGATCGGCGCCGAAATTCATCGAGAACCAGTTGACGAACGGCGCCGGTCCGCCGTCGCTTGAGCTTTGCCGCATGGTGCCGCTCTGTGGCTGGCCGGCACCCCAGTCGCGCGGTCCCCAGGATTTGTCGCGCACACCGAACCCGTCGACGTGCCAGCTTTCGTCGGCCAAGCGAATGGTCCCGGACACGCGCCCCGTTTGCTCGAAATGACCCCGTTCACCGGCAGCGGCGTAGTGAGGATCGGACAGCCCGGCGAACTCGACGCTCATGTCGAGGTGCGCAGGCCGGTACCAGTTGGCCGCGCGGGTCTTGCTGCGCTCGAGCAGCACTGCCGCATCGGCGATGTCCTGTGCAGGTCCGTCGTAGCCGATCCGCCAACGTTCGAAGGGCGCTACGCACTCGAGCGAAAGGTGACCGACGCGCAGATCGCCGTCGTATGGTGCGAGATCGTCACCGATGTCGCGGCGCCCATAGGTGAAGGCAACCCGGTCACCGCCCAAGTACACCACGTGCAGCGCGTCGGCCCAGCCATCGCGCGGCCGAAATCCCATACGCGTGAACATCGCGATCTTCGAATCGGGGTCGACGAAATTGAAGTAGTAGCTCTCGCTCCACGCGGGTGCATCACCGACCGCGTGCATACGTTCGTCGGCCGGATTCGCGTTGCTCATTCCCTTCCCCCGTGACTCACGCGCCTTGCGTCGAGTTTGCCTCAGCTGCGGCGATTTCTCTAACCGATCGAGTGCTCAGTGCTTGCCCGCGTACTCGAGCCCGCGGATCGCGCCAGCGCGCACGTCGGCGGGCGTGAACGCCACCGCCATGGCACCGGCAGCCGTGCCATCGAGCGCACGACGGATGATGCCCTGCAGGATGGCGCCGCTGCGAAAGGCATGAAACGCGCGGTAGAAGTGCTCGTGGCCGATCGCGTCGAGCCCGGTGCGTTCGCAGTAGCGGTCGCGCAACTCCGGGTACGCAGGGATCCCGAGTGCGGCGAGATCGCGACCGGTGAAGCTACGCTCTCCCGGCGGCGCGAACCATGGCTGTGTGAAGTAGGTGAAGTCGGCGAGCGGGTCACCAATGGTGCTGAGCTCCCAGTCGAGCACCGCAGCGACCCGTGGCTCGGTAGGATGGCTGAGTACGTTGTTGAAGCTGTAATCGCCGTGCACGATGCCGGTGCGCGCCTGTTCGGGAACCGCCCCTTCGAGCCAGCGGATCAACTCGTGCATCTCCGGGATCTTCTCGGTCTCGGTGTATTGGAATTGACGCGACCAGCGCGACACTTGGCGTAGGAAATAGTTGCCGGGTGGACCGAAGTCGGCGAGGCCGAGGGCGACATGGTCATAACCATGTAGCTTGGCGAGCGTGTCGACATAGGAGTGGACCAGCGCGGTGCGTGCGTCAGGATTCAGATCGGGCATGGACACGTCGGCTCTTGCAAATCCGGGTACGTGGCTCATGACGAAGAATGCGGTCCCGATGACCCGGTCGTCCTCGCACAAGAGATGGGCCTTCGGTACGGGGAAGTCGGTGTGGTTCAGGGCGCGGATGACCCGATACTCGCGGTCGACGGCGTGCGCGGACTTCACCAGCTGACCTGGCGGCTTACGCCGCAGCACATAGTTGCGTGTCGGCGTCTCGAGGAAATAGGTCGGGTTCGATTGACCGCCCTCGAACTGTTTGACGGTCAGAGGTTGTTCGAAGCCCTCGAGGTGCGCTGTGAGATACGTCGCGAGCCGTGTCTCGTCGAAGCGGTGCGCATCTTTGACTTCGATCGTCTCGCTTGCGAATCCGCTGCTCGAGGGCGTGGTCGGCACGTGGGCGCTGCCGTCAGCCCGCAGCTGCAGCAGGCCGCGGGCGCTTCATTCGCGGCGTGTAGGTGTCCTTGCCGGAGCGCAGCGCAATGCCGGGTAGTGCACCGGTGTGGTCACCGTCGCGAACGATGACAACACCGTTCACGATGACGTGATCGATGCCGCGCGCCTCGGCGTAGATGCGTGGCTCCTCACATGGTAGGTCGGGGCGCATGTACAC
>QJXZ01000182.1 GCA_003248125.1 Gammaproteobacteria bacterium | reverse complement strand
TGTGAGAGCATGACTCGATGGGCACCATCCTAGTTTCCGGCTTCGGACCCTTTCCCCCGCACGACGACAACCCGTCTTGGGATGCCCTCGTCGATGCGGCACCAAGGCTGCCCAAGGGCTGGCGACTCGACCGTGTACGCCTCGACGTGGCTTGGGATCGCGCGGCCGAAACACTCATCGAACGGCTAGCGCCCGACGTGCGCCTGGTAGTGGCGTTCGGTCAAGCCGACGATCCTGCGCTGCGAATCGAGCGCTTTGCCGTCAATGCGTCGAACCGTGCGCTGCTCGATGTCGACGGTGCCGCGTACGATCGCGATGTCATCGAAGTGTCGGGACCGAGCGCCTACCAGACGCGACTCCCAAGACAAGCGTTGTTGGCACGCCTCGCCGGCAACGACTTCACCGCCGTCGAATCACACTTCGCAGGCGGATACCTGTGTAACTACACGTTCTACCGCTTGATGCACGCCCTGGCCGACAAGCCCGACGTGGCGGCCGGATTCGTGCACGTGCCACCTTCGTCGCGGCTCGCCGTTGCACGCACGCGTACAGCCATGGAGACCATCATCGAATGCGCGGTCGAATCAATCGTCGGCGACTAGCTGCCGGTAGCGGCGCATGTGGCGGAGTGAAGAGAGCTCATCGCCCTTGAGTTCGTAGATGCGCGACAAGTTGAAGTGGGCATCCGGTACCACTTCGGCGCGACGGTAATAGCTGATCGCCGTATCGAGTTCCTCGAGCTCGTCGAACAACGTGCCCAAGTTGTAGAGCGCCAGCGGATGTTCGGGTACTTCGTTGATGGCGTGCTCGTAGAGGCGCTTTGCGTCCTTGATGCGGCCCTTGAGCTGCGCGAGCCGGCCGAGATTGACGTAGGCATCGGCGTTGCTCGGGTCGAGTGTGATGGCGCGCTGATACGCCTCGGGTGCGCGGTCAGGATCCACCTCTTCGAGATCGAGTCCGATGTTGTACCAATCGTCGCTGTCGAGTTCGTCGAGGATCGCGGCTTCGCGAAAGTTGCGCTCCGCCAACGCCGCAACGTTGTCGGCCAGCGCTTTCACCGAGAAGTCGAGGTGGCCTTGTCCCGATTCGGCGTCCCACAGCGAATTGTCTTCGCGCACCACGACATTGGCCCCTTCGGCGTAGATGCGCACGGCGGTAAGCGTTTTTACGCTGTCGAGCTCGTCTTTGAGCTTGAGCAATACCTTGTAGGCCTTACGCGCCGATACGCGCGCGTCGAGCAGTCCCTTGGCGGTGCGTAGCAGGACTACATCCTGGAACGAGAAGCGGTATTCGCCGCGGCGACCGCGGTCGGGTTGCAGGACGCCGCGGTGCGCATAGTGCCGCACCTGAGCAGGGGTCAATCCGATCAGCTCACTGACGTCGCGGGTGGCGTAGCCACTCATCCTTTTTTACGCTTATCCGTAGCCTTGGTCGTTTTGTTGTTGGCCTTGGCCGCCGCCCTGCGAGCTGGCTTTCTGCCCTTGGCATCGGCGGATCCGCCGACCGACGCCTTGAGCGCTTCCATGAGATCGATGATCTTCGCCGCGGGTCGCTCCTCCGGCGGCACCGAGATCTCCTTGCCTTGCACCTTCTGCTCGATCAGCTCGAGCACACGATCTCTCACTTCGTCCCGATAGTGGTCGGGTTCGAACTTGTCGTTGGTGCGCTGCGCAATGATTTGTTTGGCGAGTTCGAGCTCAGTCTCGTCGACTTTGGATTCGTCGAGGGGTACCTCAGTGAACGACCGCAACTCGTCTTGGTGTTTGAGTTGTTCCATGACCAGCCCCTCGCCCATCGGCCGCAGCAGCACGAGGTAACTCTTGCCGCGCGCCGCATATTTGGCGAGCGCGGCGCGGCCCGTGTCGGCGAGCGCGGCGCGCAGCAGGTGATACGAGCGCGCGGCGCCTTTGTCGGGCCCCATGTAGTAGACCTTGTCGATGTAAATGCGATCGACATCGGCGAGCGGAACGAACTCGGTGATCTCGATGGCATTGGTCGCCTCGACGTTCATCGCCTTCAGCTCGTCCTTGGTGAAGATGACGTACTGGCCCTTCTGGAACTCGTAACCCTGGACCTTGTCATCCGGCTCGACTACCGTGCCATCGGATGCACGGATGTACTGCTGCTTGAGGCGCGAGCCGTCCTTGCTCAGAAAATTGAAGTGCACGGCCTTCGTCGTATCGACGGTGGAGTAGAGCTTCACCGGAATGGCGACGAGGCCGAACGAGATCGTCCCTGATCCGATTGCACGCGCGGCCATGGAGTTTCATCCCCCTCGCACAGACGCACGGACTATAGCCCAACGCCCGACATGCCCTCAAGGAAGCGTACCAACCCCACCGACGAGCTTGCCGACTATCGCGACAAACGTCGCGCCTCAGCCACACCGGAACCATTTGGCGCGAGATCCTCGCTCAGCAAGGCGAGCGGCGGCCTATTCGTCGTCCAGCAGCATCGCGCCCGTCACCTGCATTTCGACTTGCGCCTCGAGATGGACGGTGTGCTGCGCTCGTGGGCGGTGCCGAAAGGGCCGTCGAGTGATCCGACGGAGAAACGCTTCGCGGCCCTGGTCGAGGATCACCCCATCGAATACGCCGATTTCGAGGGCCGCATTCCCGAGGGTAACTATGGCGCCGGACACGTAATTGTCTGGGATCGCGGTACGTATGACGCGGTCGAGGACATGCACGCCGGTATGAGGAAGGGCAAGCTGCTGTTCGACCTGCACGGTCACAAGCTGCGGGGTCGTTACACGCTGGTTCGCATGAAGAAGGCGAACGAGTGGCTCTTGATCAAGGAGCGCGATGCGTTCGCGACCGAGGGCGGCGCATTCGCCAACGATTCCGTGCTGTCGGGTCTGTCGATCGACGAGGCACCCCATCCCGAGCGTGCCCGTGCGCGATTGATGCGCGCGCTCGAGCGCCACAAGCTCCCGCCAGCGCGGGACGACGTGATACGGCCGATGCTTGCCACCGCTGGCGAGCCGTTCGATCGCGCCGGGTGGTTGTTCGAGTTCAAATACGATGGCTACCGATTGATCGCACGACGCCGCAACGGCGAGGTAACGCTCACCAGCCGCAACGGCAACGACCTGACCGACCGCTTTCCCGATCTCCTGAACGCACTTGGTGCGCTGCCGTTCGACTCGTTCACCATCGACGGTGAGGTGGTCGTACACGATGCATCGGGCCGGCCCGACTTCGGCGCGCTCGTGGAGCGCATCAATCTGCCGACCCGCGCGGCACTGGTCGATGGCGCCCGGCGGCAACCTGCGACGCTATATGCCTTCGATCTAGTCGATGCACTGGGATTCGACACGCGTGCGCAGCCGCTCGAGATGCGCAAGGCGCTGCTGGAATCGATGCTACCCACGAGCGGCCCGGTGCGCTATTCACAGCACGTTGCCCGACATGGGCGACACGCGTTCGATACCGCACGCCAACTCGGTCTCGAGGGTGTGGTGGGCAAGCGCGCGGCGAGTCCCTACCGGAGCGGGCGATCGCAGGATTGGATGAAAGTGCGCACCGAAAAGACCGACGATTTCGTGATCGTCGGCTACACCACGGCGCGTGGGCATCCTGGTGACTTGGGTGCGCTCGTGGTCGGCGAGTACCGTGGAGGCGAACTGTGCTCGGCAGGACGGGTTGGCACCGGTTTCTCCGCTGCCTTGCGCCGCGAGTTGAAAGCGCGGCTCGACGCATTGCCGAAGGGTAAGCCGCTCACCGACGACGACGCGGTCACGTGGGTGTCGTCCGCCCTGGTCGCGGAAATCTCGTACCGTGAAATCACCCGCGCAGGTCACCTACGTCACCCGGTGTTCGTTCGCTTGCGCGACGACAAGCGGCCTCGCGATTGCATCGCACGCGGCGACGAACCAGCGCCGATGCAACTCGCACCCGCAGCGCCGGACGTCGCGGTGACCCATGCCGACAAAGTGTTCTTCCCCGAACGTCAATTCACGAAGGGCGATCTGGTCGCCTACTACAGAGCCATCGCGAATTGGATGTTGCCGTACCTCGAGGATCGACCAGTGGTACTCACTCGGTTTCCCGATGGCATTCACGGCAAATCCTTCTACCAGCGCGACGCCCCGGCATACGTGCCAGATTGGATTCGGCGGGAGACGCTGTGGAGCGAGGGCGCCGAACGAGAGGTTCGCTACTTCGTGATCGAGAGTGCGAGCGCGCTCGAGTACATCGCCAACATGGGTGCCATTCCCATTCACACTTGGCACAGCCGCGTGCGCAGTCTGGAACGGCCCGATTGGTGCGTGCTCGACCTCGACCCGAAAGACGCGCCGTTCTCGCGTGTCATCCGCGTTGCGAAGGCCGTGCTCGAACTCACCGACGAGATCGAACTGCCGACATATCTCAAGACCAGTGGCGCATCGGGGCTACACATCTTGATCCCTCTCGCTGGCGAGCTCACGCACGATCAATCGCGCACCTTGGGCGAACTGTTGGCGCGCGTAGTCGTTGCGCGGCAACCGGAGATCAGCACCATCGCGCGTGTGGTGCGCGCGCGCAAGCAGCGCGTATACATCGACTACCTGCAGAACGGTCACGGACGACTGCTCGTGGCACCGTTCAGCGTCCGCGCAGAGACTGCCGCGTCGGTGTCGATGCCGATCAAACGCAAGGAACTGAACGGACGGCTCGCGAACGACCGCTTCCACATTGGCAACGCGGTACGCCGCATGAAGCGCCTCGGCGAAGATCCGCTGGCCGGCTTGTTGACCACCCACCCCGTACTCGGCAAGAGCCTCGAGCGTCTGGCCAAGATCGCGCGCGCGACCGACATCTGAGCGCGTGCGGCTAGAGGGGTTTGCGCATGACGTAGTCGTCCATCACGAAGCCGTGACCGATGGGCATTGCCATCCTCCCGGCGAACGCGAAACCCATGGCGAGATACGCACGCACCGAATCGAGATTGCCAATGTTGACCGTGAGCACGAGCGCTTCCGCACCCTGCAACCGTGCGCGCTGTTCCGCAACGGCCATGAGCGTGCGTCCCATGCCTGTCCCGCGTGCTTGGCGGTCGACGTAGATCTTGTGCACCTTGACGTCGGGCCCGGAACGCCCGAATGCCGTGAGGCCGAGTGGCTCATCGTGAACCGACGCCATGTACCACTCGATGCCGCTTGCCTGCTCGGACGCGATCACATCGACTCGATAGCCGCGTTCCAGCATGTAGTGGATCTGCGCGAAGCTGATGATGCCGGGGTAGTACTGCATCCAAATGCGCCGCGCGAGTGACACCGCAGTTGCGCGTTGCTCGTCGGTTGCGAGTTCCACCACCTCGATCATTTGCACGAAGCCACGGCAAAGCTGGCAAGGTCACCCAAATTTGGCCAACAATGCAACTCGATTGACCATGGGGAATACAGATGAAGAACCTCAAGCTCGGCCTACAGCTCGGCTACTGGGGATCGAAGCCGCCGACCGGCTTCGTGGCGCTTGCGCAACGTGCCGAGGCGTTAGGCTACGACTCGGTATGGACCGCCGAGGCGTATGGTTCGGATGCGCTGACGCCGCTCGCGTGGATCGGTGCGCAAACATCGAAGATCCGACTCGGTACCGGCGTTTGTCAGTTGTCGGCGCGGTCGCCGACGGCGATGGCAATGGCCGCCATGACGCTCGATCATTTGTCGAGCGGCCGCTTCATTCTCGGGCTCGGCGTATCGGGCCCACAGGTGGTGGAAGGCTGGTACGGCGCGCCGTTCTCGAAACCGCTTGCGC
>QJXZ01000316.1 GCA_003248125.1 Gammaproteobacteria bacterium | reverse complement strand
AGCCCACTTGTAGAGTGACATCTTCTTTCCATCCATTTCATAAGCCGCTTCGGTAAAGGCGTTCTGCCGACCGATGCGCCCAGGGGGTGTGGTCGCTGCTCTGACTCTGTCCCAGCCTATCCGCAGCCGTCGGTGGTACAGAAAGAAATCGACTCCGGCATTCTTCCTCTCCTTCGCTACTGGTTTCGGCCACAATTGGTCATTCTTCCGGCTTCGGCGACGCCCAAAGTTGGTCCGCCTCCTCGGGTGAGATGCGGATCAAACTCTCTACTACTGCAACGAAATCCCTATGCATGCTTCGGCGTGTCCGATTCCACACACGCCTCACGATGGCGTTTCTAGCAGGCACCGGCCCGTTAAACGTACCCCAAATGATCGCGGTCGATCGTGCCCATGTTTCCTGGTCGATTAGGCCGTGCATGTACTGGTAGTGTCGGCTTTCAAACGCCCGGAGATTCATCTGTTGAAGGCGATCTATCTGATGCGCCTCGAAGTCATCGATCTCTATGTCCGAATCCAGCTTGAACTGAGCCACTGCAAGGGTCTTAGGATCGATCTGCGCGTTGTGCCAGCTGAGGCTTGAGTCAAAGATCGATTGCCTAACGCTGGCACGAGTCGCCTTCGCATTCTGCTTCATCTGAAAGCCAACGAAGACGAGAGAAACAAGTACGCCGATCGACGCCAAGAACTCGCCCAGATTTCCGAGTTCGCTAAGGCTCATAGCAGCTCCGCCTCTCATCCCTCCGTAACTACGACAAGGCTATCGCATTGGTCGCGGTGCAGATACGGATGGCCTAGGCGGGTTGAAGCCACATTCGTTGCCTGCTTCGGGTCGCGAGCGGACATCGGTCCACACGCGATGGGACAGTCCACGGGAGGCCAAGGAGTGGTGATGATGGCGCAACTCCCCGAAGATATGCTTGCGTAATTTCGGGAGATCCACATGTCTGCCGCTGAGATAGTCCAGGTTCTTGGAGATATTGGAGACTTCCTAGGGTCAATCGGCGTCTTGGCCACATTGGTGTATTTGTCTGTGCAGGTACGCGAGTCGCGCAAAGTTGCACAGTTCGCCGCCGTACAGGCGAATAGATCAGAGCGCATCGCTTGGTTCATTAGCGTACGCGATTCACCCTACATTGAGCCCATCCAGCTAAAAGTGGCGTCCGGCGCGCCTCTGACCGAAGAGGAAGAGGGTCGCCTAGGCGCACACTGTTCTGGCAGCTGGGCACTAACGTACTCTGAGTGGGTACAGCGCGAAGTTCATGCGGCGGGCGAGTATGCGACGCGCGACGAGGCGCACATGCAGATTATGGTGACAAGCCAAACTCAGATGTCATGGTGGCGTGAATTTGGAGTGAAGGTGTATCCGGACGCTTTCGTTCGATACGTCGAGGCATGGTCAAGCAGGGCCGAAAGTGCCGCGTAATGTGATGGAGTTGACGCCAGCAATCCACACCGGAGGGGATGCGATGAACTGGGAAGCACTGGGGCGATTGGAGAGACTATGGGCGCGGTTGCGGTGTTCGTGACGCTCGGTTATCTGGCCGTTCAGGTTCGCCATGCGCGGCAGGAGACCCGGCGCGTCTTGAGGCAAGGGCGTGGCGAGGCACTTCGCCAGTTGTTTGAGTGGAGCGGCGAACCGGGCATGACTGGAATTCGTGCCAAGATGGATGATGCATTCGAGCTCGGAGAGCATCCATTTGTTGTGGCCATCCTGGAACGGGCTGGACTCACGCACCAAGAAGCGCTGAGAGCGCTATGGCTTTCGAACGCGTTCTGGGAATATCGGGCGCAGATCATTCCGGCAGTGGACGAACTCTCGGTAATCGAGCGCCATGGTTTCGATCATTCGATTGCTGGCTCATACGGACGAGGTAGTTGGGGGAGCCTGTTTTACGAGGCGCTGAAACCCATCGCACACCCTGACATGGTCCGCTACATCGATAATGTCCTCGCGGGAGTTGAACTTCGAGATCCAACGGTCCCGCACGGCGCCTGACCATTCCCTCATGCTGCGCCCCGTTCTACGCTTTCCCAATCCACACCGGAGGTTCAGCGGAGCGGACGCACTTTCTCGGGTTTCACCCGATAGTGCTTGCGAGTGGCATGTTTCAGCGCGTCAAGATGACCGGACGCCGCGTGTGAACCGTCGACCTACATACCTTTGAGCCCAATGGTAAGCGTCGCGACAGCACTATCGAGTCTAGAAGGTTCGGGGCAGATTCCCGTGTTAGATCGATCGACCGACATCGACGGTCCTGACGTCAACGATAATGGCGTCCGTGATGACATCGAGGCCTACGTTTCGTCACTAAGTGATTCTGCCGCGCGCAAGGCGGCTTTGCTTCAGACCGCAAAGGCGTCCGCTGAATATATTGGAAGATCGCCCGAATATTGGAAAACCGCTGGTTTTCGAGCTGACGTAAGTCGTTGATTACATGGATGGTGGCCAGGGGCAGAATCGAACTGCCGACACGCGGATTTTCAGTCCGCTGCTCTACCAACTGAGCTACCTGGCCTTGGAGGGTTCGGCGCGGCCACGTCGCTATCTGTGGCGGCACCGTTTCAGCGAGCGCGGTATTAAAGCGGCTGCCCCCCAAGGGGTCAAGGAAGTGGTTTGGGGCCACCGACTTCGCTCGCTATCATGCGTCCAAAACGCCAGCTGGGGTGAGGCATGACCGATTCGGTGCTGATCGGCGGGGCAGCAGGTTCCCTCGTCACGCAAGCGCTTGCGATGAGCAACCGGCACGGGCTTGTGGCGGGCGCCACCGGTACGGGAAAGACCGTGACGCTCCAGATCTTGGCAGAAGGCTTTGCTCGCGCTGGCGTTCCCGTGTTCGCGGTGGACGTGAAGGGCGACCTGTCGGGCATTGCAACCGCCGGCAAACCGCACAAAGAGATCGACCGGCGGCTCTCGCTGATTTCGATTCCCGACTACGCGCAACGCGGCTTGCCGACGATGTTTTGGGACATCTACGGCGCGCAAGGCCATCCGGTGCGCACGACCATCTCGGAAGTTGGCCCCTTGATCTTGACCAACCTGCTCGAGCTCAACGATACCCAATCGGGCATTCTCTTCGCTGCCTTCAAGATCGCCGACGATCAAGGCCTGCTGCTGTTGGACCTCAAGGATCTCCGTTCGCTGCTCACGTGGATGAACGACAACGCGAAGGATTTGCGCGGCGAGTACGGCAACATCTCCAGTGCGTCGATTGGCGCGATCCAGCGTGCGTTGCTGGTGCTCGAAGAGCAGGGCGCCGACCGATTCTTTGGTGAGCCAGCGCTCGATCTGCGCGACTTCATGCGTACCGACTTTTCCGGGCTCGGGGTGGTCAGTCTGCTCGATGCGACGCGTTTGCTGCGTGAGGCGCCTCGCGTCTATGCCGCGTTCCTGTTGTGGCTACTTTCCGAACTGTTCGAAGACCTACCGGAAGTCGGGGACGCACCAAAGCCGAAGCTGGTGTTGTTCTTCGACGAGGCACATTTGCTCTTCGAAGGCGCGCCGAAATCGTTGCTCGACAAGATCGAGCAGGTGGTGCGATTGATCCGCTCGAAGGGCGTCGGCGTCTATTTCGTGACGCAGAGCCCGCTCGATCTGCCGGACGACGTGTTGGGGCAGCTGGGCCTCAAGATCGAGCACGCGTTGCGAGCGTTCACGCCGAAAGACCGCAAGGTGATCAAGGCCGTAGCCGAAAGCTTCCGCGCCAATCCCGATCTCGACGTGGAGACGGTGCTGACGGAACTGGAAAGGGGCGAAGCGTTGGTGTCGACGCTGGACGCCAAGGGTGCGCCGACACCGGTTGCGCGCACGCTGATTCGGCCGCCGGAATCACGCATCGGCCCGCTCGATGGCGCTGAGCGGTTGGACATCATGGGGCGATCACCTGTGGCGGGTCGATACGATGAGACTGTCGATCGCGAGTCGGCATACGAGAAGCTGATGCAGCGCGCGGAGCAGCGCGCCATGGACGAACGTGCAGCGGCCGAAGCCGAGGCTCGTGCAAAGCAAGAAGCGCGTGAGGCTGCGCCGGCTCGCCGCAGCAATCGTCAGGGGATCGGCGAGGCGATGTTGAAGAGCGCGGCGCGTGCGGTGGGGAGCTCGCTTGGCAGGAAGTTCGTACGGGGAATCTTGGGTTCGCTGCTCAAATGAACGCCATCGCGGCCAAGGCCGCTCCGACCGAGGAAACTAGATGCAGGGCATGGTGGGAGCGAGCATGCTCGCAATCAAATCCAGCTATCGATCCTTCGGAACGAACCCCTCCGCCTGCTCGACGTCCTCGTTGGCGAAGAACTTCTCCATCTGCTCGAGCAGGTACGCACGCGCTTCGGGATCGATCAGCCGCAGGTGCTTTTCGTTGATCAGCGTTGTCTGGTGCGCCTGCCAGGCTTCCCACGCCTTCTTCGAAATCGTGTCGTAGATGTCCTGGCCGCGTTTGCCAGGCATCGGTGGACGATCCAAACCCGGCAACTCTTCACCGTATTTTCGGCAATGCACCATGCGTGTCATGGCGAGATCATAGCCAGCAATCGCTCGGCAACGCGAGACAAGCCGATCGGTTCGTTTGCGCCGGGGCCGTACCAGCGGCGCTGTTCGCCATCGGCAACCTGCGCACCACTGCCATAGACGTGTACACGTACCGGTTCCACGTCGAGATGGAAGTGCGTGAACGTGTGACGAAACTCGGTCATCGGCTCGACATTGCTGCGTCGCTGTAGACCGAGCGAACCGAGCACTTGGTTCACGTCGTCGTCGAGTTGTCGTTCGATGGGGTTCCAGAGCCCTCCCCACAGCCCATTCAGCGGACGACGCTCGAGCAAGCAGCGCCCCAATTCATCGGTCAGCAGCCACATTCGCGTCCGGCGCACCGGCATGTGTCGTTTCGGTCGTGGATGTGGGAATTCGGTGACCGCGTCGCGCGCATATGCGATGCAATCGGACGCGAGCGGACAGGCGGTGCAGCTCGGCTTGCTGCGCGTACACACCAGCGCCCCGAGGTCCATCAGGGCCTGCGTGTAGTCACGAACGCGTTCATCCGGCATGTGCGATTCGGCCCGCTGCCACAGCTGCTTGGCCGTCGCGGTCGAACCGGGATATCCCGCGACTGCGTGAAAGCGCGCGAGCAGGCGCTTGACGTTGCCGTCGAGAATCGGCGCACGAATTTCGAAGGCCGAGGCTAGAATCGCGCCCGCGGTCGAGCGACCGATGCCGGGCAATGCCATCAAGGCGGCGAGATCGGCGGGTAGCTCACTGCCGTGAGATTCGACGATGCGCTTGGCGGCGTCGTGCAGATTGCGTGCTCGCGCGTAGTAGCCAAGTCCCGTCCACAGCGCCAACACTTCGTCGATCTCCGCCTGTGCTAGTGTCGCTGCGTTGGGAAATCGCGCCGTGAATCGCTCGAAGTAGGGAATGACGGTCGCAACCTGCGTCTGCTGCAGCATTACCTCGGAAATCCACACGCGATACGGCGTTCGGTCAATGTGCCAAGGCAAGTTCTTGCGGCCATGCGCGTCGTACCAATCGAGCACGCGACGCGCAAAGCTGTTCAACTCACTGATCCTGCTGTTGGTGCTGCTTGCCTTTACCGAGCATGTCGAGCAACGACCGTGCCGCGTCGCGGTACTCCTCGGGTACCTTCTCGTCGATTGCCTTGTCGACCTTGGCCTTGAGTTCAGGGTTCTTGCCGGACAGCACTTGTGCCACCAGCTTCTTCGTGCCTTCTTCGTCGGCTTTGCAGCGAGGCTCGCTGACGCTGCCCTGACAACGAATCGGCAACGACAAACCCATCAGCAATGGGTCGACCTCGAAGCTGCGGTACTCGGCAGTGTCTTGCACTGTCACGCCGACCGCCATGTCGAGGGCTTCCGTAATCGGATCGAGGGTGCCCTCCAAGTCGATTGCCAGATTGTCGAGCAGCACATTCAGGCGGTGGCTGGTTCCGTCGACGTCCCAGTTTCCGGTAAAGCGTTTGTAGTCGAGCACCTCGGGCCATGCGGCGATGCGCTCGGTGCCACCGACGCGCGCCGCGATCGCGAGCGCGATGTCACGAATACCTTTGATGTCGAGCTTGCCTTGCCCGCCGTCGAAAGTGGTTTTGCCCTTCATCGACGTGATCAGTTCGCGCTCCGTGTTGCCGGTCATGGTCAGGTCCGAGCTGCCTAGAAACAGCGCCACCCACTCATGCCGCTCCTGCAAGAACTCGAGCAGGGCCTTGCTGTCGATACGCTCGAGTTTGGGCGCCAGGTGCCACTTCGGTGTGCGGCGGGCATCGATGGACCAATCGGACGTGGCGCTGCCGCCGAAGACCTGCGGCAGTTCGAGTTTGCCGTTCATACGCCCGCCGCTGTTGGCCGTAGTGATCTTCGCGTTTGGGAAAATCGTGCCGCCATAGTCGAGTCGAGCGATGCGCACGACACCGTCCCAATCGACGGCGCGGATTGCTTCGAGCGGCAGGATGGGCTCGTCGAGCGACGAATCGTTCGTCATCGCCGGTGCGGCGAACGCAACCGCGGCGAAGCCGCCGGCACCTAGCGCTATCGGCTCGGCCTCGGTCGGAATCGTGAACTCATCGATGGCCGCATCGAATTCCACCGCAAGGCGCTCGCGCGTGAGATCGTAGGTGGCGCTGAATGTCGCAGTCACCGGCATCGCTGGCGGCGTGAGAGTAGCCTCGAGTTCACCGTGCTCGATGCGAACTGCATCGCTTGCCGCAGTCGCATCCGCGCGGACATCGACAGCGACCGTCCGTTCGCCGGTGGTGATTGTGACGTTCGCCTTGGTTGGCGAGGTGGCACCGGGTGCGACGTTGGCGACAATGATCTCGTCGATGTCGAGACGCGTCAGCTCGCCGTCGATGTCGTAGTCGATGCGCGAGTCGCGCAGGGTAACGACGTCGACTGCCCAGGCGGCCGATTCGTCTTCGGGCGCTGCGCCGACGGGCACTGGCGGAGGTTTACGCGTTGTCGCGCCGGGCGGCGTCCAATTGGCTTTGCCGGCGCGTTCGATCAGGTTCGCTCTGAGGCCTTCTATCGTCACACCGCTCACGCTGAGACGTCGCTCACCCGTGATGAGCGGCAGCAGGTCGGCGTCGAGTTCGAGATTATCGATGTGGACGAGCGGCGCCTCCCCGGGTGCCTGCCAATCGGCTGCGATGTCGGCAGCCACGAGGCGCACGGGAGGCCACAATCGCCAGCCCAGATCACCGCGCAGCTCTAGCACCAAGCCTGTTTCACGCTGCACCAACTCGGAGATTTCGCCTTTGAAGCGATTGGGATCGGCCAGCAGCCAATACAGAACGCCGATGGCAGCTGCGAGGAGAACGACGAGGACCACGAGGAATTTGCGCATCGTCGGCATTATACGGTGCCGTGCCGACAAGGCACGGTAAAGGATGGTCGCGCGACAACGACCGCCGTGGTGTGCGCGTGGCGGCGCGCTTTCAGCCGTTCGTGATGGACGAATTCGCTATACGCGGCGCGGCTGGGCGCCCGAGGGTCGCGGCTCGTCGAGCTTGCGAAACAGGCTCTTCACGTGCAGCCATCGTGGCCACGAGAACGAGAGTTCGGATTGGCGCGTGCAGGATGCGACGTACCGTTCGAGGCCGTCACGCGCTTCGCGATAGTTGATGTACGGACCCATGCTGGTATCACCACGAACGTGAAAGTACCAGCCGTCCTGACGTTGGAAGATGCGCTCCGATGACATGACTGAAGCGGCCCTCGTGACTGTCGAGTATTGCAGCACGTCACCCCCGTGACCGTTGTGCCTTGGTTGTAAGCAACGCTAGGCTAACTGCCGAGTGTTGGAATTACGTGACATTCACGAATTGACGATGAGTGTGGGTAGTTGGCAACCGGACTTGGATGGTGCGCCGCTCGATTCGGCGCTGCTCGATCGGCTGATTGAGGCCGCCGATACGCTCGAGCGGCAGGCGCTCGGGTTGGCGCCCCAGGAAGTGGCGGCGTTCGCGTCCTGCATGCGACGCGAGGCCGCGGAGTGGCAAGCACTGGTGCGCGAGCGGCCGGACGCGGACCTCGTCGCGCTCGTGCGGGTGCTCACGGTCGCGGAGCAGAAACTGCCGAACTGGGAAGCCGGGAATCGCTCGCCCGTAATTGCGCTCGCCGCCGAGCTGCGCCGCCGCGGCACCTATCCACCGTCGCTCACGGCGTGGATCAAGGCCAACAGCACCAACAAATTCCTGCCGTGGGGCAGCCTCTTAGACCGACTCTGAGGGCTGCTATACTCCCCGCGCTTTTCGCTTGGATTCCACCGATGGCAGCGCGCAAGCCGAAGGCCAAGGCTCGCCCGGTCAAGGCACGCCCGACAGCGCGCTCGAAGCGCAGTGCGAGCGTCTCACGGGACACGCTCGAGACCCGCATCGATGTTGCGCTCGACATCGACGGTGACGGGCGTAGCGCGCTTGCGACAGGCATACCGTTTCTCGATCACATGCTCGATCAGGTGGCGCGTCACGGCTTGATCGACCTCACCGTCAAGGCCTCGGGCGATCTCGAGATCGACGCGCATCACACGGTCGAGGACATTGGCATCACCATCGGCCAAGCGGCCGCGAAGGCGATCGGCGAGAAGCGGGGCATCGTGCGCTACGGCCACGCTTACGTACCGCTCGACGAGGCGCTATCGCGCGTGGTGGTCGACTTTTCCGGACGTCCGGGGCTCGAGTTCCACGTTCAGTTCGCCCGCGCGCGGGTGGGCGAGTTCGACGTCGATCTCGTGCACGAGTTCTTCCAAGGTTTCGTCAATCATGCGCAGGTGACGCTGCACATCGACACTCTGCGCGGCAACAACGCCCACCATCAGGCGGAGACCATCTTCAAGGCGTTCGGGCGCGCGCTGCGCATGGCGCTGACGCCGGATTCGCGCGCAGCCGGATCCACGCCGTCGACCAAAGGCGTGCTTTGAGCGGCCGAGCACCACTTCGCCGTGGATATGTGACTAGTCCGCGACTTATCGCGGCCAAGGCCGCTCCTACGCGATTGCGTGCAATGGAATTAGGTGCAGCACAGTGCTGCTGATCCCCGCCATCGACCTAAAAGACGGCCGTTGTGTGCGTCTCAAGCAAGGACGCATGGACGATGTAACGGTGTTCTCCGACGATCCGCTTGCGATGGCACGGCAATGGGCGACGGTCGGCTGTCGCCGGCTGCATCTGGTCGATCTCGATGGCGCGATCGACGGCGTACCGCGCAACGAGCAGATCATTCGCACGATCACTGCTGCGCTCGGCGAGGTGCCCGTGCAGGTCGGTGGCGGCATTCGCGATCTCGATACTGTGGGACGATATCTCGCGGCGGGCGTCGAGCAAGTGATCGTGGGCACGCGCGCGGTGCGCGATCCGGCCTTCCTGGAGAGTGCTTGCGCGACCTATCCCGGACGCATCCTGCTCGGCCTCGATGCCAGGGGCGAGGAGATCGCCACCGAAGGGTGGGAGAGCGCATCTGGCCGCGGGCTCACCGAGTTTGCCCTGTGGGCGGCGAAGCTGCCGCTCGGCGGTATCGTCTACACCGATATCAGTCGCGACGGCATGCTTTCAGGATTGAACGTGACAGCGACCGTCGCGCTCGCGGAGCGTGCTTGCGTACCCGTGATCGCATCCGGCGGGATCGCGACCATCACCGATCTGCAGATGCTGGCGACCGCTGCGGCGCAATCGAGCGGCGAAATTCTCGGCGCGATTACAGGGCGGGCCCTGTACGAGGGGACGTTGGATTTCGCGGCAGGCCAGGCGCTGCTCGACTCGGCTTCCTAGCGGCGCCTGCGCCGGACGAAACCAACTCGGCAACGCGCGTCTGGGCAACACCGCGCGCGGCCAGTGCGGGAAGCGAGCGCTCCAGAAACGCCAGGCTTTCATCATGGGGATGTGCGATCACGACCGCATGCCCCTTGGTTCTGGCGATGGTGACGGCACGTTCGAAGTGGTGCGTCATGGCGGACGGGTCGAGATCGTGGTCCAGGAACACGTCGCGGCGCAGGGACGGTACGCCGATACGAGTGGCGGTGTCGAGCGCGACAGTCTCGGCAGTCGTGCGACTGTCGACGAAGAACAGGCCGCGCGCACCCACCTCGTTCATCAACCAGGCCATTTGTTCGCTGCGGGCGGTGAGCAGACTGCCGGTGTGGTTGCTCACGCCGATTGCTTGCGGCAAGAAGTCGAGCGCGAGCCCGAGCGTGCGGTGAAACGACGCCCACGGCATCTCGGTGGTGAGCGTAGCGGGCGCTGGCCGCGCATCGGCGTAGATGCTTTCCATCGGTTGATGGAGGATGACGTCTTGCCCACGCTCGCTCGCGAGGGCGGCGAGCGCGTTCGCGTTCGGTGTGAAGGGCAACACCGCAAGCGTCACAGGGCCAGGGAGGGCGATGGCGCGGCGTCCGCGCTCGAGCGAATAGCCGATGTCGTCGATGATCAGCGCGAGCCGTGGCGTGTCCGCCTGCGCGTGCGCGCCGGCCAGGGCCATCAACAGGCAAAACGCCACGCTGCGTCGGCGCGCTGTCAGCATGTGGTGTTGGCGTCCTTCCCCGCAGTCTAGGGTCGGCGACGCAGCCGCCCTCGATTCGGTAACTGTCCTCGAATCCTCGCCTCGGAGCAACGGGAATTGGGGACAGTTACCTATTTCCGGTCTGGTTGGCTGTCATTGGAAACCAGCAGGAGGAAATAGGTAACTGTCCCCAAATCCCGCGGCTCCGGAGCGAATCAGGGGCGGCGGTTACCCGCGCTTCAAGCGCTTGAGTGCCTCGGCCAGCAGGAGCTCGTCGTCGTCCTCGAGGTCGACGTCGGGGTGGATGCCGTCGGATTGAATCGAGCGTCCGCTCGGCGTGAAGTAGCGTGCCGTAGTGAGCTTCAGCGCGTGATCTTCGTCGAGCGTGAGCACCGCCTGCACCGAGCCTTTGCCGTAGCTCGTGCGACCGAGCACCAACGCGCGGCCGTGGTCTTGCAAGGCGCCTGCCACGATCTCCGAGGCCGATGCCGAGCCACGGTTGATCAGCACGGCGAGCGGAGCACCGGCGAGCAAATCGGCGCCGCTCGCGTTGAACTCGAGATCCGACGACGGCTGTCGCCCCTTGGTGTACACGATCAACCCCTCGGTCAAGAACGCATCGGCCACCTCGACCGACGCCTGCAGCACGCCGCCTGGGTTGTTGCGCAAATCGAGGACCAGTCCCTGCAATGGGCCGTGGGCCGCTTTCAGCGCCTCGATTGCGCGCACCACCTCTTTGCCGGTGCCGTTCTGGAACTGGGATATACGCACGTAGCCGTAGCCCGGCTCCAGGAACCGACTGCGCACGCTATCGACGTTGACGATGGCGCGAATCAGTTCGATGTTCATCGTCTGCTCGGCATCGCCACGATCTAGCATCAGCGTCACCGTGCTGCCGGGTTCGCCGCGCAACCGTCGCACCACGTCTTCCATGGTTGCCTCACCGAGCGATTCGCCGTTCACGCCGACCAACACGTCGCCCGCCAGGACGCCAGCACGTGCGGCCGGAGAGCCGTCGATCGGCGCGATGACCGTGAGGCGATCGTGCTGGTAGCCGAGCTCGACGCCGATGCCGCCGAATGCGCCGGTGGTCTGTTCTGTGAGATCGGTGAGCGATGCGCGATCGAGATACGACGAGTGCGGATCGAGTTGCCGCACCACGCCGGCGATGGCGTCGTCGACCAGGCGGGATTCGTCGACCGGATCGACATAGTTGTCGCGTATCTCTCTTACTACCTGCGCGAACGTATCGAGATTCGTTCGCGGTTGGTCCGCTTGCCGCTCGATGTAGTGGTGGGCGGTGATGCCGATCGCGATACCCGTGACGATGCTCACCACGAGGGCGACGAGCGTCAGGGGACGCGGGTGTAGGTCGGTGCTCATGCGTACAAGGCCTCGCTAGCGGGGGCGTAGCCAACCGCGGGGGTTGATCGGCGTGCCCTTCGAGCGTACTTCGAAGTAGAGACCCGGGTCGGTCTGACCGCCGCTGCGGCCGGCGGTGGCGATGGTCTCGCCACCTTCCACCCAGTCGCCGACTTGTTTATAGATGACGTCGGCATGAGCGTAAAGGCTCATGTAGCCCGCACCGTGGTCCACTATCGTGAGCAAACCGAAGCCGCGCAGCCAGTCCGCGAATGCGACGCGGCCAGGATGTACGGCGGTGACGGGCGCGCCCTCCTTGGCGGCGATGAACAGCCCATGCCATTGCAGATGACCGCCGGCCCGGCGTTCGCCGAAGCCGTGCTGCACGCGCCCTTCGACCGGCCACGGCAGCTTGCCTTTGGCAGACGCGAAGGCGCCAGCCGGCGCCTGCGTACGCTTGGTGAGCTCGGCGAGCAGTTGCTCCAATCGATCACGGTCCTGGCTGAGTCGATTGCGTTCCTTCGATTTGTCCTTCATTTCCGCGTCGAGTGATGCCAACAGCCGCTCGCGCTCGCGGCGCTGCGTCACCTGCTCGCGGCGTTCCGTGTCGAGTGCGCGTTGCTGCTGGTTTAGCTTCTGCTCGCGGTTTGCAGTGGCCGTAGCGTTGCCTTCCAGCTCGGTGAGCGTGGCTTCGTACTCCCGCAGCGACTCCGTCCGCGCGAGCGAGAAATACTGGTGGTAGCGCATCATGCGCTCAAAGCGCTCGGGACTCTCTTGGTTGAGCAGCATCTTGAAGAAGTCCTGGCCCTGCAGTCGGTAGGCGGCCGCCAAATGATTGGCGATGCGCGCGGCCTGCGCAGTGCGCGCAGCGTCGAGGGTGCGCCGTTCACGCTCCAGATCCGCAAGCGCGGTGCGAATGCTAGCGAGGTCGGCATCGAGTGCGCGGATCTCTTGGCTGGTCTTGGCGATCTGCTCATCGATGCGCTTGATGTCCGATTGGGCTTGCTTTTGTTGCTTCTGTGCGCCCGAGAACCATGCTGAGAGATCGTTCAGTTGCCGAGTGATCGTCTGCATCTCACGGCGTGCGCTACCGGCATCCTGCGGCACAGCCGGCAGGGCGAGGCAGCACGCGGTGACTAGAATCACGAGCCGCGTATGCATGCCTGCGATCGTCGGTGCCATCAACGTTGTTTCACGACCGGGACCAACTCTTCATTGCCGATCGAGTCATTACGCGCTGCGGCGCGCGCGCGAGGTCTCTTCGACCAGGCTCTTGCCGGTCATTTCGTTGGGCACTGGCAAGTCCATGAGTGTCAGCAAGGTCGGTGCGATGTCGGTCAGTCGGCCGCCGTCGCGCAGGCGAATGGCGCGTGATCCGACGTAGACGAGCGGAACGGGCTCGCACGTGTGCGCGGTATGCGCCTGACCGGTGTCGTGATCCCGCATCTTCTCGACGTTGCCGTGATCGGCCGTGATCAAACACTGTGCATTGGTCGTCCGAATGGCCGCGATGATGCGTGCCAGGCATGCATCGAGAGTTTCCACGGCTTTCACTGCTGCTTCGAAGACACCGGTGTGCCCAACCATGTCGCCATTCGCGAAGTTACAGACAATCACGTCGAAGGCACGCCGATCGATGGCGTCGACCAGCTTGTCGGTCACCTCGACAGCGCTCATCTCCGGCTGCAGGTCGTAGGTCGCGACCTTCGGTGACGGCACCAGAATGCGTTCTTCGCCCGTGAAGGGTGTTTCGCGTCCGCCGCTGAAGAAGAAGGTGACGTGGGCGTATTTCTCGGTCTCGGCAATGCGTAGTTGGGTGAGGCCCTTGGCGCTGATGAATTCGCCGAACGTATTGGATGGCGTTTCCTGCTCGAATGCGCAGCTCGTGTCGATGTCGTCGGCGTAGCGTGTGAGCATCACGTAGTCGGCGAGCTTCGGCCTCGACCGACGCGTGAATGCGCTGAACGCGTCGGCGACGAATGCGCGAGTAATTTGTCGCGCGCGATCGGCGCGGAAATTCATGAACACCACCACGTCGCCATCCACGATTCGAACCGGCGAATCAGCATCGGCATGCACTACCGTGGGCTGCACGAACTCGTCACTTTCGCCCCGCGCATAGGCGGCATCGAGTCCAGCCACGGCGGTGCTCGCGTGGAATGGCGCATCACCGCGCGTCAGCAGGTCGTAGGCGCGCTCGATGCGATCCCAACGCTGGTCGCGATCCATTGCGTAGTAGCGGCCGGTGATCGAGGCGACATGTCCAACACCCAATGCTGCGAGTTGCCGTTCGGCGCTGGCGAGCGAATCGCGTGCGCTGCGCGGTGGTGTGTCACGGCCGTCGAGAAAAGCATGTAAGTAGACGCGCTTGGCGCCCTTTGCTGCCGCCATGGCGATGAACGCGGCGATGTGATCTTCGTGGCTGTGTACGCCGCCCGGGGAGAGCAAGCCCATGACGTGCAGGGCGCTATCGCGGCTCGCCGCAATCGCGCGGTTGAGCACTGGATTGGCATCGAACTCGCCGGTCTCGATGGCGTGGCTGATCCGTGTCAGGTCTTGGTACACCACACGGCCCGCCCCGAGGCTCATGTGGCCGACCTCCGAGTTGCCCATCTGCCCGGGTGGCAATCCCACGTCAGTGCCCGAGCCGGAGATCACTGTGTGCGGCGCATCGCGCCACAGCGCATCCCAAGTCGGCGTGTGAGCGGCGGCGATGGCGTTGTCTTGCGGCGACGGGTTGTAGCCGAAGCCGTCGAGAACGATGAGCAATGTGCTGCTCTTGCTGTGCGCCATCGCGCGCGAAACCCGCAACGTAAAACGAGGCGCGATTCTATCAGGCAAGCGAGCGGGGTCGGTTACGCATCCTGCAGGCATACGTATAATGCGCCGTCGTTTCGCTGACTCCGACGTCGCATATGGATCAACTCTTTGAATTCATTGGTAATCACCCGATTCTGGTCGGCACGTTCCTGGTGCTGTTGGTGCTGTTCATCAGAAACGAGACACAGCGCGGCGGTCGCACGGTCAGCCCACAGGAACTGGTCAACTTGGTCAATCGCGAAGGTGCCTTGGTGCTCGACGTGCGCGACGGCAAGGAGTTTGGGGCGGGGCATATCGTCGATGCGGTCAACATTCCGCATGGCGCGCTCGAAGGTCGGTTGAGCGAGATCGACAAATACAAGGAGAAACCGGTCGCCATCGTCTGCAAAGTCGGCCAGCACGCGGGTTCGGCGGGCACGGTGCTCAAGAAGGCCGGCTTTCAAAACGTCGCCCGCTTGGCGGGGGGCATGACCGAGTGGCGTAACCAGAACTTACCGGTGGTGAAAGGCTAATGGCGGAATTCGCGCTGGAACGTATCTACATAAAGGACCTTTCCTTCGAGTCGCCGCAGGCGCCCGATGTGTTCAAGTCGCAGTGGCAGCCAGCCATGCAGCTCGACATCAACTCCAAGGCAACGGCACTCGGCGACGATCGCTTCGAGGTGGTGTTGACGGTGACGGTCAACGTCCGCGGCGCCGACCAAGTGCCGGTCGCCATCGTCGAAGTGCAACAGGGGGGCCTGTTTCGAATCAAAGATCTGGCCGACGCCGACCGCGCGCGACTGCTTGCCACCGGGTGCCCCACCATCCTGTTCCCCTACGTGCGCGAGGTCATCGATTCGATGATGGCGCGCGGTGGGCTGCCGGTGGTGAATCTCGCGCCGGTGAACTTCGATGCGCTGTTCGAGGAGGCCGTGAAGCGTCGTGCGGCTGGGCAGGCGAAGAGTGACGGCGGCGACGTGAGCATCGCCTCGCCGAAGGGATCGATCGAGCATTGACCCCGAGACGGCGGGCTAACGGCCGCCGATGAATCCGAGCTGACGCCAGGCTTCGAACACAACCACCGCTACAGCGTTGGAGAGATTGAGGCTGCGCGACTCGGCCTTCATCGGGAGTCTGAGCACGCGATCGGTCGGCAGATCTGCTAACAGTTCGGCGGGAAGGCCGCGGGTTTCGGGGCCGAACAGTAATGCATCGCCGCTCGAGTACTGCACCGTGTCGTAGCGAATCTCGCCGCGGGTGCTGAACGCGAACAGCCGCTCAGGTGTGATCGCCGCGAGCGCAGCGGCCAAGCTTTCATGTCGTGCGACGCGCGCCCATTCGTGATAGTCGAGACCAGCGCGCCTCAGCTTCGCGTCGTCGGGTGCAAACCCGAGGGGCTCGATCAGGTGCAACCGGAAGCCGGTATTGGCCGCGAGCCGAATGACGTTGCCGGTGTTGGGCGGAATCTCGGGCTCAAAGAGCAGGATGTCGAGCATGGCACTTGCCCGGGAGCATGGTAGTTGCCCCGGAGCATGGCACTCGCCCCGGAGCAACGCATCTGCCCGGAGCAACGCGCTTGCCCCGGAACAACGCGTTTGCGCAGGCTACGTGCGGATGAAGGTCACTCTTCGCCGTTCGAGTAGCCGAGTTCCTTGATCTTGCGCGTCAGCGTGTTGCGGCCCCAACCGAGCACCTCGGCTGCCTCGCGGCGGCGACCGTGGGTGAATGCGAGCGCTGCGTCGATCATGATGCGTTCGAATTTCGGTACGGCGGTATCGAGAAGCGGTGCGCCACCGCTGGTCGCAAACTCGGCGAGTTCCGCGCTCGCCCACTCGGCGAGGGCTTCTTCCCAGCCGGCGGTGTGCGTGACCACCGGGTTGGTGGCCTTGAGCTCGGGAGGTAAGTCGTCGACGTGAATGTCGCGGCCCGGGGCCATCACCGTGATCCAGCGGCACGTGTTCTCGAGCTGCCGGACGTTTCCGGGCCACGGCAGATTGGTGAGAAAGCGCTCGGTTTCCGGGCGCAGCACCTTTGGCTCGCCACCAAGCTCGCGAGCTGCTTCCTTCAAGAAATGACGGGCCAGGAGTGGAATGTCCACGCGCCGCTCGGCAAGCGTCGGCAAATGCACGCGAATGACGTTCAAGCGGTGGAACAGGTCTTCGCGAAAGCGGCCATCGGCCACCAGCTGCTCGAGGTTCTGGTGCGTGGCCGCAATGATGCGTACGTCGACGCGCACCGGTTCGTGGCCACCGACACGATAGAACTCACCGTCGGCCAGCACGCGCAGCAAGCGCGTCTGCGTGTCGTTCGGCATATCGCCGATTTCGTCCAAGAATAACGTGCCGCGATTGGCCTGTTCGAATCTTCCGACCCGTTGCGACGTTGCACCGGTGAACGCGCCCTTCTCGTGGCCGAACAGCTCCGCTTCGACCAAGTCCTTTGGAATCGCGGCCATGTTGAGCGCCACGAACGGTTGATCGCGGCGCGGGCTGTGTCGATGTAGCGCGCGCGCCACCAATTCCTTGCCGGTACCGGACTCACCGTTGATGAGTACCGTGATGTTGGAGTGCGACAAGCGTCCGATGGCGCGGAACACTTCCTGCATCGCCGGCGCCTGGCCGATGATCTCGGTTGCGATCTGATCCGTGGTCGGTGTTTGCGCGGAGCGGCTGTCCTGTGCATGGGTCACGGCGCGCTTCACCATCGCCACTGCATCGTCGACGTCGAATGGCTTCGGCAGGTAGTCGAACGCGCCGCTTTGATAGGAGCTGACCGCGCTTTCCAAGTCGGAGTGGGCGGTCATGATGATGATGGGTAAGTCGGGGTGACGCTCGCGCACTTGCTTGAGCAGGTCGATGCCGTCGATGCCGGGCATTCGAATGTCGCTGATGATGGCGTCGGGGCGGCTCTTCGCGAGCCGAGCGAGCACCTCGTTGCCGTTTTCGAACGACAACGCGTGCAATCCCTCCTGCTCGAGCGCGCGTTCGAGCACCCAGCGGATGGAGCGGTCATCGTCGACCACCCAGACGTTATTTCCTGGCATTGGGCTGCTCCAGCGGCAAATAGATAGTGAATGTGGTTTCACCTGGCCTTGACTCGCACTCGATGAGGCCGTGGTGCTGCGTGATGATCGATTGCGTGATGGACAGACCGAGGCCCGAGCCATCGGCGCGACCGCTGATCATCGGGTAGTAGATGCGGTCGGCGATCTCGGGCGGTATGCCGGAGCCATTGTCGGTGATGTCGATGCACACGACCATGCGGTGGCGGGTGCTACCGATGGTGAATTGACGAATGACACGCGTACGTAGCTGGATGCATGGCTCTGCTGCGCCGCCGAGTGCCTGCTGTGCGTTGCGGACGATGTTGAGTACCGCTTGGATGAGCTGTTCTAAGTCGGCTTCGACCTCGGGCAGGCTCACGTCATAGTCGCGTTCGATACGTATGCGACCAGGATTCTCGGCTTCGACTAGCTGCAGCACCCGTTCGAGTACCTGATGCAGGTTGACCGGCGCGATCTTCGGCAGCTGACTCGGCCCGAACATGCGGTCGACGAGGTTCCGCAACCGATCGGCTTCTTCGATGATGATTTGCGTGTAATCGCGCAGGCGCTCGCTCTCGAGTTCGCGTTCGAGCAACTGAGCAGCACCGCGGATGCCGCCCAATGGGTTTTTGATCTCGTGGGCCAAGCCACGCACCAGCTTGCGCGTGGTCTCTTGAACTGAGGCGTGGTGATCGTCGCGATTTATGCGCGCCAGGCGGTCGAGCGGCGTAACCTCGATCAACAGCCCTTCCACGTTGCGCTCGAGCATCACCGACACGGCGTAGTCGACAATGAGCTCGGCACCTAGCGGTGTGCGCAGCGTGGCGCCGCGCTTGGTGAAGGCCTGGCCGGACGCGAGCGCGTCCGACAGCGCCGTCGCCGGCGTGGCTGGATCGCAGAACAACCGCTGGCTCGGCTCACCGATGACCCGCACGCGGCTCACCTCGAAGAGTGCCTCGGCGGCTTGATTCAAGTAGCGGATGCCGAGCTCGCAGTCGAGCACCACGATGGCCGTGGTGAGTTGCTCGAGAATGTCGTCATCGCTCGACATGACCGTCAACATTGCGCTCCGGTGGTGCGGCTCATCGCCACTCGGTGAACCGAGTGCAAAAAGCGAACCAGGTTGTAAAGTTTGAAGTGAGCGCCCACTTACAGACCATCCGCCGTGTTTGTGTTCCGTCGAACGCCCGCCGGATACGGTCCTCGGGCTGGACGCACCAAAATAGTGCGTCAACAGTAATGGGTCAACGTGCTAGTTGCTCGGCGCGGGGGTCGGGCGCAGGAAGGCGCGCAGCATGTGGAACGTGATAGGGGCGGTCTCGGTGACGACGTCGCCGTTGCCATCGACGATGCGGCCGACCGCGGTATGCGTCCCGCGATCGACGTTCGTGAGTTGGAAACGACTGTCATCGAGCGTCGCAGGCGCGGGCGTGCCATCGAGCAGGAGCTGCAGGCGGTGATCGCCGCGCAATCCGGGCATCAGCGTAAACGTGATGGCCACGTTGCCGGCGTTGTCGCGAATGGCTGTGTCCGTAGCGGGATCGGTGATCCGAAATATCCCGTAGTAATCCGCATCGATCGTTGCCGCAGCGCCCGTGGTGGGCGCCGACGGTGGCGTCGCCTGCGCCGTGTCATAGGAGTTGACTGGCTCGACGGTGACGGGCTCGGCCGCGTCACCCGCGGGGGGTAAGTCGGAGAACACGACATTGCCGTTCTCGTCGACGGACTTGAAGATCTCCGCCCACGCACTACCGACGAGCGTTGCGATGACGGCTGTGACCAGGAGGCGCTGCATGTCTCGACCGTTTCCGGGCGTCAACTGCTTGTCGACAATATGGGGTGCCGGCAGGCAAAAGAAAACCCCGGCCGTTCACACGGCCGGGGTTGAAACGTGAGCCTCTTCGCGAACCGAATCAAACGCTGTAGTACAGCTCGAACTCGGCCGGATGGGTGGTCATGTCGATGTACTGCACGTCCTGGCGCTTGAGTGCGATGTAGCTGTCGATGGTGTCGTCGGTGAACACACCGCCTTTCTTCAAGTACTCGCGATCCGCGTCGAGCGAATTGAGTGCTTGCTCGAGCGATGAGCAAACCGTCGGCACGCCTTCCAGCTCTTCCGGCTCCAGATCGTAGAGGTCCTTGTCGAACGGATCGCCCGGGTGGAGCTTGTTCTGAATGCCGTCGAGGCCAGCCATCATCATCGCTGCGAAGGCGAGATACGGATTTGCCGTGCTATCGGGGAAGCGAACTTCGATGCGATAGCCCTTCGGATTGCCGCCTTGCACGTACGGAATGCGGATGGATGCGGAACGGTTGCGGCCCGAGTAGGCGAGCAGCACCGGCGCCTCGAAGCCTGGCACCAAGCGCTTGTACGAGTTGGTCGCGCCGTTGGTGAAGGCGTTCAGCGAGCGTGCATGCTTGATGATGCCGCCGATGTAATGGAGCGCGGTCTCGGATAGGCCGGCGTAGCCGTCGCCATGGAACAGGTTCTTGCCGCCCTTCGACAACGATTGGTGCACGTGCATGCCGCTGCCGTTGTCGCCGACCAGCGGTTTCGGCATGAAGGTCGCGGTTTTGCCATACGCATGCGCGACGTTGTGCACGACGTACTTGTACATCTGCAGCTCGTCGGCTTTCTTCACCAGCGTGTTGAAGCGCACGCCGATCTCGTTTTGACACGCCGTTGCCACTTCGTGGTGGTGCACTTCCACTTCGAGGCCCATCGCCTTCATGGTGCTGCACATGGCGTTGCGGAGATCGACAGCGGAATCGACCGGCGGTACCGGGAAGTAGCCGCCTTTGATCCGCGGCCGGTGACCCAAGTTGCCGCCCTCGAAGTCGGAGTGTGATTCCCACGCCGCTTCCTCGGCGGAGATCGCATACGACGCGCCGGACATCTGCACTTTCCAGCGCACATCATCGAACACGAAAAACTCGGCTTCCGGACCGAAGTAGGCGGTGTCGCCAATGCCGCTCGACTTGAGGTAGGCCTCGGCGAGCTTCGCGATCGAGCGCGGATCCCTGCTGTAGGGCTGCATCGTCGAGGGTTCGATGATGTCGCAGCGCAAGTTGAGCGTGGTCTCGTCCCGGAACGGATCGATCACGGGTGTCTCGTCGTCCGGCATCAGGATCATGTCGGACTCGTTGATCGCCTTCCAACCTGCGATCGACGAGCCGTCGAACATGAAGCCATCTTCGAAGGAGTCGGCGTCGACCTTGGATGCCGGCATGGTGGTGTGCTGTTCCTTGCCACGCGGGTCGGTCTTTGATGAGTTTCATTGTGTTGTGGGACATATCGGTCTCGCCGCTCCTTAAGTCGGTCGGTATGGAGGTTGGATAAGCGCCCTCGGATCCCCCGGCGGGCCGGTTATCTTAGCCCTGCAAAAGAGCAATAGTCATGCCACGGGCCGGCGCCAACGTTGATGGGGACGTGTCGGTAAGCGGTTACTCACCAGCGCACTGTCTTAGTGCGATATCGATGGATACGCACTGTTTTAGTGCAAAGGTAGCACCAAGTTGCGCCGTTATGGGGCGGACCCCAGTTTTACCGTGATCTCGATGTCGCGGCCGTCCTGTCGTTCGGCCACGACGGCGTGCCCGTGCACGCGGCACCAAGCCGGTATGTCGGCCCGCACGCCAGGGTCGGTGGCAGTGATCTTGATTGTGACGCCGACCGCTTGCCCCTTGGCAGCCGCTTGGAGGCGAATCACCGGCAACGGGCAGAGCAGACCGCGTGCGTCGACTTCGATGGCGTCAGACATACCAGCGCGGGGCGATCTCGGTGGGTGCCGCCGGTGTCACTTCGAGCATCTCCACCGTTGTATCGGGCGTGTGCACGGATACTTGCACGCGCTCGGCATCACGGCCTTGGCTGAAGCGCGCCGCAATCCGGGCTGCGAGTTTGAGGTCCGCCGCCGCCGGCGTGCCGTCGATCAGCGTCAACGGCCCGAGGTGGCTCTCGATGCGTAGGTGCACGAACTGCTTGCGGTAGCCTTCGAGAAAATGGTTCTCGCCTTCGTCCCGCCCGACGATCAGCTTGAAGTGCGGTGCCGGCCGAATGTGCCGGCCCACTTTCAAGAGCACGATGTCGTCGAGGCTGTAGTCGCGCACGCCACGCGCCTGCCACAGGTCTTCGAGCTTCGCCGAATACTGCCGGTCGGTGAGGAAGCAGCAGCCACCGGCTGGTTGCGCGTAGTCGTGGAATCCGAACTGCGCCGCCAAGGCCATCTGCGGTTTGCGGTTGCGGCCATGAAAGTCGTACAGCTTGTCGCGATCGATCCAACCTTCCCGTTCCGGCAACGTCGGCGGCAGGTTCTTCGCCGTCAACGGCCGCACGAGGCGCTCGTCTGCACCAGACTCACGCGCAATGAGCGGCATGGTGTCGAGGCGCTGCGACTTCGGTCGTTGACCGATCACCTCGCCGGTGACGATGAAGTCGAAGCCGTTTTCTTCGAGAAACCCCCACGCCTTGGCTTTGTGCACCATGAAGATTTTGCAGTCGAGGCATGGGTTCAAGTTCTGGCCATAACCATGCTTCGGATTCAGTACGATGTCTTTGTATTGCTCGGAAATGTCGACGATGTGCAGGGGGATACCGAGTTGCTCGGCCACCCAGAGTGCGTTGTTGCGTTTTTCGCGCTTGCGGTCCGTGCTGCGTATGGCGTGGGTGTGACCTTCCACGCAGAAGCCGGTATAGAAGTTGAGGCCTTCCACGGTGACACCCTGCTCCATGATGACCTTGGCGGCCAACATGGAGTCGAGTCCACCGGAAATGAGCGCGACAGCTTTGCGGGGTTCGTTCATAATGCGCGGCCTTTTTTCCTGGGCGGCCGGACCCAAGGGCCGCGCAGTCTAGCACACGCCGATCGCGTCACCGTCGAGAACTCCGATGTCCCGAGCTCAAGCATTGCGCAATGTCGCCATCGTCGCGCACGTCGATCACGGCAAGACCACGCTGGTCGATCGATTGTTGCAGCAAACCGGCACGATCGATGTGCGCAAAGCTGCGCCCGACCGCGTCATGGACTCGAACGAACTCGAACGCGAGCGCGGCATCACGATTCTCGCGAAGACCACGGCAATTTCCTATCGCGGCCATCGCGTGAACATCGTCGACACGCCGGGCCATGCCGACTTCGGTGGCGAGGTCGAACGTATTCTGTCGATGGTCGACAGTGTGTTGTTGTTGGTCGACGCGGTCGATGGGCCGATGCCGCAGACACGCTTCGTCACCCGAAAGGCATTCGCGCGCGGGTTGAATCCGATCGTGGTGGTGAACAAGGTCGATCGCACTGGCGCGCGGCCCCACAAGGTCGTCGATTTGGTGTTCGATCTCTTTCATTCCCTCGACGCCACCGAGGCGCAGCTCGACTTCCCCGTGGTGTTCACCTCCGCAATCAACGGCACGGCAGGACTCGACCCCGATGCCATGGCCGACGACATGACGCCACTGCTCGACACCATTCTCGAACGCGTGCCGCCGCCGAGCGTTGACGTCGACGGCCCATTCCAGATGCAGATCAGCTCGCTCGACTACTCGAGCTACGTCGGTGTGATCGGCATCGGCCGCGTGTCGCGCGGTTCGCTCGAACCCAATTCGCCGATCGCCGTGATCGACGCGAAGGGCCGCAAACGTGCAGCGCGTGTACTGCAAGTGCTCGGCCATCACGGGCTATCGAGAGTGGAATTCGAGCACGCGACTGCCGGCGACATCGTTTGCGTGACCGGCGTCGATGGCATCGGTATCTCCGATACGCTGTGTGCACCGGAACAGCCCGAAGCGCGGCCGGCACTCACCGTCGACGAGCCGACCGTAACGATGACTTTCTGCGTGAACACTTCACCGTTCGCGGGTCGCGACGGTAGGTTCGTTACCAGCCGGCAACTCCGCGAACGATTGTTTCGTGAGGCGTCGCACAATGTCGCCCTTCGCGTGCAGGAAACCGAAGACCCGGATCAGTTTCGCGTCTCGGGGCGCGGCGAGCTGCACTTGTCGGTGTTGATCGAGACGATGCGGCGTGAAGGCTTCGAGCTCGGTGTCTCGCGGCCGCGGGTGATCACGCGCAAGGACGGCGAACGCACGTTGGAGCCGTTCGAAGAGCTCACGTTGGATATCGAAGAGGCTCATCAAGGGCGAGTGATGGAGGCGCTTGGTGAGCGCCGCGGTGAGCTCGTCGATATGGCTATGGATGGCCGCGGCCGGGTGCGACTCACGTATCGAATCGCAGCCCGGGCGCTCATGGGCTTTCGTCCACAGTTTCTGTCGATGACATCGGGCACCGGCATCATGTCGTACGGATCGGCCGGCTACGACGACGAGATTCCGGTGCTCCTGGGGCAGCGCAACAATGGTGTGCTGATCGCGATTGGGCCAGGCAAGGTGGTGGCCTATGCGCTATTCAATCTGCAGGATCGGGGAAGGATGATCGTCGGTCCGGGCGAGGAGTGCTACGAAGGCATGGTGGTCGGCATTCACAGCCGCGACAACGATCTGGTCGTGAACCCCATGAAGGAAAAGAAGCTCACCAACATTCGTGCCGCGGGTAGCGACGAGAACATTCTGCTCACACCGCCAGTGCGGTTCTCTCTCGAACAAGCGCTCGAATTCATCAACGACGACGAGCTGGTTGAGGTTACGCCGCGTGCGATTCGCATTCGCAAGCGCCGCCTGAAGGAGCACGAACGCAAGCGCGAGGCGAAGAGCGCGTGAGAGCGCTGCTGCAGCGCGTGACCCGTGCCCGCGTGCTGGTCGAGGGTGTAGAGATCTCCCACGTCGGCGCCGGTTTGTTGGTGTTGCTCGGTGTCGCACAGGGTGACGCCGAAGCGGATGCCGATCGACTCGCCGCCAAGACACTTGCACTGCGCATCTTTGCGGACGCGGCCAAACCCATGAATCGCAGTGTGGTCGACGTCGGCGGTGAAGTGCTGGTCGTTTCGCAATTCACACTCACCGCCGATACGCGCCGCGGCAACCGGCCGAGCTTCACGACGGCCGCCGAACCCGCGCTCGCCGAGGCTCTGTACGGGCGCTATGTGGAGCGGATCCGCGAATCGCTCGGACAAGTAGCGACGGGTCGCTTCGCCGCCGATATGCAAGTCGAGCTCGTCAACGACGGCCCGGTCACCTTCCTGCTCACCTCGTAGCGGAAATTGGTGACAGTTACCTATTTCGCGCCATCAATCGGGCGGCGTGCCGTCCCCTGTGTCAGAAGCGCGAAACAGGTAACTGTCACCAATTTCCCAGACGTACTCGATGTCGGGTAGTCCCTCGTCGGCCGCCACACCGCGGCCGATCTCGCGGAAGCCATGCCGCAGGTAGAAAGCCTGCGCCGGTAGATTGCGCTGAAACGTATAGAGATGCAGCCGCTTGGGTGAGCGCGACTTGGCGATCTCGAGCAAGCGCGAGCCGAGCCCCTGGCGTTGATAGTCGGGATGCAGGTACAGCTGCTCGATCGACTCGCCGGCTTGCGCCATGAATCCAGCGATGCGGTCGTTCGCGGCGTCGATGGCGACGTCGATGATGGCGCGCTTCGGCAGCACCTCGGTCAGGAAGGCGAGCTGCTCGGCCACCGAGTGGTGTTCGCGATAGGGTGCGAGCGCACGCTCCTTGGAGAGCCGCCATACCGTGACGATATCTGCCGCGCGGGCAACGTCGAACGGGACGATGTCAATCACCGGTGGCAGCGACCGCTGTCTCGCCCGACCCTCGTTCGGCGAGCTTGGCAAACCAGATACCCGCTTCGAACAGCATCCACATCGGTACCGCCAGCAGTACTTGCGAGATCACGTCCGGCGGCGTGAGAAGCATGCCGACCACGAAACATCCGACGATCACATAGGGACGCTTGGCCTTCATGCTCGCGGTCGAAGAAATGCCGGTCGCCGCCATCAAGAACGTAGCAATCGGAATTTCGAAACTGAAACCGAACGCGAAGAACATCTTCATGACGAACTCGAGATACGCGTTGATGTCGGTCATCATGGTCACGCCGATGGGTGCGACGCTTGCGAAGAACTTGAATACCAGCGGAAACACCGCGAAGTAGGCGAATGCCATACCGAGATAGAAAAGCACGATGCTCGACACGAGCAGCGGCACTGCAAATTTCTTCTCGCGCAGATACAGACCCGGTGACACGAACGCCCATGCCTGGTGCAGCATGTAAGGCATGGCGGCGAATACCGCCGAGTACGCGGCGAGCTTGAATGGCGTCAAGAAGGGCGACGCCACCTCAGTCGCTATCATGCCGCTTCCTGACGGCAAATTGGCCATCAGCGGGGCGGCGACGAACTCGTAGATGCCGTTTGCGAAGTAGTAAATGGGAAAGAACAACACTGCGACCGCGAGTACGCTGCGTAGCAGTCGTTGCCGGAGCTCGAGCAAGTGCGAAAGGAACGGCTGGCCATCCTCGTCGACCTTGCGATCGTGCTCTTCGGCCTTCAGTTGATCGGCAGCCAGCTGATCAGCCGTCGGCTTTGGTTTCGGTCGTAGTGCCATTGCTGTCGCTGTCCGTGCGCGGTGCGTTCACTTGCGCGGGCGGCTGGTCGGCTGGATTGCCAATGGTCGGCGGCGGCCGGCCTTGCACGTCGCGTTCGAGCCGCTTCAGGTCTTCGAGGATGGTTTCGTTGTGCAGTTGCCGACGTACCTCGTCCATGCCGATCTCGCGCTCGATCTCCGCCTTCACCGACATGAAGCTGCGGCGCGCGCGGCCCAGCCACAGGCCGAGCGTTCGGAGCGCTTCGGGCAGGCGCTCGGGGCCGAGTACCAGCAGTGCGACGACACAAACCAGCACCAGCTCCGGAAAGCTGATGTCAAACATTCGTGTCCTGTCGCTTGCCCTTCGCCGATTCGGGCTTAGCGCTATCGGCGCTATCGGCGCGGTCGACTTCGCCGTCGATCACGCGGCCCTGTGGTTGCGGCGGCGGTGCTTCCTCTTCCTTGACGGCCGAGCGGAAGCCCTTGATTGCGTTACCGAGATCCGAGCCCAGGCTCTTCAAGCGCTTGGGTCCGAACAGCACGAGCACGATCACCAAGATGACCAGCAGCTCCGGCAGGCCCAAACCGAACATGTCGCTCTCCGTTACGTCGATGCGTGCACGCCATTATAGGCGCGATGGTTCATGGCTTTTGAGAAACAGGTCGGGCGGCCTTCTCGTCGTGACCGGAGGTGCCGAATCGCCGCTCGAGCTCGGCGAGCACGTCGCCCGGGTTCTGCCCCAAGTGCACCAGCAGCACTAGCGTGTGAAACCAGAGATCGGCTACTTCGTGAACGAGGTGCGCGTCGCGTTCGGTCCCCGTCGCGTGCCGGGCCGCATCACAAGTCTCGGCCGCTTCCTCCGACACCTTGGCCAAGATCTTGTCGAGCCCAGCCGCATAAAGCGACGCCACGTAGGACGACTTCGGGTCGGCGCCGCGTCGGGCATTCAGCACGTCGGTGAGTCGCTCGATTATGTCCATGGCCGATTACTCTCAAGCCCGTGCGATCAACAGTGAGCCTAGCACGGCCGCAAGCACGCCCAGCGTGACGGGCAACGGTTCATGACTCGCTATCGCCGCGCTGACCGGTTGCCAAAGCAGTGCAACGCCCGTAATCACGAGCAAGAGACCGGCAGCTCGCCGCCATCGGCTGCGACTCGCTTGGGCGTCGATCAAGTCGTCGAGGCGGCCATTGAGATGCCTTTGCTCGGCGGCGATACGATCGAGACGCTTGAGCGCAAAGCCGGCGCCGGCAATGAGCTCCGGCAGTCGCGGCAACTGCTCCATGATCTCCGGTGCGTGGTTGCCGAATTCGCGTAGCAACGCGGTAGGACCGACGCGCTCTTGCATCCACTCTTCCATGAATGGCTTGGCCGTATGCCACAGATCGAGGTCGGGATAGAGCTGGCGCCCCAGCCCTTCTATGTTGAGCAGCGTCTTCTGCAACAGCACCAATTGCGGCTGCACTTCCATGTTGAACCGTCGCGCGGTGCGAAACAGCGTCACCAAGAAGTGACCGAACGAGATGTCTTTGAGCGGCTTTTCGAAGATGGGCTCGCACACTTCGCGGATCACGGCTTCGAACTCGTCGACCCGTGTTCCCTCGGGCACCCATCCCGATTCGAGATGCAATCGAGCGACTTGTTTGTAGTCGCGATTGAAGAACGCGACCAGGTTGCGAGCGAGATAGTTCTGATCGTCTGCTGTGAGACTGCCGATGATGGCGCAGTCGACGGCGATGTAACGCGGGCTCTCGGGCTCGGTCACGTCGACGAAGATGTTTCCGGGGTGCATGTCGGCGTGGAAGAAGTTGTCGACGAACACTTGCCGGAAGAACGTTTCGACACCGCGGTCGGCGAGCAACTTCATATTCGTCCGCGCCGCTTTCAGCGCCGAGACGTTTGCAATCGGTATGCCGTGAATTCTCTCCAGCACCAACACGCGCTCGGAGCTGTGATCCCAGTACACGCGCGGCACGTACAACAGCGGTGATTCAGCGAAGTTGCGTCTGAGCTTGGTCGTGTTAGCCGCTTCGTGCAGCAGATTGAGCTCATTGCCGATGGTTTGCTTGTAGTCGTCGACGATCGCGCCCAAGTGCAGCCGGCGCGCATCTTGCGAGACGCGCTCGAGCATGGCGGCAATCGATTCGAGCAGCGTAAGATCCGCGTCGATCACGGCACGGATGCCCGGTCGGATCACCTTGACCACGACCGCTGCGCCGTCCGCCTTTAGACGCGCGCCGTGTACTTGCGCGACCGACGCCGATGCCAGCGGCACATCGTCCAGCGATTCGAACACCGCTTCGATGGGTTGGCCGAGATCCTCGGCTAGGATCGCGCGCGCCTGATCGCTAGGAAACGGTGGCACACGGTCCTGCAATAGCGCGAGCTCTTCGGCGAAGTCGCTCGGCAGCAAATCGCGGCGCGTGGAGAGGATCTGGCCGAACTTGATGAACACCGGACCGAGTTCTTCTAGTGCCTGCCGCAGACGTTGTGCGCGCGGGGTGGTGGGTTTGGGTAGCCATCGGTGCGGGGCAAAGAACCACAGCACCCGAATGAGCGGCGGTAGTTGTGCAGTGGCAACCGCGCCGACGTCGAGTAGATCGTCGAGCCGGTACTTGAACACGATGCGCGCGATGCGGCGCACGCGTATCAGCGCTTTCATGACCCTGACGGCGGTGCGAGCCGCGCGATCCGCGCCTCGAGTCGATCGACTCTGAGCGTTGCCGCGTGCCGGCGTTCGTCGAGATGGTCGAGGTCGGTGCGATCGATGTAGTAGCGGTGTGCCTCACGTCGCGCCAAGCGTTGACTCTCCTCGCCTAAGTCGCGTGCGATTCGCCCTAGCGTTTCCATGCCGTACTCGAGAAAGCCAACCACATTGCGCGCACTCTCTTGGCCGATGAACCGGGACAGCGGCGCTTCGACGTCGGGCCGCAGGCCGCGTAGTACGTCGACCAACTCTGCGAGCAACGTTTCATCGCCCGTGATCTCGAGTGCGCTCGCGGCGAGATCGCCGCGCAGAAACGACTCGACCAGCGCCCCGCTCCGACCGCGCACGATCACGGCCGGCGGCGACACCGGCCGGTGGTCGACCTCGAGCTGGCCCGCCCGCACGGTGAGCGTGATGCAATCGTCGGGCGCGATCGTCTCGAAGCGGAGCGCTGCACCTTCCAACTTGGCGAGCCTCGCAGTCGCGTTTGCATCGAGTGTCACCAGGTTGTTGGTGAGCGCACTCACGAGCGGCGCGATCGTACTGAGCAGCGTGCTCACGCGGGTGCCGTGCGCGTTCCGCGGTGCAGCGCCACAATGCCATTCAACAGGTTGTCGTAGTCGGCATCTGCGAAACCTGCATCGGTCATCATCTGCTTCAACGCCCGTTGGTTGGGATGCACGGCGATCGAATCCACCAAGTAACGGTAGGCCGCACCGTCACCTGTCACCGCCTTGCCGACCGCAGGCCACAGCGACTGAAACGCGGTGTAGGCGGCACTCACCAAGGGATTCTCCGCCTTCGAGAATTCAAGCACCAGCAGCCGGCCGCCGGGCACGAGCACACGATGCATCTCGCGTAGTGCGCGGTCTTTGTCGGTGACGTTGCGCAGTCCGAACGCGATGGTGATGCAGTCGAACGTTGCGTCGGTGAAGGGAAGGGCTTCGGCGTCCGCCTGGCAGAGGGCGACGTTCGTGATACCGCGATCGAAAAGCCGATCGCGCCCGACTTCCAGCATCGATGCATTGATGTCGGCCAATGCCACAAAGCCGCTCGCACCGACGATGGGCGCGAGTAGCGCTGCGAGATCGCCCGTGCCGCCAGCCAAATCGAGCGCGCGATCGCCTTCGCGCAGCCCCGACGTTTCGGCAGTCATGCGCTTCAGCACGCGGTGCAGGCCCAGCGACATGAGATCGTTCATCAAGTCGTAGCGGTCCGCGACACTGCGGAACACCCCTTCCACGCGCCGCTGTTTCTCCGCGGGCGTGACCCGTTCGTGGCCGAAGTCCGCGGTGCGTTCGCGTTCGTTCACGTCGACTGCTCGTCGTCGCGGGGCCGCCACTGGCCAACCGCTTGGGCGATCGGGATGCTCGGCAACCGGCTCGCATTCGCGATCTTGAGATCTGCCGCGTACTGCTCCCACAACTGCGCTTGCTGTTCGCCGAGCTCGCGCAAGTATTGCCATGAGTAGATACCCGTGTCGTGACCATCGTCGAACACGATGCGGACGGCATAGTTACCGATGCGATCCAGCGACTCGACGTTGACGTACTTCTTGCCCGTGACGAGCTTGCGCTGCTCGGGCGCGTGGCCGCGCACTTCAGCGGACGGCGAGTAGATGCGCAACAACTCGCATGGAATCCGAAATGTCGCGCCGTCTGCGAAACGGATGGAGAGCTCGCGCGAGCGCCGGTGTAGCTTGAGCTCGAGCGGTGCAACGTGGCTATCTGTACCCTTCGCCGTCGTCACAGGATATACCTCGACAAGTCCTGATCGCGGGCGAGGTCGGTCAGGCGTTCTTCCACGTAGCGGGCATCGATCACCACACCGGGTTCGTGACCGCCACGCTCGGTGGCCTCGAAGGAGATCTCCTCCAGCAGCTTTTCGAGCACGGTGTGCAACCGGCGCGCGCCGATGTTTTCGGTCGACTCGTTCACCTGCCAGGCGATCTCCGCGATCTTCGCGACTGCGTCGTCGGTGAACGAGACTTCGAGCCCCTCGGTGGCGAGCAACGCCTTGTATTGCTCGGTAAGTGATGCATCCGGCTCGGTGAGTATGCGCCGGAAGTCGTCGGTCGAGAGTGAGGCGAGCTCGACGCGAATGGGCAAGCGTCCTTGGAGCTCGGGGATCAGATCGGACGGCTTCGCAAGATGGAATGCGCCCGATGCGATGAACAGGATGTGGTCCGTTTTCACCATGCCGTACTTGGTGCTGACGGTCGAGCCTTCGATGAGCGGTAACAGATCGCGCTGCACGCCTTCGCGCGAAACGTCTGCGCCAACCGTCTCACCGCGCTTCGCGACCTTGTCGAGTTCGTCCAAGAACACGATCCCGGTCTGCTCGACCGCATCGATGGCACGCGCCTTGATCTCGTCCTCGTTGACCAGCTTGCGCGCTTCCTCCTCATGCAGGCGGCGTAACGCATCCTTCACCTTCAGACGCGTCGTTCGCTTGCGCCCCGACGACAGGCTCGAAAACATGTTTTGCAGTTGGTTGGTCATTTCCTCCATGCCGGGTGGCGCCATGATTTCGACGCCGACCTGTGCGGCGGACACCTCGATCTCGACCTCCTTATCGTCGAGCTCGCCTTCCCGAAGCCGTTTGCGGAACGCTTGCCTGGTGGCGGAATCGGCACCGGCCTCGGGGGCGTTGAAGCCGGCGCCGCGCACCGGCGGCAACAAGGCATCCAGCAACCGGTCTTCAGCGGCATCGGTGGCGCGAAGGCTCACCTTCTCCATCTGCTGCTCGCGCAGCATCTTCACTGCCACATCGACCAAGTCGCGGACGATCGACTCGACGTCGCGGCCGACGTAACCGACCTCGGTGAACTTGGTAGCTTCGATCTTGATGAAAGGCGCGTTGGCTAGCTTCGCCAGCCGTCGCGCGATCTCGGTCTTACCCACACCGGTGGGGCCGATCATCAGGATGTTCTTGGGGGTCACTTCCTCGCGTAATTCATCGGGCAACTGCATACGTCGCCAGCGGTTGCGCAGCGCAATGGCGACGGCACGTTTGGCGGCGTCTTGGCCGACGATGTGCTTGTCGAGCTCATGCACGATCTCGCGCGGGGTCATGATGTCGGGAACGGCACTACTCACTGCTCAGCCTTCACTGCTTCCGAGAGTTTCTATGGTGACCTGGTCGTTGGTGTAGACACAGATGTCTGCGGCAATGGCGAGCGCGCGGCGCACGATTTGTTCCGCATCCAGATCGGTGTTTTCGAGCAATGCACGCGCAGCGGCCTGGGCGAATGGCCCGCCCGAGCCGATTGCGATGACGCTGTGTTCCGGCTCAATCACGTCGCCGGTACCGCTGATTAGGAGCGAGGCGGATTCGTCGGCCACGATCAGCATCGCCTCTAGGCGTCGCAGCGCCCGATCGAGGCGCCAGTCCTTGGCGAGCTCGACCGCGGCACGGGTGAGCTGGCCGCCATGTTTTTCGAGCTTGCCCTCGAAGCGCTCGAACAGCGTGAAGGCATCGGCAGTACCGCCCGCAAAACCGGCGAGCACTTTGTCCTTGTAGAGGCGACGGATCTTTCTGGCGTTGCCTTTCATGATGGTCTGACCGAGCGAGACCTGGCCGTCGCCGCCGATGGCGACCACGCCGTCCTTGCGCACGGAGACAATGGTGGTGGCGTGCAGTTGCATCACTGGTAAATCCTTCAGCCGGCCCCTTTCGGACGGGTCAGCAGCAATGGGTCGATGTGCTGTTCGCGCAGCTTGGTCATGGCGCGCTGCACGTCCTGCTCGCGGGCGAACGGTCCGACCATGACACGATGAGTCTCGGCACCGCTCGGCAGCGTCGCCTGCGCGGTGGTGGCGGTCAGGCCGGTGAGGAGCACGGTTGCCCGCAGTCGTTCGGCATCGTCACGGTTGGCGAACGAGCCTGCCTGTAGCAGGTACTCCACCGGCTCGCGGCTCGCACGGGTGGGCGTCAGCGTACGGTAGGGGGTGGTATCGACCGCGACCTCGCCTTTCGGCAGCGACTCGAAGAATTCGAATCGTGGCGTGGCTTCCGCGGGCGTGGGTGCGGCAGTCGCCGCGGCTTCGTCGGTACGGTCGTCGAGCAAATCGGGCAGCAGTGCGCCGGTCACCGTCAGGCCGATGCCAAGTACGAGCCCGGCCCCGAAGCTACCCCATTGCACGCCGCCACGGCGCCGGCGTGCGCGGGATCGTTGGGGGCGGGTGGCCATGGTTGGGGCAGCTCGTCCTGGATCGAAAGTGGGCTCGCATCATAGCGGCCACACCTCGGTCAAACCATGTCGAAGGGGTCGACGTCGAGGGAGAAGCGGACATTGCGGCGGCGAATGCTTGCGGCACGTTCGAGCACGAGGTTCAAAGCTCTGCCGAGCACGGTGCGGCTCCGCGCCAGCACCGCTGCCTGGGTGCGAAAGCGGTTCGCGCGCCGTGCGAGCGGCGCCGGCACGGGACCCCAGCGCTCGACGTCCGCGAGCGCTTCGATCGGTTCGAGCAGCGTGCGCAGGTGCTCGAGCGCCGGCGCCTGCTCGGCCGCCTCGGCACGCAGCAGCGCCATTGCCCGAAAGGGCGGTAGACCTGCCGCGCGGCGATGGGTGAGCTCGGTACGGGCGAAACCTTGGTAGCCGTCGGCGATGAGGGCGGCGAGCAGCGGGTTGTCGGGGTCGTAGCTCTGAATGATGACTTCGCCCGGCCGCTCGGCGCGGCCCGCGCGGCCCGCCACCTGCTCGATGAGTTGTGCCGTGTGCTCTGGGGCTCGGAAGTCGGCACTTGCGAAGCCGGCATCCGCGTTCAGCACGCCAACCACCGTGACGCGCGGGAAGTGGTGACCCTTGGCCAGCATCTGAGTACCGACCAGGATGGCCGGTTGGCCGCGGCGGATGTGGGCGAGGCGGTGTTCGAGCGCTTGCGGGCTGCGGGTCGTATCGCGATCGATGCGCAACACCGGCACGTCCGGGAATGCGGATACCAACGCCGCCTCGGTGCGTTGGGTGCCGAACCCGATCGGGCGCAGGCCATCGAAGCCGCAGGCGGCGCATACGTTGGGTATCGGCGCCTGGGCAAGGCAATGGTGGCAGCGCAACGTCGGCGGCGAGCGATGCACGGTGAATGGAATCTCGCAGCGCGGACAGTCGCTGCGCTCGCCACAGCTGGTGCAGACGAGACTCGGCGCATAGCCGCGGCGGTTGATGAACACGAGCCCCTGGTTACCAGCGCCAAGCTGGCTCTTGAGAGCACTGAGCAGGGTGCGGCTCAAGCCTTCGCTGAGCGATTGGCCGCGCAGGTCGACCACCTGCATACGCGGCGGTGCCGCAGCGCCGGTACGGGCGGTGAGCCGAAGGTGCCGATAGCGCCCACTTTCGGCGTTGTGCACGGTCTCCAAGGCCGGCGTCGCGCTGCCGAACACGACCGGGATGCGCAAGTCGCTCGCTCGTTTGGCCGCCAAATCACGCGCCGAATAGTGAAAGCCGTCCTGTTGCTTGAATGAGCCGTCGTGTTCCTCGTCCACCGCGATGAACCCGAGATCCTTGAACGGCACGAAGATCGCGGAGCGTGTGCCGATCAGCACCGCGAGCCGGCCGGACTTGCAGCCGTCCC
>QJXZ01000307.1 GCA_003248125.1 Gammaproteobacteria bacterium | reverse complement strand
GCATACCGATTCACCGCACTACTACCGTGACTCGCTGCCGGGCGAGACCGAGCCGCAGTTCCTCGACCGTATCGTTGCCAATCTCGAAGCGTTGATCGTGAAAGAGGGCCCCGACACGATCGCGGCGTTCATCGCCGAACCGATCGCCGGCGCGGGCGGTGTGCTGGTGCCACCGCAGGGTTACTACGAGCGCATTCAGGCGGTGCTCGACAAGTACGGCATTTTCTTCATCGACGACGAAGTCATTTGCGGTTTCGGCCGTACCGGCATGGCATTCGGTGCCGAGACGATGAACATCAGACCCACGACCATGAGCGTGGCGAAGGCCGTGTCGTCTGCGTATTTGCCGTTGTCGGCCGTGATCATCCCCGAGTTCATGTACGAGCCGATGATCGAGATGTCGGGGCAAGTGGGTACCTTCGGTCATGGCTTCACGTACTCCGGCCACCCCGTTTGCGCCGCCGTTGCACTGCGTAACTTGGAGCTCATGGAAGAGCGTGATCTCTTCGGCCACGCGGCGAAGGTTGGTGTGACGTTCCAGGCGCGGTTGAAGGCGCTCGGTGACCACCCGTTGATCGGCGAAGCGCGCGGCGTCGGCTTGATCGGCGCCGTCGAGGTGGTGCAGGACAAGAAAACCAGGGCGCAATTCGATGCCAAGCGTGGCGTAGCCGCACACTGCATGGCGCGTTGTGAGGAAAACGGTCTGATCGTGCGTGCCATCGGCGAGAACATTGCCATCTGCCCGCCGCTGGTGATTAGCGAGGCGCAGGTGCACGAGTTGTTCGACAAGCTCGAGAAGTCGCTGGCCGAGACGCTCGCGTGGGTCGCCAAGGGATGACGTGGACTCATGGCGAGCACCGCGGTTTAATTCTGAGCCTGGGCGAGGGAATGAACATGAAGAAGCTGCTGTGGTTGATTGCCTGCGTCACGCTGCCTGCGCATGGCGCAGAACCCCTCAAGGCCGAGACCTATTTCACCGCGACACTCCCCAAACCCACGCCGCATTGGGTGTTCGTCAACGACATGAATTTCCTCGGCTACGTCGACGGCAAGGTTTATCTGATCGACGCCGGCGCGGGAAAGATGCTCGGCATGATGTCCACCGGCACCTATCAAATGGCAATCGAGATCGCGCCGGACGTATCGGCCGTGTATGTGCCAGTGACGTTCTACTCGCGCGGCACGCACGGTGAGCGCACCGATGCCGTCGTCATCTACGAGACCGAAGGGTTGACGCCCGTCGCAGAGGTAGTGATACCGCCGAAGCGTGCCACCGGCATGCCGATGCGCGGCTACAGCGGCATGAGCGACGACGGCCGCTTCGTATACGTCGCCAACATGACGCCCGCGTCGTCGTTCTCGGTGGTAGACGTGGTGGCACGCAAATTCCTTGGCGAGATCGAGAGCGCCGGCTGCGCGCTGATCTTCCCGACCGGTAACCGCAGCCTTGCGAGCCTGTGCGGCGACGGCACCGTGCAGACGTTCGTATTGGACGAGGTCGGCGCCGTGACGGCGCGTGCCAAGTCGGCGCCATTTTTCGACCCGAACGTCGATCCGGTGACCGAAAAGGCGTCGCGCCGCGGCAACACGTGGTACTTCTTCTCCTTTGAAGGTTACGTCCATCCCGTTGCGTTCGAGGGTGGTACCGCCAATCCGCAGCCGAAGTGGTCGCTCTTTACCGACGAGGAACGAAACGATGGCTGGCGAGTCGGCGGTAGCCAGTTCAACGCCGTTCACGAGGCAAACGGCCGCCTCTACGTGATCGTTCACCAAGGTGAGACGGATTCACATAAAGACCCGGGGATGAATGTGTGGGTCTATGACCTCGCAACGCGCGCCAAGGTCGATGTCATCGACCTCGAGTCACATGCCGTGTCCGTCGCCGTGACGCAGGATGTCGAGCCGCTGCTGGTTACAAACACGCTCGAGTTGCCGGTGATCCACGTCTATGACGCCACGAGCGGTGCACTGGTGAACGTCATCGAAGGCGGTCCCATGACGCCGAGCTTTCCGCAGGTGCCATGACGCTCGACCCCGTCATCGTCATGATTGCGCGACTCGCCATCGGTTGGTTGTTCCTGTTCGGTGCGTTGCACAAGTTGCGTGACGTACGCGACTTCCGCGGCGTGCTCGCTGCATATCGTTTGCTTCCCGAGCGGGCGTTGGCGGCGGTTGCTTGGTGCGTGGCAGTCGCCGAAGTCATTGTCGGCATAGCCGCGCTGACGCAGCAGCCGATCGCATTTGTTGCCGCCGCGCTCATGCTCACTGGCTATGGCGTTGCGATGCTCGTCAATTTGCTTCGTGGCCGGCGGTTCATCGATTGCGGCTGCGGCGGCGACGCGCAACCGATCTCGTGGGGCCTGATCGCGCGCAACGCAGTGCTCGTTTGCGTTTGCGGTGTCGCATTGCTCGCGCCCTACGTGCGCGCGTTCGGCTGGATCGACTTCGTCAGCGTCGGCTTCGGTGTGCTGCTGTGCGGCCTGATCTACGGCGCCGTCAATCAGCTGCTAGCTGCTCAGGCGCGCCTGGAGGAGTGGGTGTGATGGACGCCTTACTGGTCTCCAACGTGGTGTTGTGGTTGGTGGTGGTGGCACTCGGCTTGGTAGTGCTCGCACTGACGCGCCAGATTGGTGTGTTGCACGAACGCGTGGCACCTGCGGGGGCGCTCACACTGTCCGGCGGTGTCAAGCCCGGTGAGAGCGTGCCGCCGATGTCGCTGCCCACACTCAGCGGCGGCAACATCGATCTCGAAAGCTTTGCCGCGCGCAAACGCGGGCTATTGATATTCTTCTTGTCGCCCACGTGCCCGGTTTGCAAATCACTGCTGCCGGTGGTCACCCGCATCGCGAAGGAGGAACGGCAATGGTTGGATCTGCTGTTCGCGAGCGATGGTGCCACCAAGGCGGAGCACGAAGCCTACGTTGCCGACCGCAACTTGGAGAGCTTCCCATACGTGGTGTCGCAGCAACTCGGTATGGCATTGCAGGTTTCCAAGCTGCCCTATGCTGCGCTCGTCGACGAGTCTGGCGTGTTGGTGGCGAAGGGATTGGTCAACACGCGCGAGCACATCGAGAGCCTGTTCGAGGCGAAGCGACTCGGCGTCGCCAACATCAACGAATTCATGAATACCAAGACGCGCGACGCGAGTGCGCGTGAGGCAAGCGAGGTGAAGGCATGAACTTCTTCGATCGGTTGGTGACTCGCAGCGCGCGGCGCATTGCGCGCGCGACTTCGCGTCGGCACTTTCTCGCCCGCTTCGGCGTGGCGCTTGGCGGCACGGCAGCGTTGCCATTGTTGCCGGTCGCCCGCGCGGAGAGCACATCACCCGCGCGTGCGCCGCAGCCGGGTGAGCAAGGCGATCCGACGACGTGCGAGTACTGGCGCCATTGTGCGATCGACGGCTTTCTGTGCGGTTGTTGCGGCGGCTCGGCGAATGCCTGCCCGCCGGGAACCGAGCCGGCCCCTGTCACTTGGATCGGCACGTGCAAGAACCCAGTGGATGGCAAGGACTACGTGATTTCGTACAACGACTGCTGCGGCAAGAGCGCTTGTGGGCGTTGCCTGTGCAATCGCAACGAAGGCGATCGGCCGGTGTACATGCCCGCCAAGTCGAACGACCTCAACTGGTGTCATGGCACCTCGAACAACATCTATCACTGCTCGACCGCGGTGGTGCTCGGCCTTGCGCTCGACGATTGAGGCCTGTGTTGCGGTCTTTCTTGCGCTGGGCATCGCACTCACGGCGCAGGCAGGTGCGCGTCTCGATTACACGCTGAACTGCATGGGCTGCCATCGCGCCGGCGGTGAAGGCGCGCCGCCCGACGTGCCGCGCCTCAGGGATCGCGTTGGCTACTATCTCGAAATACCGGGTGGCCGCGAATACTTGGTGCAGGTGCCAGGTGCTCGCCAGGCGCCGCTCGACGACGCCGAGCTCGCCGCGGTGCTGAACTTCATTCTCGACGAGTTCGCCGGTGGCTCGATGCCCGCGGGCGCAAACCACTATGCAGCCGAGGAGGTCGCAGCCTTGCGCGCATCGGCGCCGACCGACATCGACGCGGTACGCAGGCGTTTGGAAGCGGAACTCGAACGACGCCACGGAGCAGCCTATTGAACGCGCCCCGCCATCTCACGGCTGCCGAGCTCGAGGCGGGCCTAGGCACGATTCGTGAGTCGCCACGCGACGTCGGCACGCTCGAAATGATCGTGCGCCGCCCAGCGGAAGGTGAGCGTGAAGTCATCGACGAAGGTGAGCTCGATCTCGCGGTCGGTCTGGTAGGCGACAATTGGAAGACGCGCGGCCATCCACATACCGCCGACGGCAGCGCGCATCCCGATACGCAGATCAACATCATGAATGCGCGCGCCGCCGATCTGGTCGCGGCCGGTGCGCGCGAGCGTTGGCCGCTCGCCGGCGATCAGTTGTACGTCGATCTCGATCTTGCGGAGGAAAACTTGCCACCCGGCTCGCGGCTTGGTATCGGCGGCGCCGTGCTCGAGATCACTGCCGAGCCACACTTGGGGTGCAAGAAGTTCGTTGCGCGGTTCGGCTTCGAAGCGGGCAAATTCGTGAATTCGAAAGTCGGCAAACAGCTGCACTTGCGCGGCTTGAATGCGAAGGTGGTGAAGGCCGGTCGGATTCGCCGTGGCGATCGAATAACGAAGCTAGCGAACGGCTGAGACGCTCGCACTCGAAAGTCGCGCGACCACGGAATCAGATGCAACTCATCGATGCGCAGCGCTCGACGCTTTCACGATTGTTGAACAATTCTCGCGCCCGGCGCACGTAGTCCTGCGCGGCCTTGTAGTCCGTTTCGGTACGCCAACCATCAGTCGCCACATTCAACGCTCGATAGTGCTCGAGTTTCGGATTGTCGAAGGCGCCTTGCTCGTGTGGAATCCGGTCCACGACGAGGTAGGTCCTGTAGCGCTCCAAATAGGCGTGGATTGGCCCGGTTGCTGCCCACCATGTGCCACAGGTTTCGGCGTAGGCCTGGTTACGCTCGTGTTGAACCTCGAACCACGTAGCCCACGCCAAATCTGGCCAACTCGGGTCGGGCATGTTGCCCAAAGAGAGTCTTTGATCGAGCTCACGCCAGCGTGAGTTGGCGGGTTCCATGGCTCTTGCTAGCGCCGCTTGATACTGCTCGACTATGGTTTTCGACTCCGCTTCGAACTGCACTTCCCTTTCGTGTTGCGCAGGAATTTCGGTTTGCAGCTGCTCCCCCTGCTGCGTCATCTCGATCATCTTCTGCGCATTCTGGGGGTCGGCCATCAGTGCCTGTTGCATCCTCTGTGCGAGCGCCATCGGATCTTCGCTGAACGAGTCAGTCGCCTGTTGGTTAATTTCTTCGTTGATGGATTGCTGCTGATACAGCGCCTGATTCAACTCGTCGGCTGCAGCATCGATGCGCTCGAGCCAGTGATCTTCGCTGTCGTAGCAGGCGGTGGGTAACGCCGGCACCATGCGCCACGGATCGTCGTTCGCGGCAATCGTCGGTACCCAGATGCACGCGGCCATGATCGCGGTCAGACGAATGCGGACGTTCACGACTATCGCCTCACGAAGAAATGGGGTTGTCGCAATTGATGGTGACCGCCATGCCCTCCACGGTCGCGTTCATCGCACCCGTATAACTATCGGTGCCTTCGAACGTCATCTGGCCAGTGCCCGTCATGGGCATTTCGCCGCTGCAGGAGAACTCCCACGTCGCCGTGTCGCCGTCGAGTTGGTAGTTCGAGTTCACACAACTTTGTCGCCCTGGCGGCGGTTGCGTCCACACCTTCGGCGTGCACACCT
>QJXZ01000247.1 GCA_003248125.1 Gammaproteobacteria bacterium | reverse complement strand
GGCGGTCGCGTTGGCCGATGGTGGATTGCTCGTCTACCGTGATCGAAGCGCAGGCGATGTGCGCGACATCGCCATCGTGCGAATCCGTGACGGCGGTTTCGAGCCACCGCGAATCGTGCATGCCGATGGCTGGGTGATTCGCGGCTGCCCGGTGAATGGTCCGGCGCTCGCCATGCGCGATGACCGCGTGGCGGTGCTCTGGTTCACGGCGGCCGGTGACGAGCCCCGGGTAAATCTGGCCACTGCGTCCGCGCGGGACTTGGCGTTCTCGGCACCAGTCGTGGTCGATTCACAGGCAGCGCTTGGGCGTGTGGACTTGGCGGCCTGGTCGGGCGGATTCGTCGCGACGTGGCTGCGCAGCGATGCCGAAGCCGACGCCGCGCAGCTGCGCTATGCAGTGATGGACGAGACGGGTGTGCCGCTCGCGGCCGGTGTCGCAGCGACCACGTCGGCGGCGCGGGCCAGCGGTTTCCCCCGTGTTGTGGTGCTAAACGACCGCGCGTTCGTTGCGCATACCGACGTCGCCGCCGGGCGCATTCGCGTTCACGAAATCCCGATGCCGGTCGCGCGCACCCAAGGGTAGACCGCAAAGCCGAAGTCGACGCGCTCGCGGCTGACGGTGGTGATGTTGGCGAGCAGTTCGGCCATGTTGCCGCTCACCATCGTCTCGGACAGTGGGTAGCGAACTTCGCCCCCCTCGATGTAGTAGCTGTTCTTGGCGATGCCGGAAAAGTCGCCTTTGTCGTTCGGCCGACCGCCGGAGAAACGGGTGATGAGCACACCGCGCTCGACTTCGCCGATCAACGCATCGCGCGGTGTCGAGCCAGCCTCGACCACGTAGCAACCGCCGGTCGTCGCGGCCCGTGTCAGTCCCGTCTTGCGTGCGCCATACAGACTCAGCAGATTCGAACGCAGCACGCCCGCGTCGACGAGTGTGGTGTCTTCTGCAGGGTAACCGTCCCCCGTGATCGCGTATCCTCCGATCAACTCGCGGGGCCGCGAGTCGAGCGACAGCTTTGCGGAGGCGACCTTCGCACCGAGCTTGCCGTGGTAAAGCGAGGTCTTGGCGATCATCGGCACATCGCTGATGTTCTGGGTCAGGAATCCGAGAAAGTCGCTCAACGACTCCGGTGTGATCACCAGATCGCCGGTGAATTTCGCCGGCACTTTCCGTGTGCGGACCTGCTCGGTGGTCTGGCGCATGAGGGTATCGGCGTTGGCACAATCTTTGAGCGGCCGATCGAGTTGCGCCAGCGCCGCCCCGGTGTAGTTGAACGACGACGTGTCTTTACCGTCCTTGGCCGTGAACATGAGGCTCATGCCGTAGCTGCCGCGACGGCTCTCGAAGTCGACCCCGTTCGAATTGAGGAATCGCGAGCGGCGCTTGTTGAAGGTGACTATTGCCCCGCCCATTTTGAGCGTTGGATATTGCGTGCGGCTATGGTCGAGCAGCTCCGATAGACGCTCGAACATGGCATCGTGATCCGGTACCTCGGCGCCAGCGACGAACGAGGCCTTTGGCTGCCGCTCAGCGATGTCGTTGGCCGGATCGGGTCGCGATCCTTGTGCCACCTGCCACAGATCCTCTACGGCATCGTGCAATGCTTCATGCGTGCATTTGTTGATCGATACGGAGCCTTGCTTGTCGTCGACGATGCCGAGCAGCGAGATGCTCGTGTCGTGATTGGTACGCAGCAAGCTCAACTCGCCGAACTCGGCGGCCAGCTCGTGATGCTCCGACTCGGTGAGCTGCACGCGTGCCTTGCTGAAACCACGCTTGGTCAAGGCGTCGAGCGCCTGCTCCGCGAAGTGGGTCATCACTGACCCCCGATGTGAATGCGGCACTTGATCGACGGACCGCCCATCCCGACCGGTATGATCTGTTTTTTGCCGCACATCCCGGCGCAGCTCCAACTCATCTCGTCCGACACCATGCTCACGGTCTTCAGCATGTCGAACGCAACACCGGCGATCGTCGTGTCCGTGATGGCACGGCCGAGCTTGCCGTTCTTGATCTCGTAGCCGAGTGTCACGCCGAACATGAATTCCGAGGTCGAGTCGGCTTGGCCGTTGGATGGCCACATGAGGTAATAACCGTCTTCGATACTCGCGATCATGTCTTCGAGCTTGTCGTTGCCTGGCAGAATCGCGGTGTTACGCATGCGAATGAGCGGCTCGTCGAAGAACTGATAGGCACGTGCATTGCCGGTGGGATTCACACCGAACAGGGACGAGCTCTCCTTGTTGTGCATGAAGCTCTTCAGCACGCCGTTTTCGATCAGCACCGCATCCCTGCTTTCGACACCTTCATCGTCGATGTACACAGGCACTGGCAGCGTTTCGCCATCGCGGGTATGGGCGTAGTCGACCATTGTGACGAGCGGACTAGCCACCAGCTGGTCGAGGAAGTCACCGGCCACCGAGCCTTCACGGACGAGATCGGCCTCCGTCGTGTGGCCGATGGCCTCGTGCGCGAGGATGCCGGCCAGCTCCGAGTCGAGAATCACGTCGTGCACGCCCGCGCGTGGCGCGACGGCCTCACGCTTTTTCATCAGATGTGCATGCAATGCGTCGATCTCGTCGTCGAGCGCAGCGGGTGAAGAGAAGACATCCTCGAACTGACCGCGGCCACCGAACACCTGGCGCAGCTCCACGGGCTGGCCGGCAGCATTGGTCGTGACCATGTTCACCACGATCAGCGAACGCGTCGTGTTCGAGTAGCCATCGGAACCTTCCGAGGTGTACAGGCGCTTCTCCATGTCGAGGTCGGCGAGTGTCACGCTGCGCGACTTGAGATCGGGATAACGCTCGGCGATGCGCGCGTCGATCGCTTGCAGAAACGCGATCATCTGTGCCTGCGAGAACCGCGCTTTCTTGGTGGCGAAGTCGCTTTCCTTTTTGGTGCGTGCCGGCGGCAGCTCGATCTCGGAGCGCGGCGCGTACTTAGCGAGCAACTCGGCATTGCGGCTCGCCTCGTCGATCGTCTTCGTGATCGCATCGCCATCGATCTCGGCGCGTGACGAGAAGCCCCATACACCGTCGTGGAATACACGCGCTGAAATACCGCTGTCGGCGCTCTTCGCATTCGCCACGACGTCGCCGTTCAACAGCGAAATGCGCAGATTGGTGTTCTTCTGCAATCGCAGCTCCGTGTAGCGGCTCATGCGATTACCGTAGGCAGCGAGGTTCTCATCGCGCAGCGACATGCAACTCTCCGGCGGAAATTCGGGACAGTTTACCTATTTCTTCTCAGAACAACCCGACCGTGCGGTCGATCACCCAGTAGCTTGAGACAGCACCGATTCCATAGGCGGCCGCTCCGACGAAGCGCTGCAGTTCGGTGAACCGCAGCAGGTGCCAGAGCGCACGCAACGCAAGCAGCGCGGCAATGAAGATCAGCTGTCCGACTTCCACGCCGAGATTGAAGAACAACAGCGCCAGTGGGATGTCCGACTTCGGTAGCCCGATTTCGGCCAGGGCGCCGGCAAAACCGAAGCCGTGAAGTAGACCGAAGGTGAATGCCACGACCCATGGGGCACGGTGCGCGAGCCCCGGGCGTCCGGCGCGCCAGTGCAGCACCTCGGCGGCCAAGAACACGATCGACAGTGCAATCACGGCCTCTACCGGCCCCGGCGGGACGGCCACCCAACCGAGCGTGGCGGCGGCGAGCGTGATGCTGTGCGCCAGAGTGAAGGCCGTGATGGTGCTGACCGCCCGCCACGTCCCGTGCACGATCAAGAGGAGGCCGAAGACGAACAACAAGTGATCCGCGCCGAGCAAGATGTGCTCGATGCCGAGCACGAGGTAGTCGACGATGACTTGCGTCCAAGGGACGGCGCCGGCGACCACCATCGAGGCACGCTCCGGCTTCAGCATCACCGTCTGCTCGACGTCGGGCAGGGCGATGCGCACCAAAACGTCGGTGAGCGTAGTGGCGAGGCCGTCGATACGCAGCGTCTGTCCGATCAGCCCTGCTTCGCCGCACGCCACGCGACGCCGCTCGATGAACGATGCAGCAACGGTTTGCCGAGACGGTGGCACGAGGTCGTGACAGGCATCGGGCAGCACCGGTGCAATCGGGAATACGTAGCCGTCGCGCATCGGTGCTTTCCACAGCACGTCGTAGGCATCACCGGTGCCACTAATCTCGAGATACCCCGGGCGTACTTCGTGTGCGAATGCCGTCGCTGCAATCAGCATGGACGCCAGCGTGGCGCACGCGCGGCGCATCACGTCGAGGCGCTCCGCACGATTTCGTAGCGCGCCATGATGCCGTCCAGCACGTCGCGGTTCATGCGCCGCCGCTCCGCTTCTAGATAAGCTGCGAGCACGCCATCTCGTGCGCCCGCAAACGTCGGTTCGGGTGGCGAGTCCTTGCGGTCGATGCGCACCAAGTGAAAGCCGTAGCCGGATCGCACAGGACCTTGCCAGCCGCCGACGGGTAGATCGAACACGGCGGCCGCAAACTCACGACCGAACAGTCTACCGAGCTCGGCCTCTGTGATGTCGGCATAGTCGTAGCGCAGCATGAACGCATCGCCGCGCTCGGCGGCGCGCTCCTCGTCACCGAGTTTGGCCAGCGTCGTGCGCGCGTCTCGTTCCGCATCCGCCCTGCGGTCGACGGAAAAGTACACGTGACTGAATGTCACCGTGGTCGGCAAGCGGAACTGCTCGCGGTTGGCGTTGAAATAGGCTTCGAGCTCGGCGTCGGTGGGCGCTGGTGGTACCGCGACGTCTTCGATCATGAATTGCATCTTCTGCGCAAGCCGTCGGCGCACGATGGTGTCGTCCTGATCGAGCCCGAGCGCTAGCGCTTCGCGATACAGCACCTCCTCTTCGATATGGCTTTCGATCAAACCCTCGAGTTCCTCGGCTGTTGGTGGCCGCCGCCATTGCGCTGCGAACACCTGCTGCAGACGATCGACGAGTGCGGGCGTTATCTCGATGCGGCGTGATTCGTTGGTTGTGCTGCCCACTACACCAGCGACGACGAAAATCAGAGCGCCGGCGGCGATGAAATGTACCAGCGGCTCGCGTAGCCAAGCGCGAATGTTCATAGCGATCTCACGAAGATGACTTTGGCGCGTCTGACTCGCGCGAGCGCGACGCGATTTTGCGGATGGATGTCGTCGTGAATCGGACGAATACCAAACATATAGCGCGGATGGTTGAAAGGGCGCGGTAGCCTACCAAAATTCCCTTTGCTTCAGGCCCGAGCGATGCGCGCCAGCATCTTTTCTACCAATCGGCCGGGTAGCTGCATGAACGCGTCGACCTGGTCACTGTACGCGCGACCGTCGAGACACCAATTGCAGAAGTGCTCGCAGTTGTTGGTCAACAGGTCGTACGCGTCCTCGCCGATTCGCGATCGCGCGCGCACAACCACTGCTCGCCCCTGATAGCGGGCTAGTGGTCGAGGCACGTAGGCGAGGGGCCCGCCGTGGCTGAAGTCAGCGACAGCGACCTCCTCGATCGGACCGCGGATACGGTGTCGACACAAGCCGGCGTAGTGCACGACGCGCTCGGCGCCACAGTAGATACCGTGGTGCGTGTAGCTGCGCCGCGGTGTGACCAGATGCGTGCCTGGCTCGAGTTCCCGCACTCGTGTGGGATCGAGCCACACGCAGTTTGGTGGTAGCGGGGCTCGGGTGCGCTGGCGGGACTCGGTGATCATGGCTGCGTCCACGGGTGTTCTCGACCAGTGGGTGGCTGCATCGCGCGAGCGGGTTCAAAAAGATTCGGGGCCGGACCAACG
>QJXZ01000027.1 GCA_003248125.1 Gammaproteobacteria bacterium | reverse complement strand
CCCCCGCGAATTCATCGAGCGCCACCGCATAGCGGTCGGGATAGCGGCCGTCTGACGGGGTGCTGCACGCGCTCAGTATCATGGCAATGCTGGCGATCTGAAGCAGTTTCATGGCGAGACGTTAGGCCCGTGGCCGTGAAGGTCCAGTGAAGGCGGACACGCGGGCGCTTCACGGCGAACTCACGAGCGACGGCGCATCGTGGCGAACGTCACTTTGTGGGCTCGTCATGTCGTCCATCTCGCGCTGGGTCGTCGCGGATAGCCAGAGGTTGCTTGGCAATCGCATCGATTGGCTGCGCGTCGCGCCGTTCGTCGCCGTTCACCTTGGTGCGGTGGCGGCACCGCTGGTCGGCGTCCGGTGGATCGACGTCGCGGCCGCGGTGGCGATGTACATCGTGCGCATGTTCGCGATCACGGCTTTCTATCACCGCTACTTCGCGCATCGTGCGTTTCGCGCAACACGTGGTTGGCAGTTCGTATTCGCGCTGCTGGGCGCGTCCGCGGCGCAGCGCGGGCCGCTGTGGTGGGCGTCGATGCACCGCACGCATCACGCCGCTGCCGATACGGCTGACGACCCGCACTCGCCGCAGCACGGTTTCTGGCGCTCGCACCTGGCCTGGTTCCTGACCGATGCGCACTTTGCGACCGACGCTGCGCGTGTGCGCGAGTGGTTGCGGTATCCCGAGCTTCGGTTCCTCGATCGCTTCGACGCGTTGGTGCCGGCGCTGCTGGCAGCTGTGCTGTATGCGATCGGAACACAGCTCGAGAGCTCTGGCACCTCGGGGTTGCAGCTCATGTTGTGGGGCTTCTGCGTCTCGACGGTGGCACTGTTGCACGTCACGCTCATGGTGAACTCCGTCGCGCATCGTTTCGGCACGCGGCGGTTCGAGACCCGCGATCAGAGCCGCAATGTGCCATGGCTCGCCTGGTTGACGTTCGGCGAGGGCTGGCACAACAACCATCACCGCTACGCCGGTTCGGCGCGGCAGGGCTTCTATCGCGGCGAGTTCGATCTCTCTTATCTGTTGCTGCGCGCCTTGGCTGCCGTCGGTGTGGTGTCCGACCTACGCCCAGTGCCAGCGAAGATCCTCGAGGAGGGAAGGCGATGAAGCGGATCGCCGTCGTCGGCGGTGGGATTGCCGGCATCGCAGCAGCGGATCGGCTGTCGAGATGGGCGGACGTGACAATCTTCGAGGCGGCACCACGCCTCGGTGGTCACACCGATACGCACGAGTTCGAACTCGGCGGTCGGCGCGTTGCAGTCGACTCTGGCTTCATCGTGTTCAACCGCCGCAACTATCCCCTGTTTGCCGCGTGGCTCGACGAACTCGGCGTGGCGTCGCAACCCACCGACATGAGCTTCTCCGTGCATCGGATGAAGGATGGCTTCGAATACGGTACCGAGGGCTTACGGGCGATGTTGGTGCAGCCGCGCAATCTGCTGAATGTGCGGTTCTTCGAGCTGTGGCGTGATTTGCTCCGGTTCTATCGCGATGCACCCACTGCACCGCCACGGCAGGGCGAGACGGTCGCCCAGTACTGCGCGCGACTGCGGCTCGGTGATGTGTTCTTGGACGATCATCTCCTGCCTATTTGCGCTGCGCTGTGGTCACAGCCGCATACGGCGATGCGCGACGCCGACATGGGCCTCGTGCGGGCGTTCATGGAGAACCACGGCATGTTGACGCTCGACAGCCGGCCGCAGTGGCGCGTCATCGTGGGGGGGTCGCAACGGTATGTGGAAGCATTTCGCTCGCGTTTTCGCGGCTATGTGCGATGTGCCACACCCGTGGACAGCGTCCGCGCGGGTGTGCGCGGCATCACCATTCGTTCACGAGCGGGAATCGATCGCTTCGATGCGGTAGTGATGGCGTGTCACTCCGATCAAGCGCTCGCCCTACTCGAGTCGCCGTCGGGAAGTCAGCGCGACGTGTTGAGCGCTATGCGGTATCAGCCCAACCACGTGTTCGTCCACACGGATCCCGGCCAGATGCCCGAGCATCGTGCCGCGTGGAGTAGCTGGAACTTCCGAGTCGACGAGCGCGTCGCGGGCTGTCGAGTCACCTATTGGATGAACCGTCTGCAGCACCTCGATTCACCGCAGCCGATCTTCGTCACGCTGAATGCGGCGGGTGCAGTACGGGAGGAGTCGATTCTCGCCGAGCGCCGCTACGCGCATCCCGTATTCGACACCGCTGCCGTTGCCGCGCAAGCGCGACTGCCCGCTATTCAAGGCGAGCACCACGTCTACTTCGCGGGCGCGTACGCGCGGTGGGGCTTTCACGAAGATGGGTTCGCGAGCGGTCGAGACGCGGCAGCGCGCCTGGCGCAGCACGAAGGGGCGAGCCATGCCGCTTGATCGTGCCGGTGAGGGATTCGTCAGCCATACCCGGATTGATGCCGCGGAGCATCAGTTTTGCTATCGGGTCTGGATGTTGCTCGTCGAGCTCGAGCGGTTGCCGGCCGTCCACCGGCTGAGTCGCTTGTTGTCGGTCGACCGCTTCAACTTGTTGTCGATCGTTACCGACGACTGGTTGATCGAATTCACGGGTCGTAGCTTGCGGCAGCGCATCGACTCGGCATTGTCGGCGCACGGCTTCGGCCCCCCGCATGGACCGGTCCTGTTGTTGCACCAGCCCGCGTCATTCGGTGTGTCGTTCAATCCGGTGCGCTTCGTATTCTGCCTCGATGACCGCGGCGGCATCGAGTACGTGCTGGCCGAGATCAACAACACGCCATGGGACGAACGACACACATACGTGTTGAAGGCCGAGGCACCGGCGGCGAACGTCGAGTTCGAGTTCGACAAGCGGTTCCATGTTTCACCGTTCAATGGTATGGCGCAGCGCTATCACTGGCGGTTCGAGCTCGGCGAGCGTCGCCTTCGGATTGCAATGACGGTGCTCGAACGCGGCGCGGCTGTGATGCATGCCGGTGTTGCCCTGCGGCTGGAACCGCTCAGTCGTCGCGCAATCCGCCGCGGGGCGCTGCGATTTCCGTTCCAGAGTGCGCTCACCCTGTCGCGCATCTATCGGCAAGCGGCGCGCCTGTGGTTGCGCGGTACGCGTTTCTACGATCACCCGAAGTTGAGGACCGAACAATGACCAGCGCGTCTTTTCCATCGAGCAGGTCCGAATCGACACTGCACGCTCGCGACCGCTCGTGGTGGAAGCGCGCCGTCATCACACGACTGTCGGCACTGCGAGGCGGCAGCATTCAGCTGGTCGACGATCGTGAATCGATTACCCTCGGAGACGGCGATCCAGTAGCACGTGTCAGGGTAGCGACTCCGCGCTTCTACCGACGCTTGGCCATTGGTGGCACAGTCGGCGCTGGCGAGGCATATGTGGACGGCGACTGGGACTGCGATGGGCTGGTCGATCTCGTCCGTCTCATGGTGCGCAATCGCGACCTTACCGATCGCATGGAAACCGGCATCGCGAGGCTCCCGGGATTGGTCGCGCGCGCTGTACACCGTGTTGCACGTGACAACAGTGAGTCGGGTAGTCGCAGCAATATCGCCGCGCACTACGACCTCGGTAACGCTTTGTTCGAGTCTTTTCTCGATTCACGCATGCAGTACTCGTCGGCATGGTACGACGACGACGTCGATCTGGAGGCGGCGAGCAGCGCCAAGCTCCAACGCATCGCCGCAAAACTCGATCTCGGGCCGCACGATCATTTGCTCGAAATCGGTACTGGCTGGGGCGGCCTCGCCATTCATGCGGCGCAGCACGCCGGTTGTCGGGTCACGACCACCACGATCTCGGCCGAGCAGTATGCATACGCGGTCGACAAGGTGCGCGCGGCTGGCTGTGCCGATCGCGTCACGGTGCGCAACGACGACTACAGGAGCTTGCGCGGTCGGTATTCGAAGATCGTGTCGGTGGAGATGGTGGAAGCGGTGGGCGCGCCTTACCTCGACGGATACTTCGGCCGCATTTCGTCGTTGCTCACCGACGATGGCATCGCGCTCTTGCAAGCGATCACGATCGAGGATCACCGCTATCAGGAAGCATTATCCTCGGTAGATTTCATCAAGAAGCATGTTTTTCCGGGCAGTTTCATCCCCGCCGTATCGGTGCTGATCGAGGCCGCGGCGCGTGCCAAGCTCACGACCGTGAACCTCGAGGATCTCGGCTTCGACTATGCCGAGACACTAAAAGCTTGGCGCGAACGCTTCGAGACCAACTGGCCGGCGATAGCGGGGCATGGCTACGACGAACGCTTCCGGCGCCTTTGGCGTTTCTATCTCGCCTATTGCGAAGGCGGCTTTCGCGAGCGTGCGCTGTCCGATGTGCAGATTCTGTTCGCGAAGCCGGGGTATCGGGCGCGGCCCTTTCGGGGCCGCGCGTGAAACTGCATTTGTTGGTCAACGCCGGGCTCTTCCAGGTAGCCTGGTTCGCAGCGGTGCTGGGCGGCACCATCGCCGCCCTCGCGGCGTGCGCGGTGCTCGCCTCGCACGCCGCGTTGCGGGGCAATCTGAAGTCCGATCTCACCCTCGCGGCGCTACTTGCGGCACTCGGCCTCGGCCTCGATACGCTCTGGATCTATCTCGGTGTGCTCGACTACCAAGGTGCCGTCGTCGCACCGTTCTGGATCGTCGCCTTGTGGGGCGCACTCGGCCTGTCGCTCAATCACAGCCTCGGCTTCCTGAGCCGCCGGCCTTTCTGGGGGGCATTGGCGACTGCGTTGGCGGCACCGGTGTCCTACGCCGCGGGCGCCGCGCTCGGCGCCGTCTCTTTTGCCGGCATCGGTTCGGCCGCGGCGATGGCGATCGTGGCCATGGCGTGGTTCGTGATGTTTGCTGTGCTGTTCCGCCATGTCGTTCCCGCCATCAATTCGATTTATCAGGAGGCTCACAATGCAACTCGCCATTGATCTCGCCGAACGGCGGGCGCTACCCGATGCGTTGGTTCGGTTCGGTATCCGCCGCTTTGTGAGCGAGCGGCTGCGCGACGAGCGGCGCGGCGACGCGGCGGCGCGGTTCGATGAGCGTATCGAATCGCTGCGCTCGAGTCCGATCGCGCTGTCGACTTCGGCTGCCAACGAGCAGCACTACGAAGTGCCGACCGAGTTCTTCCGCATCGTGCTGGGCCAACACATGAAGTACAGCGCCTGTCTTTGGGATGGGTCGACGTCATCGCTCGACCAAGCCGAAGCAAACATGCTCGAGCGCTACGCCGAGCGCGCTGGCATCGAGGACGGGCAACGCATCTTGGATCTCGGCTGCGGCTGGGGTTCGTTCACACTCTGGGCCGCGGCGCGCTATCCGTACGCACAGATCACGGCAGTCTCCAACTCCGCCACGCAGCGCCAGTTCATCGAGGCAACGGCTGCCGAGCGCGGGCTCGCCAACGTTCGGGTCATCACCGCCGACGTCAACTCGTTGTCGTTGCCGGCGCATAGCTTCGACCGCGCGATATCGGTCGAGATGCTCGAGCATGTGCGCAACTACGAGACGCTGCTCGAGCGGATCGCGTGTTGGCTGACAGGCGAAGGCGCCCTTTTCGTGCACATCTTCTGTCATCGCGAGCTTTTGTACCCGTATGAAGTCGATGGCGCCGGCAACTGGATGGGCCGGTATTTCTTCACCGATGGGCTGATGCCATCATTCGACACCTTGACGCGTTTCGACCGTCACCTCGCGATCGATGCGAGTTGGGCATTGCCCGGTACGCACTACCAGCGCACGGCGCGCGCGTGGCTGGATCGCATGGACGCATCAGCGGCGGCGGCGCGCGCGGCACTCATTCCGGCATACGGCACGG
>QJXZ01000356.1 GCA_003248125.1 Gammaproteobacteria bacterium | reverse complement strand
GCGGCCGAACGCGTCGGTGAGCAGATACACCGCGTCCGGCTCGGACCCGGTCACGCGACTACGAATGGCGGTCACCAGCGCGGCGTAGCCGTCGCGATTGAACTGCTCGGCAAGCCCGCGTAGCTCCGCTTCCACGGTGCTCTGCACCTCGGTGTCGATGACGCGGACCGCGAACACATAAGTCGCGCCTGAAAGCAGTCCAGCGATGAGTATCGCGATGACGGCGTTGAGCGCTGCGAAGCGGGCGCCTGCGCTTGCCAAGAACTTCACGATCTGAACCGCGCCGTAATCACTGCGAACGGTCGCTCAATCGGTATCCGACGCCCCGCACGGTATGAATGAGTGGCGGATCGAAGTCCTGGTCGATCTTTTGCCGCAGCTTGGAGATGTGCACGTCGATGACGTTCGTGCCGGGATCGAACCGGTGTTGCCATACGCCCTCGAGGAGCATCGTTCGGGTGACGATTCGATGCTTGTGGCGTAACAGGTATTCGAGCAACTGGAACTCGCGCGGCTGCAGAGTGATCGCCTTTCCGTGGCGTGATACGTGGCGATTGACGAGATCCATTTCTAGATCGCCGCAGGTGAGGACCGTCGTCGTGTCGATGGTCGAACGTCTGCGTAGCAGCGCGTCCACCCGAGCCGTGAGTTCGGCGAAGCCGAATGGTTTGACCAAATAGTCGTCGCTGCCTGCGCGCAGCCCGGCAACGCGGTCGTCCAGGTTCCCCAACGCGGAAAGAATGAGCACGGGTGTTTCCACACTCGCTGCACGCAGAGCCTTCAGCACCGAGAGTCCATCTAGCTCCGGCAGCATGCGATCGAGAATGATCAGATCGAAGCGCGCATCGCTCGCCATGTACAGCGCTTCCCGCCCAGATCGGGTGTGCTCGGTCTGATATCCCTCCTCGGCGAGGCCTTTGGCGATGTACGCGGCGGTGGCGTCATCGTCCTCGACGATCAAAATGCTGCGTGACATGGGCAAAGCCTACAAACGAGCGGCCCGCGGCGCGAGCGCCGCGGGCATCAGCGTCATGACAACGGTACGCCCACGAATTGCGGATTACCGCCGCGGCTCACTAGCAAGAGTGCATTTTTCGTTTTGGTGGCAGCCAGCGCTTGCTCGACGTCTGCGGTCGACGTGACGGTGGCATTGCCGATGCGTTCGATCACGTCGCCAACGCGCAGGCCAGCCGTCGCGGCGGCGCCGTCCCGTTTCATGCTCGTGATCACCACGCCCTGGGTCGTATCGTCGAGGTTGAGCTGCCGTCGGGCTTGGTCGGTCAAGGGTGCGATGGTGACCCCCAAGCGGTCGCTGACGAGGCCCGACCGGCCCCTGTTGTCCGTCCGTCCGGCGACCATGGCCTCTTCGTCCGGCAGCTCTTCGATGGTCACCTTGGCCGATTTGGCGTGCCCGGCGCGCAGAAAGTCGACCGTCACGGATTGTCCGGCTGGCGTGCCGGCGACCAGCTTCGGTAGATCGCGAACGGTGTCCACCGGCCTGCCGTCGAATGCGGTAATGACATCGCCCGGTTCGAGTACGCCGCTGGCGGGGCTCTTCTCGGTCACCTGCGCGACGAGTGCACCTTTCTTCTCCTTCACGCCGGTCGCTTCCGCGATGTCGTCGGTGACCGGCTGGATGAGAACGCCGAGCCAGCCGCGCGTCACGTTGCCGTGCGTACGCAATTGAGTGGTGACGTCGCGCACCACATTGGACGGAATCGCGAAGCCCACACCAACCGATCCGCCGTTCGGCGAGAAGATCTGCGAATTGACGCCCACTACTTCGCCGCGCGTGTTGAACAGCGGGCCGCCCGAATTGCCGCGATTGATGGCGGCGTCGGTCTGGAAGTAGTCGACGTAGGGTCCCGTATCGAGGTCGCGACCGCGCGCGGAGATGATCCCCGAAGTCACCGTGTCACCGAGTCCAAACGGATTTCCGACAGCGACCACCGCTTCACCGACGCGTACCTTGTCGGAGTCGCCGAGGGTGACGTGCGGCAGTGACTTGGGCGGGTCGATCTTGAGCAGTGCGAGATCGGTGCGCGGATCGGTACCGACGACTTCGGCCTCGAGCTCCGTATCGTCATTGAGCCGAACGTGGATGCTCGTGGCTTGGTCCACCACGTGGTTGTTGGTGACGATGTAGCCCGCGCTGTCGAGCACGAAGCCCGAGCCCAGCGCGTGCAGCGGTTGGTCGCGATTAGGTGTCGGCACGCCGAACCGTCTGAAGAATTCCTCGAACGGTGAATCTGGCCCGAACGGCGATTGTTCGAGCGCGAACGTGGGCGATCCCCGCTCGCTCGTGACCAGGACGGTGACCACGGTGGGATTCACGTGTTCGACGAGATCGGCGTAGCCGTCGAACGGCAGCGCAGCTCGCGCCTGCTGTGCGCCGAGGATACCGGCGCCGAACAGCAGCACTGCGAATGGGTAGGGAACGCGCATGGTTGACTCCGGTGACTGCAACACTGGATAACCGTAGTCCGCCAACCTGAACTGGCGCTTGCGGCCGGGTTAAACTTTTTTCATCTGCGGCGCTGGAATTGCCGGCGCATCGCAATTGCCGCCACTGCGACGATCGCCATGGCCCAAACGATGATCGGGCCCGTGGGTACGTCGAGCGTGGTGGACGCAACGAGTCCCGCCAAATAGCCCCCCGCGCCAACACCGTATCCCCACGCGAGCGCATATCGAGGTGCACGCCGCGCTGCAAGCGCAGGCACGATGAGGGTGGAGAAGACCAAATAGACACCGACCAACTGCACCGATGCCGTGACCGAGACACCGAACAGCAGGTAGAAACCCAATCGACCGAGGCGATCCGTACCGACACCAAACCATGTGAGTAGCACCGCCACGGTGAGCACGGTGACCAGTACAAGTTGGTGGCCCTCCACCCAGAGCACCTGCCCGACGAGCAGGTCCTTCAGGTACTCGCCTGAATGTGGATCACTGGCGAGCAACAGGATCTGTGCCGTCGAAGCGAGAACGAATGCAGTCCCGATCAGCGCCTCTTGAGTTTCCGGCCAACGTTTCTCGGTCCAGGTAAGGATCAGCGCGCCCAACAGTGCGGCGCTAAGGGCAGCCAGTTGAACCGTGAAGCCAGACTCCGTCCAACCAAAGAACTGAGCTGCGACCACGCCGACACCTGCGATCTGTGCAATCGCGATGTCGATGAACACGATGCCGCGCTTCAAGACCTGCATGCCGAGCGGAACGTGCGTGGCGGTGACGAGCAGACCGGCTACCAAAGCCGGCCACAAGATGTCGAACTCAATCGCCGTCATGCCGACCTCGCGCTTCGAGCAGGCGATCTATGGTCACGTCGAACAGTGCGTACAGATCGTCGACGTCAGGTGCGCCGCCGACGGTGTAGGGCAACTCGACCGTCGGCACCCCAGTCTGGGCTCTAAGCCAATTCATCGGCTTGGGATCTTGGTACGCCGACCGCGTCACCGCATCGACCGGTGCAGCGACGAGCAGGTCGACGAGGCCCGCGAGGTGCGCAGCGCTCGGCGGCAGGCCCGGCTTCGGTTCGATGTTCATCACTTCGACGAGGCCTAGCCAATGGGCGAGATACACCGTGTCCTTGTGGTAGGGCACGATGCGCATGCCACGAAGCGGTTGTGCTTTGGTCTCCCAGCCCGCGATGGCGTCGCGCCACGATTGTGCAAAAGCCGCATATCGCGCTCGATATTCTTCGGCGTTGGCTGCGTCGATGATAGCGAGCCGCTCTGCCACCGCCTGGGCGATTTCGGCCAGTTTGTGCGGATCTAGGTGAACGTGCGGATTGCCGCCGGGATGGATATCGCCGGCGGCGCGGTCGACGGTAGTCGGTACCTCCAACCGCGACACCAACTCGGCCGCTGCGATGAATCGGGGCGATCCGGCATACACATCCCGGTTGCCCGCGGACTGCATGAGCAACGGTAGCCAGCCCACCTCGAGATCGGCCCCCGTGCAGATCACGAGTTGCGCGCGACGCATCTGTGCGATGAGGCTGGGACGCGCCTCGATGCGATGGGGATCCTGCATGGCGGTCGAAGCCTGATAGACGGAAGCGAGATCGCCGGCGGTCAATTCCACGAGGTTCGCCCACTCCGGCTCGCATGCGAATACTTTGACTGCGCCGTTCGCGGGTGCGGCGAGCAGCCAGGCGCTCGCGATCAATGAGGTCGAAATTTTCATGTGTGTCTGCATGGCTTCAGAACTTGTGAGCGCCGTGGCTGCCGAGGCTCATCACGTACTGGAGCATGACCTGCGTGTCGTCCGTATCGCGGCGCGCACGGTCTTCGGCAAGCTGCAACCGCAGACGTGAGAATTCGGTGGCCGAGAAGTCGAACATCAGCGTCACGCGCGATGGGTCGTGGTCGAGCAGCACTGGGAAGTCGGCGGCGGCTAGCTGACCACTTCCGATCTGCCCTAGTCGCACGGAACCTGCATCGAGGTGGTCATAGCGCAGACCGACGCGCCATCGCGGCATGAATTGATACACTGCCTGCGCATACCAGCCAGATTGATCGGCCTCGAACTCGCCGTCGATCGCTCGACCATCGACATCGAATACCAGCGAGCCGTCGCTTTCGACGCGAATGTACTCGGCTTGCAGCTTGAGATTCGTGACACCTGAGTTACCGTTAGGCGCCCATTTCCATACCGCATCGACGCCCCATTGCCTGACGTCACCCGTGAACGCATTGACGGTCTCTTCCCCCACGGCGTCTTGGTCGAGATAGGCCCGATCGAAGGCATTCGTGGCTCGATAGGAAGTGCCGAATCGATAGCTCGACGAGACACCGAGGTCGCCGCCAAGGTGCGCGAATGCGGCAAAGGAGTTTGGTCGGTTTCGATTGCGGGCGCTGCCTGGGAAACGATCGCCAAGGCCCGTTTCGAGCCCGAACTCCAAGAACAGTGATGTCGGCGCCAGCCAACGAACTTGCAGGCCGTCTTCGCTGAGCGCGCCGCCGAAGAAGGCTTGGTGTACGAGCGGTGCATCGACGAAATCCCACGCGTGGGCGTGAATTTCGTTCTGATACCCGAAGCCGGAGAGGAAACGACCGAATTTCGTCGTTGCCCCGGGCACGAGTCCGACGTGCGTTATGTTGGCCTCTTCCACTTCCGCGCCACCTTCGGCGTCGAACGCGGCGACGAAGTAGCCGCTGAAGTATGGATCGATGTTGGCGGAAATCGTCAGTTCCGACTCGCCCAGTGTTGCGCTGCGCGCCTCAGGTCCGACCGCCTCCTCCGCTGGGACGAATCCGTCGATGCGGTAGTTGTCGGGATTGGCATCGAGCGCGCGATAGGTCCCTTCGAGAATGAGCGAAATCGCCGGATTGAGAGCGTTGTTGCCTCGTGGTGGTGGAGTGCTCGCAGCAGCACCGGTGGCCGACTCCATCGCCGTCAGTCGCGATTCCAGCTGCTCGATGCGGGCGGTGTAGTCGGCCTTCAGCAGCGCAATCTCGGCGCGCAGCTCATCGGCCTCGTCAGCGGCGACGCCGAGCGGTAGTTGCAGTAGTGTTGCGAGCGCGACGCTCGAAACGCGTTTCATGGGAACCTCCGGTTCGAATGCGTGACACGAAGCCGCGGGCGGCGGCCGTTCGAAAATCAGCAGCGACCGGGCGGTGCGCGAATGGAGCCGTAAATGTGCCGACGCGTCGCCTCTGCTACTTCGATGGCGCGTGTCGACTCGGTTGCAAAACGTAGCGGCGCGTCTTCATGAGTACTGTGCGCAGCGATACCCGATATCTTGGCGAAACTCGCGCACTTGATGCAGCCGTCGGCGGTGTTCTTGAGTTGGCCAATCGTG
>QJXZ01000163.1 GCA_003248125.1 Gammaproteobacteria bacterium | reverse complement strand
CGCGAATTTCCCGGTGATTCTGCTGCTCATGTTCATGGTGGCCGGCATTTTCTTCATGCGCGAACTGCTGTTGTTCACGTTCACCAAGATCCTGCTCGGGGTCAGATCCAAGGTCGCGCTCTCGCTTCTGTTTTCGTTGGTGTCGGCGTTTCTTTCGGCTTTCCTCGATGCGTTGACGGTGACGGCGGTGATCATTTCCGTGGCGGTGGGTTTCTACTCCGTTTACCACAAGGTCGCATCCGGCCTTCATTACTCGCACGGTGACGATCACGACCACACCCAAGACGTGACTGTCGCCGAACTGCATCGCGAGGATCTAGACACATTCCGAGCATTCCTGCGGAGCTTGCTGATGCACGGCGCGGTCGGCACGGCGCTGGGCGGCGTGTGCACCACGGTCGGTGAGCCCCAGAATCTACTGATTGCGGGCAAGATGGGTTGGGAGTTCGTCGAATTCTTCGTCCGCATGGCGCCGGTGACGATGCCGGTGCTGGTGGTCGGACTGGTCACGTGCTTGCTACTGGAACGCGCCAAGCTGTTCGGCTACGGCGCGTTGCTACCAGCGCCGGTACGAGAAATTCTGACGGAGTACGACGTGTCGGAATCGGAGCGCAGAACACGGCCCGAATCCATGCGGCTGATCGTGCAGGCCATCGCCGCCGTGTTTCTGGTCGTCGCGTTGGGATTGCACCTCGCCGAGGTGGGCCTGATCGGGCTCGCGATCATCGTCATTCAAACCGCAATGAACGGCGTAATCGACGAGCATCGCATTGGCCACGCGTTCGAGGAGGCATTGCCGTTTACGGCCCTACTAGTCGTGTTCTTCGGCGTCGTCGCCGTGATCCACGATCAGCATTTGTTCGAGCCGGTCATCGACTATGTCTTGTCCCTCGACCACGCTGTGCAGCCGGCCATGTTCTACTTGGCCAATGGCGTCCTGTCGATGATCAGCGACAACGTATTCGTTGCAACTGTCTATATCACGGAGGTCGTCGACGCGTTCCGAGCCGGTGAAATCGGGCGCGAGCAATTCAACCATCTCGCCGTTGCCATCAACACGGGCACCAACATTCCGAGTGTCGCCACACCCAACGGTCAAGCGGCATTTCTGTTTCTGCTCACCTCCTCGATCGCACCTCTCGTGCGACTCTCATACGTGCGCATGGTAGTCATGGCGTTCCCCTATACGCTGACGATGGGTGTAACCGGATTTCTGTGCGTGTTCTGGCTACTCTGACCGACGCCAGACCGATCCGCCAACGGCAACCACGTCCAATTCATCCAACCGACGCTCGTGTGCGGCGACTTCGGCGTCGCTCGGCCGAATGATGCGCAGTCGCGGCCGATCGACCGGCAGCGCAACTACATCTGCCACGCCACCGTCGTCACGCCGCAACGTTTCCGACTCGGTTGCAAACAACGCAGTTTGTCCGCCAGTCATTGCCAGGAAAACATCGGCCAGAATTTCGGCGTCGAGCAACGCGCCGTGCAGATCGCGACCCGAGTTGTCCACTCCATAACGTCGACATAGCGCATCGAGGCTGTTCTTCTGACCCGGATGCTTGTGGCGCGCTAGCGCGAGCGTGTCGGTGACCGGGCAAATCGAATCGATCCGTCGCTCTCCCAGCTCGACTTGCGAAAGCTCGAAGTTGATGAACGAGATGTCGAAGGGCGCGTTGTGGATGATCAACTCCGCCCCGTCGACGAAGGCCAAGAACTCCTCCGCGACCTCTCCGAATCGCGGCTTGTCGGCGAGAAAGTCGAGCGTAATGCCGTGTACCTCCAACGCGGCGGCATCGATCTCGCGCTCAGGGTTGACGTAACGGTGGAACCGCCGGCCGGTCAAGCGCCGATCGATCAACTCGACGGCCCCTATTTCTATGATCCGGTGACCCCGCTCCGGTTCCAATCCCGTGGTCTCAGTATCGAGGACGACCTGCCGCACGCCTTACCTCTCAGTCAGCCAGCATTGCATCGATTGCGGCATTTGCCGCACGATCGACGCGTTCGTTGTCGGGGTGACCGGAGTGGCCCTTCACCCAATGCCACTCCACGGTGTGCTGGGCGACCAACGCATCGAGGCGCTGCCAGAGATCGCGATTCTTCACCGGCTGCCGATTCGCGGTCCGCCAACCGTTGGCTTTCCAACGCGACAACCACTCCGTGATCCCGAGCCGCACGTACTGCGAATCGGTCGTGATCTCGACACGACACGGACGTTTCAGCGCCGTCAGTGCTTCGATGGCGGCGGTCAACTCCATCCGATTGTTGGTCGTGGCAGCTTCCGCGCCCGCAATCTCTCGTTCGCGATCACCCTGTCGCATCAGCGCCGCCCATCCGCCTGGCCCGGGATTCCCCCGGCAGGCACCGTCAGTGAAGATTTCGATGGCAGACATCAACTCGGCGAGCGTGCCGAGGACAATGGTAGCGCCGGCGCCAACTTACCGGCGCGAACGAGCGCCGGATCGGGCGTCATCGACGTTCGCACGGCGGTCTTGCGGCCGAGCACGAAGTAGACGCCGCCGACCGGTAGGTGCGACCGGACCAGCGTACGTCGCACGCGCGCAAGCCAGGGCGCATCGAAGTCCATCCGCGTCGACGGCGGCCGAAACAGCAGAAACTCGATACGTTGGTCCACTTCGACGCCCAGTACGGCCAACCAGTCGAGCAGCCGCCACGGGCTCACGAACCGAATCGCCCTCAGCTCGCTACGCCGCCACGCGCCAAACCATCGCCGCGCACCCCATAGGCTGACTGGATTGAATCCGCAGAGCAGCAGCCGTCCGCCGGGCCGCAGCGCTTTGACCACTTCGCGCAAGGCGCCGCGGGGGTCGGGTGTGCAATCGAGCCCGTGATGAACCACGATCGCGTCCATTGACCCAGGCGGTAGCGGTAGTTCACGCATGTCGGCCCGACACAAACAGGTGCTGTCTGGGCTGGACCCAAGGTCGTCGCTCGCCCCGACGGCGGCGAAGAAACGATGCCGAACCATACATCGATCGAGCGCATCTGCAGGCCACGTCACCGGTGACAGCCACAGCATGGCGTCACCGTGACAGCGGCGCACACCTTGCATGAGAACCTCCGACTCTTTGGCCAGCAGCGTTGCGCCCAGCGCCCCCTCGAACCACGCGGCCAAGCCGTGACGCCGGTCACTTCGACAGTTCGGCTCACTCGTCACACTCATGGATCCGCGGTTGCCTCGCCATCACGAATGTCGCAAAGTTGGCGGGCATTGTCCTAACGGGAAGGGGAAGCTGCAACCGATGCTGCGGGCACCAGGGATAGCTTCGTTCGTTCTGGTCTGGGCGCTGGCCGGATGTGCCATCACGCCCCAGGCGATCGATACGACTGCCGTCGCCGAGCCCGTGGTGGTAACCCGTGCGGCGCCTGCGATCGAACCCCGCCTCGAACGCACGGTCCCCGAACCGACCGACCTCTGGCAGACGATTCGCAATGGCCTCGTGCTGCACCCGAGCGGCGTCGATGCCGAACGCGTCGATGCGGCGGTGCGTTGGTTTGCGCAACGACCACGGCTGCTCGAGGCGATCGCGCCGGGCGCCGAACTCTACTACGGCTACGTGGTGGCAGCCGTTCGTGAGCGGGGTCTACCGCTCGAAGTCGCGCTGCTGCCGATCGTCGAGAGCACGCTCAACCCGTACGCCGTGTCGCCGCGTGGTGCAAGCGGTCTCTGGCAGCTGATGCCCAGCACGGCGCGGCGCTACGGTGTAGCCATCAACTGGTGGTACGACGGACGCCGTGATCCAGTCGACTCGACACGGGCGGCACTCGACTACATCGAGTACTTGCACGAGTTTTTCGCCGGCGACTGGCTGATGACGTTTGCAGCATACAACTGCGGCGAAGGCTGCATCGCCAAGGCTCGGCGCAAGGCAAAGTCGGATTCCTATTGGAACCTCAAGCTACCGAAGGAGACATCCAAGTACGTGCCTCGCATCCTAGCGCTCGCGCACATCCTCGAGGACCCGAGCCGGTACGGTTGGGCGCTACCCAGGATCGACATGGAACCGGCATTCGCGTTGGCGGCCCTGGACGATCAAGTCGATGTCGGCAAAATCGCACAGCTCGCCGAGCTGTCTCACGAAGAGCTGTTTCGGCTGAATCCGGGTCTGAATCGCCAAGCAACGCCACCGGACGGTCCGCATCGACTGCTAATTCCCGCGGCTAGCGCACCATCGTTCGATGCACTGATGACCAATTACCCACATGGGCCCGAACGCTGGGTTCAGCACCGCGTGAGGACCGGCGAGTCACTGAGCACGATCGCAGCCCATTACCACACCAACGTGCCCGCAATCCGCGCCAATAACGCGTTGAAGGGGAGTTTGATTCGCGCTGGCCAGGAGCTATTGGTACCAGTGGCAGCGAGCGGCACGCTGCCGTCCAATCCCATGCTCGCCGCAGCAGGGTTCGGTAGGCGTGCTGCTGTACACAGGGTGTCGAAGGGCGAGTCGCTGTGGTCGATCGCACGTCGCTACGACGTGTCCATCGCCAAGCTCGCGATTGCCAACGGCATCGACGTCAAACGTCCGTTGCGTATCGGTCAAAAGCTCTCGGTGCCATCCCGCAATGGCGTGGAACAACGACCGACACAATATCGTGTGCGTTCGGGGGATTCGCTCTGGGCGATCGCAAACCGCTTCCAAGTGACCGTCGCCGATCTTCTCCGGTGGAACGATCTCGAGGCTAGCGCAACGCTGCGCCCAGGGGTGCTGCTGAACTTGGATATTTGACCGCGAGCCCGCGCTCAGCGCCGCACGATGCTCGCCTCGGCACGGACCGACTCGAACAACGCGTTGAATTCCATACCACCAATCAGGCGCTCCACCTGGCTCGACAGCGTCTCCCGGTCGGCGTCGGTCAGGGCACCATAGTCGCCGTCGTTGACGGCGGTCAGCATTACCACTGCCACCTGTCCGGTGGTCGTATCGACCATTTGCGCAACGCGATGATCGATATCCGGTCGTGGCAACTCGAACACGGCATTCACGATCGCCATATCGATATCTTGGGTGGCGCGGCGAACCCCTTCGCGCACTTCCCAGTTCATACCGAGGTCCGCTGCAATCGTCGCAGTGCCGTCTCCGGCCAATACCCGCTCCAGTGCTTTACCCGCGCGCTCACGCGCAACGACGCTCGCTTTCTCGATTGCAAGCGACGTTCTGATCTCATCGCTAACGTCGGTAAGCGAGCGGCGTTCCGCCGGCCGGTAGCCGGTCATGCGGACGGATATCGCGCGATCTCCAAAGTCGACCACACGGCTGTTGAATTTCTTGGTCACCACATCTTCGGAGAACGCCGCGTTCAGCAGCCTCTCATCCGCAAATGGACCACTCGCCGAGCTGCGCTTGAGATCGGATAGGGTTTTCACATCCAATCCCAATGCCGAAGCGGCTGTCTGAAGCTCCTCCGGGGCATCGAATACGAGCTCGTCCAGCTGTCGCACACGATCGAGATACAGTTCCTCTGCCTTGCTACGGCGTAGACTCGCGACCACTTCTTCACGCTTCTGTTCGAGCGTCGGATACGTCTCTGCCCTGACCTCGATGAGCTTGATCAAATGCACGCCAAATTGCGTGATGATCGGATCGGAGATGTCACCGGGATTCATCGACCATACTGCGTCATCGAATTCAGGCACGAATGCGCCGCGGCTGACGAAGCCGAGGTCGCCACCGGACGCCGCCGACCCCGGGTCTTCGGACGATGCACGTGCCAGCTCTTCGAACGACTCTCCAGCCAACACCCGTTGCTTCAATGCCCGAATCTCGGCAACCGCGTCGCTTTCACTGCGCTTGTCGTTCACTTCGAGCAGAATGTGTGCTG
>QJXZ01000025.1 GCA_003248125.1 Gammaproteobacteria bacterium | reverse complement strand
CCATGCGCGCTGGCAGACGATGGTGCAGTCGCCGAACGGCATCGTGCTCGTCACTGGACCGACCGGGTCGGGTAAAACCACCACCCTCTACTCGACGCTCAAGCAGCTCGCGACACCGGAAGTGAACGTCTGCACCATCGAAGATCCGATCGAGATGATCGAACCAACGTTCAACCAGATGCAGGTCCAGCACAACATCAAACTGTCGTTCGCCTCGGGCGTACGCGCGCTCCTGCGGCAGGATCCCGACATCATCATGGTCGGTGAGATCCGCGATCTCGAAACCGCGGAGATGGCGATTCAAGCGGCGCTCACCGGCCACTTGGTGATCTCGACGCTGCACACCAACGATTCACCGAGTGCAGTGACGCGCATGCTCGACCTGGGTGTTGCACCCTACCTAATCAAGGCGACCGTGCTGGGTATCATGGCGCAGCGTCTCGTGCGTACGCTCTGTCCACATTGCAAGCAACCGGAAGACACGGACATCGAAGCCTGGAATCTGCTCACCAAGCCGTTCAAGGCGCGGCCGCCGAAACAGTTGCAGCGCGCCGTCGGCTGCCTCGAGTGCCGCGACACCGGTTACATGGGCCGCATGGGCATCTATGAGATCCTGCCGCTCACGGAACACATCAAGGAACTGGTGCGCGGAGATTGCGACATCGACGCATTGCGCCGTGAAGGCATGAAGGAAGGCATGCGTACACTGCGGCTATCGGGCGCCCAAAAGGTCGGTGCGGGACTCACCACCATCGCCGAAGTGCTGCGAGTGGCGCCGTCGTCCCAAACCGCATAGCGGCCGAGGTGCTCGACACAGCGAACCTGCCCGCGCCGCTGCGCGCCGCCACCGAAGAGATGTGGCGACAATCCAGTGCAGGATTCTCCCGCGAGGCCGAGGCGCGATTGCGCGATACGCTGTCACGCGAGTCGGGACTCCGCGCTGCGCTCACCCGCGCCATGAGCTTGAGTCCGTTTCTCGCCGCAGTGGCACAGCGGCAGGGCGATTGGTTCGTTCACTTCGTGACTTCTAGGCAGTTCGAATCGGTACCGCCGACCGACATGCTCGGCGATGCGATCGCCGGCTGCGACGACATCGATGCGCTGAAGGCCTCGCTACGACGAATCCGCTATCGGGCCATGGCGCACATCGTTTGGCGTCAGGTGACCGGACTCGCCAGTTTCGATGAAACGGTCGCGAGCGTGACGAGGCTGGCGGAGCAATGCATCGATGCCGCGCTCGATCGCTTGTACGTGTGGGCTTGCGCGAAGGAAGGCACACCCATTGGCGCCGACAGCAATGAACCGCAGCGATTGGTGGTGATCGCGCTCGGCAAGCTCGGTGCGCGCGAACTCAATCTCTCGTCGGACGTCGACCTCGTATTCACCTACGCCGAAGCGGGTACGACCGATAGTGGACGACGCCTCAATCAACAATTCTTCGTGCGGCTGGGTCAACGGCTGGTGCAGGTACTGGACGACACGACCGAAGACGGCTTCGTGTTTCGTGTCGACATGCGCTTGCGTCCCTACGGTGAAGCAGGTGCGCTGGTTCTGCACTTCGATGCCATGGCGCGCTATTTCGAAGAGCAAGGCCGCGATTGGGAACGCTATGCTTGGATTAGAGCGCGGCCGTGTGCGGGCGATCGTCGTGCCGGAGCGCAGTTGATCGAGGAGCTGACACCGTTCGTGTTCCGGCGTTACCTCGACTTCGGAGCGGTTCAGGCGCTGCGCGACATGAAAGCGCGTATCGATGCCGAGCGTAGCCGTGAGCGCATGGCCGGTGACGTCAAGCTCGGTCCCGGTGGCATTCGCGAAGTGGAATTCGTCGTGCAGATGCTGCAGATCATCTGGGCCGGCCGCGATTCGCGGCTCAAGGTGACACGTGTGATCGCGGCGCTACGGGCGCTGCGCGATGCAGGTCTCATGGCGGCCAGCCAAGCCGACGACCTCGCGACCGCATACGAGTTCCTGCGCGATACGGAACATTGCATTCAAGCGCTGCGTGACGAGCAAACACAGCACCTACCCGAAGACGAGACCGACCGACTGCGGCTGGCATCGATGATGGGTTTCGACGACTTCGCCGCGTTCGTGGCCGTGCTCGACTTGCACCGCGGCCGAGTGGCGCGCGCATTCGATGCCGTGCTCGGCGAAGACAATGCACGCGAGGGTGCCGAGCGCGATCCGTTCCACGCACTGTGGCGGTCGGACGACACGGAGACCGTTGCCCAGACGCTCGCCAATGCCGGGTTCGGGATGATGAGCGAGGTCGCGACGCTGTTGACGCGTTTGCGCACCCTGCGTGACCGGCCGTGGGTGAGCGGCGAGGGTCGCGCGCGGTTCGACCGTTTGATGCCGCGGCTACTCACGGTGCTGAGCGAAAGCGGACGTGCGGCGATCGCGCTACCGCGCATCGTGCCGCTACTGGAGTCGGTGATGCGACGGTCGGCGTACTTCGCGCTGCTGCTCGAGAATCCTCAGGCGTTGGATCTATTGGTATGGATGTGCGCAGAAAGCCGTTGGCTTGCAACAGAGCTTGCGCGCCACCCGATGTTGCTCGACGAGCTACTCGACTCGAGTCTGCTCTATACGGTGCCCGACAAACGGCAACTCGAGAACGATCTCGCGCGACGTCTCGAAGGAACGCACGACCTCGAGTCGCAGATCGACATCTTGCGAGGATTCAAGGAGTCACACGAGTTTCGCGTTGCTGCTTGTGAGCTGCGCGACATTCTGCCGCTCATGAACGTATCGGATTACCTCACGTATCTAGCGGAGGTGATTCTAGCAGCCGCGCTCGACATTGCCTGGCGGGAGACGGCGAAGGACGATCCGCAGCTCGGTACGTCGCGACCATTCGCCGTGATCGGCTTCGGCAAGCTGGGCGGACTCGAGCTCGGTCCGGGTTCCGATCTCGACATCGTGTTCATTCACGATCTCGGCGACGAGCACAGCCGGTTCTTGCATCGCATGGTGCGACGTTTGTTGCACATATTGACCGCACACACACACGCGGGCGCGCTGTACGACGTCGACACGCGTTTGCGGCCTTCGGGCCGACGCGGAACGATGGTCAGCTCACTCGCGGCGTTCGAGCTGTATCAAGAATCCGACGCCTGGGTGTGGGAACACCAGGCCTTGGTGCGGGCACGACCGGTCGCGGGAGACGCGCGGATCGCCGCAACGTTCAATGCGATCCGGCGCCGGATCATCGAACGAACGCGCGACCGCGAGGCGCTCAAGCAGCAGATCGTCGACATGCGCCGTCGCATCGCAGAGACGGCGGAAGGTGCTGTGGATCTGAAACGCGAGCCCGGCGGTATCGTGGATATCGAGTTTATGGTGCAATACCTCGCCCTGGCTTGGGCGGCGCAGTATCCCGCACTTGCGGACTGGACCGACAACGTCCGCATTCTCGAAACAGCAGCGCGCGTCGGGTTGCTCGATGACGACGTCGCGCAAGGCCTGAAGGACGCCTATCTGGCGTTGCGCGCCGAACGCCATCGCACCGCGCTCGACCTACCCGACGACGAGCGTGCAGCACAGGTGCTGGAACGCTATCGCGAGTTCGTGCGAACGCAGTGGCGGGTGATGCTCGAGTCGGGTCTTCCAAAGCAGGAGTGAACGATGCCTAGTACGCCGAATTTCGCCGATCGTGACGGCTGGATCTGGTTCAACGGCGAGTTGGTGCCGTGGCGTGACGCGCGCGTTCACGTGCTCACCCATACGCTGCACTACGGCCTCGGCGTGTTCGAAGGTGTGCGTGCCTACAAAACACATCGTGGTGCCACGATCTTCCGGCTGCACGAGCACACCGAGCGGCTGTTCAATTCCGCGCACATCCTGCGAATGGAGATTCCGTACACCGCGAACGAACTCAATCGGGCCCAGTGCGAGGTCGTCAAGGCCAACGGGCTCGACGAAGGATATCTGCGGCCGATGTGTTTCCTCGGTTCGGAAGGAATGGGTCTGCGCGCGGATGGACTGTCCGTGAACGTCATGGTCGCGGCGTGGCCGTGGCCTTCCTATATGGATCCCGCGGCGCGTGAACGCGGTATCAAGGTGCGCACGTCGTCGTACACGCGCCACCACGTGAACATCACGATGTGCAAGGCGAAGGCCAACGGCAATTACATCAACTCGTTGTTGGCTCTGCGTGAAGCGCTCGACTGTGGTGCCGAGGAAGCGCTGCTGCTGGACGCCGAGGGATACGTCGCGGAGGGATCCGGCGAAAACGTTTTCGTCGTGAAGGACGGCGTCATCCACACGCCGGAACTCACCTCATGCCTCGATGGCATCACTCGGCGCACGATCTTCACCCTCGCCGATGAGCTTGGTTATCCCATCCTGGAGAGACGTATCACGCGCGATGAGGTTTACATCGCCGACGAAGCGTTCTTCACGGGCACCGCGGCCGAGGTGCTGCCGATCCGCGAACTCGATGCGCGACGCATCGGCAATGGCGGCCGCGGCGCGGTTACGGAGAAGCTGCAGGCGCTGTACTTCGATCAAGTGCGTGGCCGCCGCAACGCCCACCCGCATTGGCATACCGCTGTCGCCGACTACGTCTGAGTTTTCGCGCTACCCCTCCCCTGCGTTCGGTGCGATGCTCTCGCGGCAGGCGATTGCAGGCGATGCGGGAAGAGGCGCGGTGACCAACGAGCTCGTGATCGACGAGAAGATCCGGCTAGCGTGGGTTGGCAAAGAGCCATTCAACGTGGTGCGCGAGCTACACGGCGAGGTGGTTAGCGATCAGCGCCATCGGCGCACGGTGAAGTTCCGCGTCGCCGGACGAAACTATTTTGCCAAGCTCTACTTCGGCAAGGGCCGGGCGGCGATGCGACCATGGCAGTGGGCGCCGATGCTGGTTGCCGCGCGCGACGAGTACCGCGCGGCGCGCCACCTGCGAGGGTTTGGCCTCAACGCGCCACGCCCGGTCGCGCATGGCACCGAGGATGAACGACGCGGCGAGCGGCTGTCGTTCGTGGTGTCCGAAGCACTCGACGGCTACTCGAGCATTGCCGTCGTGACTGCCGGTTGGCAGAACTCCCCGCCGGCGCCACGTCACAAGCAACGGCTGGTAGAAAGCGTCGCAATCCTCGCTCGCCAGATGCATGGTGCAGGTGTCACGCACCGTGATTTCGACCTCGACCATATCTGGCTCGACGATCAGGCGTGGGCGCGCGGTCGCGTCCACCTCGCGTTGATCGATGTGCACCGGGTTCGGATCGGCATGCGCGTTTCGCCACTCGGCGTGTGGCGCGATCTCGGCACGTTGCTGGCAAACGCGTGGCATTTGCCGATCACCCATCGCGATCGGTTGCGTTTCGTTCGCCTGTATGCCAATCGGCCGCTGCGGGAGGCACTGACAAAGCGGCGGTTGCTGTGGTGGCTATTGCAGCGACGCGTGACTGTTTCGCAACGCACCTCACAGCCGGCCGGATGATCGTTCTCGGTCTCTCCGGAGCGCTGGGTCACGATGCTGCCGCAGCGATCCTCGTCGATGGCGAAGTGGTCGCTGCGGCCGAGGAAGCGAGCTTTCTTGGCGAACATCATGCGCCCGGCCGCATGCCCATCGAAGCGGCACGCTATTGCCTAACCGCCGCGGGGGTGTCTGCAAAGGCCATCGACATCGTGGCGTTCCCGTTCGCTCACGTCCCGATCACCTCGCCAGCACGCTGGCACTATGCGCGACGTCATTGGCGTTCACCGGGGCACGCGGTACGCGCGCTGCTCGACGGCAATCGTGCTTTTCGTGATGTTCGAGAGCGCGTGCTGTCGGCAGGCAAAAGCCTTGGTGTGAACTTCGCACGCGCCCGGCTGGTGCCGGTCGAGCATCACCTTGCACATGC
>QJXZ01000317.1 GCA_003248125.1 Gammaproteobacteria bacterium | reverse complement strand
GCTCGCCGGATGGCGGCCGAGAATGCCCGGTTTGGTGCGCCAGCCGAGCTGCTCGAGCGTCAGCGACTTCATCGACTGCGGCCATGGTTGTGAGTGCTGGATTCGGAGGCAAAAAGCGCGCCAGGGCACCAAGAGGGGGATCGCGCCGCGGTTTGCCTGCGATGGCTACGGCGACACGAGCGCCTGCTGCCCCAATACGCAGCATGGATGCTGCGGGCCGCCCCAATTTGGCGCGTGTCGGTCGCTACCGATCTACTGAACCTGAGTCACCGCGCGCTGCGCGTCGGCGGCAACACCCAAGTGCCGTTCGTAGAAGCGCTCCCAACTCGCGCCTTCGAAACGCGGAATGTCGAGGTGGCCGCCGGGGTTGATGTGCATGGTCTTTTCCTTCGAAGCGAATGCTTCGAACAGGGCCAACCCATGCTCGCGGGGCGCTACTGCATCCTCCCACTGGAATACGAACTCGACGGGGATGGTGATCGCCTTGGCGGCGGCTTCGAACTCCGATGCGCCGGGACGTAAGCCCGCCAATCCAAATACGGCACACGCGATCGTTTTGCACTGGGCAACGAACGGCACACCGATGGCGGTGCCCATCGAGACCCCCCAGTAACCCACACGCTCGGAGCTGCCCACGAAGTCGAGCTGCTGCACGGCAGCGAGGGCCGCATTCCATTCCGGGACCGCCTTGGCGGAGCGCCGGACCATTTCGCGTAAACGCTCCGGGTCGATGGTGGCGGGGGCCTCGCCGCGTACGCGTGCGCCGACATTACGGGCGAGGTCTGCGGCGGCTTCGCGCGAGATGCGATCGCCGTGACCGGGCGCGTCGATGGCGAGCGTCGCGTAGCCGAGGCGCTTTGCGTATTGTCGCGCCCGCGCGACGATGCCCGGCGTCTTCTTGTGCTGCGAACCGCCGTGTCCCATCAGCACCAGAGGCCGCGGTCCTTTCGCGCCGTCGGGTACCCACAACACCGCTGGTACCTGCGCATCGGCGACCGTGAGGTCGAAGGAATAGCGGCGAACGTTGCCTTCTTCGACGCGCTCCTGAGTGAAATGCATGCCGAGTCTCCCGACCTGTAGTTTCGAAGGCGATCTAGAGTGCTGCGCTGGACGCGAGAGTCAAGTGCGGGAATGTCCCGTTGTCACCGCGGCTCCGGACGCCGCCGTACGAGCCGCTGGTGTCTTCGACATGGGTCGAGGAAGAAATGCATGCGTTCATGTCCTCGCGGCAAGCACCTATAGATTGATACTGCCCCGTGGCGCTCAATTGCGGTGCTGTCTGCGGTCGGAGTGCAAGCGTGGCTTCGCTCGGATTACGGCCCGGTGTCTGGATGGCATTGATCGTCAGCGTGCCATTGCATGCGGAGACTGACGAGGGCCCGGCGATCGCCGGCGTGACGGCGGTCGATTCTCATCCGCAAGCGTGCGTGAGTTGCCACATCGACATGGTGGACGCAGGCATCGACGCGCGTTTCAGCACGGCACTGCGGCAATGGTCGGTCGCGGCACCGGACGAGTTGGTTGTCGTCGCGCGCGCGACCATGCCAGGTGGAGCCAAGCTGACTGGCAAGCACCCGCCTGCAAGCGAATCGTTGATGGACATTCCGGCGGCTTGCATTAGCTGTCACGCGACGGCATCGGGCACGGCACCGCCGTTTGCGCGGTTGATGCACTTGGTGCACTACACTGGCGAGGAGAATCACTTCCTGACCATCTTTGCGGGGCAGTGTGTGCTATGCCACAAGCTCAATCGCAACACCGGCGAGTGGACAGTCCCGAGCGGCCCTGAGCGCCTCGACTAAGGTGGTGGCGCCACCGACTCAGCCGTCGGCGGCGTCGGCGTCGTCTGGCCAAGCACTCTTCGGGTCGCGCGGCGCTTCGACCGGTAGCACTTCGTCCACGCGCGCCGCCAGTCGCTCGCGGAAGTCGTGCAACGGGTACAGGCTCACTTCCGCAGCGCCGCTTTCGGAGCCATCGGTGCGGTAGTCGAACGGATTGTCGATGTCGCGAATGAGCCGCAGCATGTAGATGTTGATGAGGCTGACGAACGGCACGAGCAAGAGTTCGGCCATCACGTTCTTGAATCGCGCGATCAGCACCAGTGAGATGATCATGGCGATGAGCACTTCCAGAAGCGCATAAGCGGCAGGGAGAAAGCCGGTGCGCGCGATCACGTCGACGCGCGAGACGCAACGGCGCACCATGAGTAGTTGTGGCACTGCGCGAGACGCATATGGTCCGGCGCCTTCGCGCTCGAGTTGGCGGATCACGCCGTTCATGGTTGTGAGTGCCGCAAACACTTGCGCAGTGGTGATGCGCTTCACCAACCAGTCGCGAATGGCGTCGGTGAGCGTCAACACGCTGCGCCTCAGCTCCGGCAGCGTGAGTGCTGGCCGGTTGGTGGTGGCCAGCACACAAATTTCTTCGAGGGTTTCGAGCGTCGACGAAATCTCGGCCGGCAGGCGTTCCGCCTCCTTGTAGTCGGTCATGGTACCGGCGAGCAAGAAGCCGATAAGGAACACGCCCGCCGTCATCACCACGCCGACGTCGCTGAAGTCGATCAAGCCCTCGAACCCAACCGCATCAAGCACGAGCTTGATCACCAACACCACTGCGACCCAGGGTAGGGTCGTCAGCATCAGCTTCCACTTCATCCGGATCCCCACCGAATTCTCGAGCTAGCCATTGTGCCGTATTCCGGGCGCGCATGGTGGCATGGCGCGAAGCTTTGGCGAGCGTTAGCGCCCGGTCGTGATCAACCCGTGCACCCACTCGATCACTGGCTCGTCGGCATCGATCACGTACTCCTGCGCCCGCGGGTACGACTGAAAATAGCCGGCTCGCCACGCCGCGTCCGAGTGATAGCTGATCGGCCGCTTTCGGAATAGGTGCGGATCGAGCGCCCACCGACTGCGCGTGAGGCCCGGTTTGGACAACACACGCGCCGGACGGTAGCGCAGCATGCCGGCGCCGGCCGTTGTCGGGATGCGAGTCAAGCGGTCGTTGGCGACGTAGATTGCGTTGTTGGCATCGGTGCGCCGCGCATGCGCCGCGTGCGGATGATCGCGCAACCAGGCAGGGAGGTCGTCGGTGTGCGGCCGCACGACGCTGCCCACTTCGAGATAGGCATAGATGGCGTGAAATCCGGAATGTCCGCGCACGAATTGCAGCCGACCATCGACATGATGGGCGTGCCTGAACCATCCATAGAAGAGGAAGAGATCGCCAACGCCCACACCTTGATTGTTCAGATGACCTGCCGCCGCGCCGCGCTGCCCGAATGCCGGCCGCCACCCCACCTTTCGCGGACGAGCACGTGCGTACAGGTCGGGGTCGAGATGCGCACCGCGACCGTCGATGCGTGCGCCGGCGGCGAGTGTCTCGATGATCTCGGCATACGACTGTCCAGTGGGACATCGAAGTCGCGCGTAGTCGAGCCGATCGAGCGCGGAAGGGATCGGCAGGCTGATCATCGTGCCGTCCGGCAGAATCGGACTCGCGTGACCGCCGACGCTGCTGTCGAAGCCCTTGCGGCTCAAAATGAGCTTCAACGGACGAACCCGGTTTACTCAGCCGACTTTGCGAGCTTGCCGTTGATGTAGTCGACGAACTCGTTCGACCAAGTGACTCCGACCGATTCCGACGACATTTCGTCCCAGATGCGGCGCATGCCGACGTTGCGTGCGAGCACTGCTGCGAGAATGTCCAGATAGATCGTTGGCGTCTGCAAGCCAGGCATGTTCCCGAGCATGCGAGCCCGCAGCCAGGCATCCCGCAACACCAAGATATGGTGGTTCGCGAGAGCGCGCCACCGCCGGGCGTCGTCCTCGGAGAGGTCGCCGCCGGCCGACGCGATGCGCTCGATTCTCGCCAGGTCCCCGTTCTCTGCGACGAGCAGGAGGCGTTGCCGGATGCGATCCATGTGCACGTCGAGGTGCTTGACGGCCTCGAAACGATTCGCGTTTCGAATCTGGATGGCCAAGTAGACAAGGGTCACCAAGACGGCAATCGCGCTCGAGAACTCGCCGATCGCGCCGATCATGTTCCAGTCCATCGTTACCTCCCGCCGCTCGGACGAGGGTAACCGATTCGGATTGGCGAAATGAGGGGAAGTCGCAGTGGTGGGCGGGATTGGCGCGCCTTAGCTTGACTGTGTTGGTCATGCGATTTGGAGCCGCGGCCGTGAAACCAGATGCTTTGTTGAAAGGGCTAGTTGCGGCGGTACTGATCTGTACATCCGGCGTGTCGAACGCCGGCTGGGACTCGGACATTCAGGTCATGACACTGAATCAATACTTGGGAGCGGACATCACCGAAGTGATAGCCGCTGCCGAATCCGGCGACGAAGTCGCGTTCAACACCGCACTCATCGGCGCGCTCGTGCAGGTCGCGGCGAATCGCCCTGCCGAGCGGATGAATGCGCAGGCGCGTCTAGTCGAGGTTCGTCACCCGCACTTCGTTGGCTTGCAAGAGTCGTTCTCCTTCGGATGCACTGATCCGTTCTCGACCGGCGGGTGTAATCATCCTGCAATTGCCGCTGCCTTCACCGACAACCTCGATCTGATGCTCACGGCGCTCGGCGGTGACTACCACGCAGCGGCGACGGTCACGAACCTGAATGTTCCTGAGATTCCGTTGTATCTCGATGCCACGTCGCCGCCAGTTGTCATTTCGGTCAGGGATCGGGACGTGATTCTGCGTCGCGACGACGTCGAGGCGCTGCCGGTCGACTTCGAATGCGTCAGACCTTCCGACGATGGCTGCAACTACGAGGTGGTGATTGCTGCCGGGCCATTCGTCATCGAGCGCGGCTTCGTGGCGGTGGATGCGCAGGTTGGCGATCGCGCCTATCGGGTAGCGAACACGCACCTCGAGGTGAAGGATCCTCCCGTGCCAGACATCGTGCAGACTCTGCAGGCTCAGGAACTCATCGCGACGCTCTTCGCCACCACACCTTTCGAGCGCTCATTGATCGTGATGGGCGACATCAATTCGGCGCCAAGCGATCCGTATCCGTTGCCCTATGCTCAGTTCGTGGATGCCGGCTTTACCGACACCTGGTTGGCTCAACCACAATCGAACCGCGTGGGAGCCACGTGCTGTCGCGCCGAGGATCTTTCAGACCAAGCCGATACGCTGACAGAACGTATCGACATGATCTTTGCGCTCGATGCCCCTGGCAAAGTGCGACGTGCGGATGTACTTGGGGTCACGATCGGCGCCAAAACGCGCCCGCCCGCGCAAGGTCTATGGCCCTCGGATCATGGCGCTGTAGCGGCAGGGCTGCGCTACTGACTCGCTAGGGGCCCTGCCGCGTCTTCACTTAGCGCAGTTTCTCGCCGAGCGGCACCATGATGTGCGCATAGGGGGTTTCGCCCCACATCACGTACGGGCCGCCCGCGTAGGGATCGTCCGTCAACCCCTTCAGCATCTCGCGCGGTACCCAGATCATGAGGTGCGGCCCTTCTTGTACCCACACGTCACCGTTGTTCGGATCGGTGGCTGTCGGGTCCGAATTGCTCACGTTCATGTCGCCCTTCAGCATGTAGGAAATGCCGATGCGATCACCGACGTACTCTTTACCTGCACCCATTGCGCCCATGAGTGAAGTCCACACCGCATCGTTGCACATCGGGTGATCGTCGCCGGGCGCGCCGCCGGGATGACACATCCAACCGTTGGTTCCTTCGCGCAGCAACGTGCCGTCGGTGTCCATGATCGTTGCTTCGGCCGATACGTAGTCGGGTGCTGCGCTCATCGCTCGAGCGATCTTGGCTTCCACGGATTCATCCGCGTATGTCGATGCCGCAGTTAGTACACCCATCAGCAAGATCAGAAGTCGCATCCAGTTTCCTCCACACGATCGAATGCGAGCGAACGTTAGCGCCACGCCTCAATGACGGCAATGGGCCGCGGCGATCGGCCGGGCCGCGATCGGCCGGGCCGCGATCGGCCGGGCCGCTCATGCCAGTGCTAGTCTATTCGGATCCGATATGGGAGGGCCCGATGAATTGGGAAGCGATCGGCGCAGTTGGCGAAACCGTTGGTGGAATTGGGGTGATCGTCACGCTGATATATCTGGCCATTCAAGTTCGCCAGAACACGCGCAACATTCATGACAACGTGACGTCCTTGCAGGTCAATGCGTATCAGGATCTGATCAGCAGAATCACCAACGTCAACACGTTGACGATCACTAACTCGGAATTGGCGGCGCTGTTGTTGAAGGCGCAGACGGATCCCCGCTCGCTCGATGAAGTCGAGCTCAATCGTTACTCATCCTACCTGTTAACGCTACTGCGGCACGCCGACATGGCGTATCTACAGTATGAACGGGGCCTATTGGATCGCGAGCGGTTCCTGAGTGCGTTGGGACCGTTCCACGGCATGATTAGGCAGCACCCAGTCGCTAGGGCCTTCGTGAAGGCCGTGATCGAGACCGAAGGCTCGATATTCGTGCCAGCGTTCAGAGCGGAGATTGGCGCACTGCTCGAGGAGGTCGAGCGAGGTGCGGGGCCAATCGTACCTAATCGCTACCTGCGGCAGATCATCGCGGATCTGGATCGTTGAACGAGTTTGCTGTTCACGTAGCAAAGGCTTGATCGATGCGCTGAAACCGGCGCTGGATGTATTGCCGACTCTCGGCGTGCGGCAGGATGTAGAGCCTCTTTTCGTCGATCGCCTTTACGACCTGTGCGGCGACATCGTCGACGTCTAGCACGCGGCCGGCGAGATCGGCATTCTCTTCGCCTTGCTCGGGTACCGTCGGCGATGCGGCCGGACCGCCATAACGCACATCGCGATTGCGCTCGGAGGTGCCGATGTTGGTGCCAACGCGCATGGGGCACAGCACCGACACGCCGATGCCGTCTTCGCGTAGCTCGCGGTGCAACACCTCGGCGAGCGCGACCACGCCGTACTTGGCGACACAGTAGGGACCCAATCCGACGTTCGGTACCAGGCCTGCGAACGATGCGGTGAACAGAATATGACCGCCTTGCTTGGCGCGTTGCATGTGCGGCAGAAACACTTCCACGCCGTGGATCGGTCCCCAGAGATCGACGTCGATCACCCAGCGCCAGTCGTCGTGGCTCATGGCTGCCACCGGCCCGCCGACCGCGATGCCGGCATTGTTGAACAAGATATGCACGCCGCCCATGTCGGCCATGACTTCGTCGGCGAGCGCACGCATGTCGTCGAGATCGGACACGTCACAAATGCGGGTCGCAATCTGCTGCTTGGTGATCTGCTTGAGCGCGTCTCGGGCGTGTCCGAGTGCATCCGCCTGCACGTCGACCAGCACTAGTTGCGCACCGCGCGCGGCCAGCTGCTTCGCGGTGGCGAATCCGATGCCGCTTGCGCCGCCTGTGATCACCGCGACCTTGCCGTTGTAGTCCATCACGCGTCTCCCTCACCAATCGAGCGAAGGGTAACGCGGTGGACGTGACCAACACCACGCTTAGGCTCGCGCGACCCCGCCAGAGCTAGCTATGATCGCTCGCCATGTCTGCCCAAGACCCCACCGCCGCGACGTCACCTGCACCGTCGGCGCTCTCGCCGCTGCGTTTCCCGGTGTTCCGCAACGTCTGGCTCGCCAGCATGGCCTCCAATCTCGGCGGCCTGATCCAATCGGTCGGCGCCGCGTGGCTCATGCTGTCCTTGGCCGGTTCGCCGGACATGGTGGCGTTGGTGCAGGCATCGGTGAACCTGCCAATCATGTTGCTGTCGCTCCTCGCCGGTGCGATGGCCGACAGCTTGGATCGGCGCAAGCTGATGCTCGCGGCGCAAGGCTTCATGCTGATCATGTCGGTGCTGCTCGCCGTGTTCGCGTTCGGCGGCTGGATCAGCCCTTGGCTGTTGCTCACCTGCACGTTTCTGATCGGCTGCGGTGGTGCATTCAACGCCCCGGCGTGGCAAGCGTCGGTGGGTGACATGGTGCCTCGTCCGGAGCTGCCGGGTGCGGTTGCGCTGAACGGCATGGGCTTCAACTTGGCGCGTAGCGTCGGTCCCGCACTCGGTGGGGCGATCGTTGCGGCGGCAGGTGCCGCAACGGCGTTCACGATCAATGCACTGAGTTTCGTCGGGCTGATGGTGGTGCTAGCCCGATGGCGGCCCTCCACGGTCGTGCGTTTGCTGCCTCGGGAGACGCTTGGTACCGCCATCGTCGCCGGTATCCGCTACGTTTCTATGTCGCCCGCAATTCGCGTGGTGCTGGTGCGCGGCGCGGCATTTGGCCTTGCCGCGAGTGCCGTGTTGGCGCTCATGCCGGTGGTGGCGAAAGACCTGCTCGGCGGTGGCGCATTGACCTACGGGTTGCTGTTGGGTGGATTCGGTGTCGGCGCCGTGGCGGGCGGGATGGTAGCCGCCACGCTCCGGCGCAGTTGGACGACGGAGCGCATCGTCAGCACGGCGAGCGCCGCATTTGCGATCGCCGCGATCATGGCGGGCGCGAGCACGATGCTGTGGTTGACGATGGTGTTACTGCTCGTTGCCGGTGCCGGATGGGTGCTTGCGCTCTCCACGTTCAACGTATCGGTGCAATTGGCAGCGCCCCGTTGGGTGGTTGCGCGCGCGCTATCGCTCTATCAGATGGCTGCATTCGGCGGGCTGGCGGCTGGTAGTTGGCTATGGGGTGAAGTCGCTACGCAAGCAGACGTGAGCGTTGCGCTGTGGATTGCCGGCGCGCTGCTGCTCGCGGCCACTGGCTTTGCGCGTGTGCTGCCGCTCGAACAATCCGAGGCACGCGATCTCGATCCGCTGCGACAGTGGGATGCACCGCCAACCGCCGTACCCGTCGATTCGCGCACCGGCCCCGTCGTGGTCAGCATCGAATACCGCATTCGCGCCGAAGACATTCTCGAATTCTTGGCCGCGATGGCCGAGCGGCGCCGCATACGCCGCCGCGATGGCGCTCGGCATTGGACCTTGCTGCGCGATCTCGCCGATGCCGAGCTTTGGATCGAGCGCTACGAGACGCCTACGTGGCTCGACTACATTCGACACAACAATCGAATCACGAAGGACGACGCCGAAATCCCGGAGCGTTTGCGAGCGCTGCATCGGGGTACCGAGCGGCCGACCGTTCGGCGGATGATCGAACGGCAAACCAGCGCGCTGCCCACACAGCGCATCACGCCGGAGCTCGCCGAGCCGATCACAGATGGCACGAGCTCGTCTTGACGGACGAGCTGCCGTCCCTGCCGGATTGGGCATCGTCGATGAAACGTGGGCATTGGTATCGAATTTCCGGCGATTCGCCAGACTTGGGATTGGCCGCGACACGGCCCGGCACACGGTACTTATGCGACAACGATCCGGCACGCGATCCGCACCTCAATCCTGCCAAGACGTCCGTCGAACGCATCCGTCGAGCGCTGCGTCGAAGTTGGCAAGCGCCGTGGAGCGGCCGCTGCGGCTTTGCATCCATCACCGAGGCTTGGAATAGCGCGGTGTATGCGTCCGGTTACGGTCGATGCGGGACAATGGTGGTCTTTGGCGGTGGCCACGACGACTACTTCGGCTCGGACGTGCATGCCTTCGACGTCGCCGAGCGCGAGTGGCGACGCCTCACGACCGGTTTTGTCGACGGGCTGCCCGAAGACTACGGCGCCGGCGCGGCTTATCCCGAGGCGGAGTACCCGGATGGTTCACCGCTACCGCCGCACACCTACGACTATGTCCAGTACGATGCCCGAGGCAATGATCTGCTGCTACTCAAGGGTCAAACCGAGCTCGGCCCACGCGTGCAGGCCACACCGATCCCGCACCTCTTCAATCTCGATTCGCTCACCTGGCGGCGCGGCCCGAAACATCCGTTGGCGATTCTCAATTCCGGTGGCTTCAGCACGTGGGATGCGAAGCGCCGGTTGTTGTGGGGTCATTCTGGTGACGACGGTGGCGGCAATGCGTTCGTTGCGTTCTGCCCCGATGGCCGCAACGGAGATGGCACCAGTGGTAGCTGGCGCGAGTTCCATCCGAACAAGCTGGTCGGTGAGGCCAATCACAACGCCATGCAGATATTGCCGACAGTGGATCTAATCGTGCTCGCATTGCATGCCCGAGATACATTGTCGACCATCGATCCAAACGGCCCGGATGGACCAGTTACGGCATTGACATCCATGGGATCGAAGCCACGGCTTCGCGAATACGCCTCGCTGCAGTACTCCCCGGGTCGAGAAGCGCTCGTCTACTACTCCGCCAACGATGGGCCGAACTTGTTCGGTATCAAGGTCGATGGTGACGCGAATTGGACTTCGCTAGCGGATTCGGGGAGTCTCGACCCGGTGGCCGACGCCGTGCGCTGTTCACGTCAGCGCGTGAACCGTGCGCACACTTTCGGCCGCTTCCGAATCGCGCACTTTGCCGATGGCGACTTGGCACTGCTCGTCCGCCATGTCGATTCGCCCGTGTATGCGCTGAGATTGACAGAAGATGTTTGAGTTGCAGTTGGCCTACGCTTGCTCGCGCCAGAGCGTACCTGCGGCGGTGAGTGCATCGATTTGCGTTTTGGTATAGCCACGCGCAAGTAAAAGCTCCTCGTTGTGCTGACCTGCGAGCGGCGGCGGTTTCACGTCGTAGAGCGTTGCATCGAAGATGACGTTGGTGCCGTGGCGCCGGTAGTTGCCCAAGCTCGGATGATCGACCGAGCGCGCCAATCCGAGTGCGTCGGCTTGGGCATCGTTGAGCCAGAACTCGCTCGGCAGATAGGCGCTTGCGCCCACGCAAGCAACGCGTTTGCCCGCGAACAATGCTTCCCACGCATCGGCGGTACGTTGACCAAAGAGCGTTTGCAATGTCTCGACGGCAGCGTCGCCGCCCGCGGCCAACAGCATTTCGTCGGGTGCTTGGAGCCCGGCTTCCTCCAGTGCCGCGACGAAGCGATGCCGTTCGGCCGCGCGCAGTAGCGCAAGGAAGACCCACGTTTCGTCGGCTGCCCGATACAAGCGATAGGTCGCGTTCAGGCCGTGCATGAGTTCATCTGTCATGGCACGGCTGGGCTTGCCGGGGTAGCTCAAGAAATCGTCATGATTGGCGTAGGCGTTGGCGCCGAACATGTCGATCAGAATCTGTTGCCCTTTACCGGTTCGTTGCTTTGCCACCAGACCGAGGGTGACTGCTGTCGCCACAACCATGGCGGTGTTGGGATCGGGATTGACCTCATTGGCGCGCATCAGTCGTCGCGTCCACAGCCGTAAACCGTCCAAATCCTGCAGCTCAGACGGCAATTGCTCGCGCATCTGGTACATCACGCCCCCCATCGCTGCGCCCGGAATCGGATGCGTGCTCGGCCGCAGCGCACTGGGTCCGTCGGGGCCGTAGCCGTTGCATTGCAGATAGACGACACCGGGATTGATCGCACGCACGGCGTCGTAGTCGATGCCGAGTCGTTCCGGGACGCCGGGACGGAAGTTGTGCAGGACGACATCGGCCTCGCCGATCAAATCCAGCACGATCGTTCTGCCAGCATCTGATTTTAGGTCGACGCTCAAGCTGCGTTTACCGGCGTTGACGCGTGCCGAGCCCATGCCTCGACCTAGGCCGCGGTACGGGTCGCCGCCGATCTGCTCCACCTTGATCACGTCGGCACCCATGTCGGCGAGGAACGAAGCGCCGAGGGGAGCGGCGATGATGGTGGCAAGCTCGACTACCTTCACGCCGGCTAGCGGCGGACCGACTCGACGTTTGCGCGTCGGTGTCGAGCGTGGATTCGCTCGCCATGTCGCCGCTAGCTCATCGCCGAACGAAGCGTCGCCCCCGGGTCGTGCCGGCGTTTCGGTTAGTCGGGCAATTGGACCTAACTGCACACCGCCATCGGCGCGCTCGACGATGTGGCCGTTGGCGACGATGTCGGGGTCCTTCAATGCTTCTTGCGTCGTCTGATAAGTGGTGGCGACGATACCGCCATCGGCGATGAAATCGGTCATCCAGTCCGCGGCCGGCCGATCTTGAATGCGCGCCAGCATGCGGGCGCGAAACGATTCGTGTTTGGCCGGATCAGAAAGCACCATCTGGGTGCCATTCCAGTCGGCATCGGCCACCACGTCGACGAGATCGGTTGCCACCAGGAAGTTGTCGAACAAATGTGGCAGCAGATTGCCGAACTGCAGCCACTTGCCGTCACCGGCCTGCGCCGGGTGGTAGTACAGGCTTGGCATCGGCGGTTCGTTGGATGCCTGCTGCATCGCCGGAAATATCTCGGGAAAACGATCGCGAAACTGCGACGCTAGCATTGCGCCTTGCTCGTAGGGCAATAGCCCCTGCAGCATGCTCGTCTCCACCAGCCGCCCTTCGCCGTCGTCGTCACGTTCGTATAGCGCGGCCAGCACCCCGGTGACGGCGGATTGCGCACAGGCATGGGTGCCTACCTGCAGCGCCGAGAACACCGGTCCGTCGCGATCGCACAATCCGGCAAAGAGTCGCATGCGCCCGATGCACGCGGCGACCACGTGTTCGTAGCCGGGGCAATCTGCACGCGGACCGTGGCTGCCGAAGCCGGTCACGTAGCAGACGATCAAATGCGGATGCCGCGCATGCAGTGTGGGAAAGTCGAGCCCCTTGCGGGCGAGCGCATTCGTTCGCCAGTTGCAAATCAGCACATCTGCCGCCGCGCACAGCTCATTCAGGCGAACGAGGTCGACTTCGTGGTCGAGATCGAGTTCGATCAGCCGCTTGCCCCGTCGCCACATGGGCGCAGAGGCGATGGCATCCAACGCATCACCACTGGGTCGCTCGACCTTCAGCACGTCGGCACCGAAGTCCGCCATGATCATGGTGGCGATGCCCACGGCGGGGCCTTGGCTCAAGTCGAGAACGCGAACGCCTGTGAGCGCCAAGGGCATGCTCCTTCGACTCCTTCCGGTTTTGGTGCGAGGGGCGCCTGTGCCGCGCCCCAATGTTGACTCATGCTCTTACCGAACTCGGTGCGCTGCAACACGGGCGACACTCGGCATGGCCTTGCACTTTCCGATGGCGCTTGATCGCGACATCGATTTGCCTTCTTCTTGCCTGCAACGCCTGCCACGTGCATTCGACAAAGGACGCCCCGATGACCCAGCTATTGACGGATGAGCACCGTGCCTGGATCGGTCGTGCCGACGAGCCGGTCGAGGTCGAGGTGCATCGCTCCGACATCGTCAAGTACGCCATTGCCACGGAACAAGTGCAGAAGAAATATCTGAGCGGCGACGAGGCGCCGCTCATGTTCATCTTCAACTTGTTCGGCCGGCCGCAGCCGATTGCGAACCTCCGGCCCGATGGTCTACCGCGCGGCATGCGCCGTGGCCCGAGCCTGCCGCTGAAACGTGTGATGGCAGGCGGCACCGAAGTGGCCATACACCGCCCGATCCGTCCCGGGGACAAGCTGACCGGCGTGTCCACCATCGTCGACATTTACGAGAAGGCCGGGCGTCAGGGGCCGCTCATCTTCACGGTGCGCGAGCTATGTGTGACGGATGATTCGGGGTCGCCGGTGTTTACCGAAACCCAAACCAGCATCGCGCGCTGACCATGAAGATTGCCGATCTCCAGGTAGGACACGGACTGCCGGAACGCGAGCACACACCGAGCAATGTGTCGCTGTTTCTCTACAACGCAGCGGTGTGGAATGCGCACCGTATTCACTACGACGAGCGCTACACGACTGAGGTCGAGCGCCACCCGGGCATTGTCATCGACGGCCCGTTGCAAGGCGACTGGCTCGCCCAATGCGTGAGTAACTGGCTCGGCGATCACGGTGTGTTGGAGCGCTTTCAATACAGCAACCGGCGCGCCACGTACCTGGGCGATACGCTGGTCTCCGGCGGTCGTGTCACTGCGATCGACGCCGACAGTAAGCGGGCGACGATCGAGCTCTGGGTCAAGAGCATCGACGGTGAGATCACGTCACCTGGCAGTGCGACGGTGCGTCTCTACGCCTGACGAGGGCCGGTCTTCGGTCGTTGCGCTTGCCGCGGTAGCATGGTCGGCGCCCGGTGAGTGAATCAGTGGAGGGGCATCATGGGCTACGCTGCCAACGAACCGATCGAGCGCTGGTTGTCGCGGGAAACGCCGGAAGAGGTGCTGGAACCGGATCTGCCGATCGTCGATCCGCATCACCATCTGTGGGACATCCGTCCTTTTGCGACGGAGCCGTATGCGAGCTTCGAGCAGAAGGTGTACCTGTGCGAAGAGATCGTCGACGACATCCGCCGTTCGGGTCACAACGTGCTGCAGACGGTGTTTGCTCAATGCGGCGCCTTCTACCGCGCCGGCGGACCGCCAGCGATGCGCTGTGTGGGTGAAACGGAGTTCGTGCACGGCATCTTCGCGATGAGCAACTCGGGTATCTACGGTGATACACGTCTGTGCACGGGAATCTTCGGTAGCGCGGATTTGCGTCTCGGTGCGAAAGTGACGGAGGTACTCCAGGCCCACATGGCCGCGTCGCCCAACTTTCGCGGTGTTCGCACGGCATTCCCGAGTGATCTCAACGACGACTTCATGCAGGGCTACGCGCAGCTCGGCAAACTCGGCTTGAGCTTCGACAATTGGTCGCCCGATTTCGACCGTTTGCCGACACTCGCGCGGCTCGCAAAGGCAAACACCGACGTAACCGTGATCGTCAACCACCTTGGGGGCCAAATCGACCCGAGCGCACCGCCAGACGTGCAGGCGCGTTGGCGTGCCGGTATCGATGCAGTCGCCGCTTGCCCAAATACTGTGATGAAGTGCGGCGGCGGCCAGATGCGTGTCGGTGAGTGGGAGCCTCCGTATCACATGCACCAGCGCGATGTCCCGATGGGGTCTGAAGCGCTCTGCGAAGTGCTGTTCCCCTACTACCGGTATGTCATCGAAGCATTCGGCCCGGACCGTTGCATGTTCGAGAGCAACTTTCCGGTCGACAAGGAATGTGTCTCCTATCGCACGTTGTGGAATCTCTTCAAGCGGATTGCCGCACGGCTCGGTTTGGGTGAGTCGGAGAAGGCCGCGATCTTCGCGGGCACCGCGATGCGCGCGTATCGCTTGCCGGATTTAGTCGAATGACGTCGTCGCGGCGACAGCCCTTTCGCGAGGAGATGGCGCCGATGGTGCGTCAAGTGCAGCAAGCCTTGGCCGATCTCATTCTCACCATCGACGAGCGGCCGACTTTCCGTCCCAACGCTGAGGCCGCGCTCGAAAAATTCCGGGAGCCGCTTGCAGAAGACGGTTGTGGTGCGGCCAAGGCACTAGAGGCGTTGCTGGGCTGGAACGAAGTTGCAGGCGCCAACACGACGGGTCCGAAGTGTTATCACTTCGTGATCGGCGGCAATACGCCGGCCGCACTTGGTGCCGACCTGCTGGCCACGGCCCTCGACACCATCACCTATACGTGGGTGCTGTCGCCATTCGGTGTCGAGATGGAGCGCCAAGCCCTCGATTGGTTGAAGGAACTGTTGCAACTGCCGCAGGAGTGGCCGGGCATCATGGTCACCGGTGCCACGATGGCCAACTTCGTTTGCCTCGCAGCAGCGCGGCAGTGGTGGGGCAGAGAACTCGGCGTCGATGTGGCGCAGACGGGCATGTCCGGATTGCCGCGCATGCCGGTACTGTCGTCCGGCTTCATCCATGCCAGTACGCTCAAGGTGCTCGCGCTACTTGGCGTTGGTAGAGGAGCAGTCGAACGCTACGAGCGGGATGCGTTTGGCCGCCTCGATCTCGATGCCTTTGCCAAACGACTCGACGCACTCGGCGATGAGCCGGCCTTGATCGTGCTGAATGCCGGCGAGGTCAATGCCGGTGAGTTCGACCCAATCGCCCAGGCGATCGAGCTGGCACGCCGCCACCGTTGTTGGGTGCATGTGGACGGTGCATTCGGTTTGTTCGCCAGACTCGCCGCTCGCACCGCCGACCTGGTCGAGGGGGTCGAGCGGGCCGATTCGGTCACGGTCGATGGTCACAAGTGGTTGAACGTGCCGTACGACTCGGGCTACGCATTCGTACGGGATCGCACCCTACTCACGGAGGCATTCCGATACTCGGCCGACTACTTGCCAGAAGGTGACGAAACGCGACCGACACTCGGTGCCATCGGCCCGGAAAGCTCGCGTAGAGCCCGCAGTTTCGCAGTTTGGGCCACGTTGAAGGCGTACGGACGCAAGGGTCACCGGCAAATCGTCGAGCACTGTCTCGACGTTGCGCAGCACTTTGCAGGCGTGGTGGCGCGTACGCCCGAGCTCGAACTCATGCATACGCCGAGACTCAACATCGTCGCTTTCCGGTACAACCCTGGCGGCATGTCGGACGTGGTGCTCGATGATTTGAACGAGCGGCTCGGTGCCGCAGTGCTTGCGGATGGCCGCTTCTTGGTCGGCACGTCGAAATGGGGTCCGCGGACGATCTTCCGCCCAGCATTCACGAACTGGCGTACGCGACCGAGCGATGTCGAAGAGCTCGCCGAGGTGATTTGCGAACTCGGCGGCGTTGCGCGACAGGCCAAGTCGCGATAGTGCGCCAACGAAACACCGAGCTCGGCTACAGCGCGTTCAGGCCGCCGTCGACGATGAATTCCGAGCCCGTGCTATACGAGCTCTCATCGCTTGCCAGATACAGCGCGAGCGCCGCGACTTCGTCCGTGTGCGCAGTGCGCCCCAGCGGCACTCGACGCACGAGCCGCGCCTCGTCATCTGCACCTGGCAACTCGTGCAGCATGTCGGTATCGATCAATCCGGGGTGAATGGAGTTCACACGCACGCCGCGCCGCCCGTTCTCGACCGCAGCTGCTTTGGTCATGCCGCGAACCGCCCACTTCGAGGTTCCATAAGCAAAAGCGCCGGCCGCGGAACGTAAACCTGCGAGCGACGAGATGTTCACGATCGAGCCTTTGCCGGCTGCGCGCATGTGTGGCGACACGGCACGCATGCCGAGGAACACACCGAGACAGTTGATGTCCATGACCGCCTGGAAATCGGCGGGCGTGATCTCGAAATGGCGACCGGTGCGAAAGATGCCCGCATTGTTCACCAGCACGTCGATGCGACCATCGCGCGCGACGATCTCATCGACGAGCGCTTGCCACTGCGCGTCCTCGCGCACGTCGAGATGCCGGTAGGTACCGCCAATCTCGGCCGCCACGGCTTCGCCGGCGCCGTCGAGCACATCGGCGAGCCAGACCACAGCACCCTCGTTAGCAAATAGTCGTGCCTCGCCGGCACCTTGGCCGCGTGCCGCGCCCGTGATTAGGCATACCTTGTCGGCCAGTCGATTCATTGTGTGCTCCCCCGTTGGTACCAGAACCGGAAACAGACCCTGAATCCGGATCTAGTCAGACTCATCGACGAGTTGTTGGCGCAGCCCGTTTGAGGCAGTCGAAACGCACATGCGATGTGCGCGACGCTACCCCAATCGCCCGAACTCCAGCCAATGTGCGAGCTCGGGTGAGAACTCCGCTTTCACCTTCGCCTCGTACAGCGCCAGATCGGCCGGGTCGAACACGTTGCGCCAACGGCCATTGACGCCTTTGTGCAGAAAGGTATCGCCACCGCCCTGCCAGATATCTCCTGCGCTCGGCATCAGTTCGGCGGCTTTGCTCTTCATCGCCTCGAAGCCTGCGGCCGCAATCAACTTGGGCCAGAGGGTCTCGGCCACCTCGATGTCGAGAAACTTGGCGATGCGCCGCATTTCCCCACCTAGATCGGCCTTCAAGTCGGCATAGTGGACGAGCAAGACGTTGGGCTCGTGGCGCGCGGCCCAGTAGCTGTTCTCCATGTACCAGAATCCACAGGTGGGATCGCCGATGTGGTCGGCTTCACCGAGAATCCAATCGTGAAAGTGGCCCGCCGGGTCCGACTCCGTGCGCTTATAGGGTGTACCGAACTTCGGATCGTCCATGGAAATGCGCGTCGCGTTTTCGATCACGTCGTCTGTGTAGTGAATCTTGTGGTTGTAGAACGACATAGCCGCGTCACGACCGTCGCGCGCTACGTGAATGATCTTGACCCCCTCGTAGATGGGTAGCGAGTCGTAGGGCACGTGTGACTTGAGGAAACGGCGATGTGTTTGGCTCTCGGCCAGTTCCGCCATGGCGCCAGGCGGCGGGAAACGGAAATCCAGCCAGGGAGAGAAATCCTGAACCGGGAACGGCGCATCGCTCTGGAATACCAACATGCCGACGATGCGTTGCATCCACGTTGTGCCGCACTTCGGGTAGGTCGCGATGATGATGTCATCGGGCCGCGGTCGATAGTCGCGCCAGAGCGCGCTGTCGAAGTAGCGCGAGCGTGCTTCGATCGAGGGGCCGCGAATCAGTTTCGTCACGATGTGTGGTCTCCGCGGATGGGCATTGGCGAATGGTAATGGAAACCAGTGCCGTGAACCGAGCGACGCTGACACCTGACCACTAGGCCGAGCTGGGCGGGGTCAGATTCCATTGGTACACCACTTCGGGGCCATCTTCGTGCTCGCGGGTCGCCGTCAGCCGGCCGCCCAGACGCTCGTAGAAGCGCCGCGCGTCCTCGTTCGTCGCCAAGACCGCGATGCGCAGCGAAGAAACGCCAGTTTCAAGGCAATGATCGAAGATTGCCGCGAGCAGTCGGCGGCCAATCCCCGACCGCTGGTGATCGACCGCGACATAGATCGCGCCGACTTCTGCGTGACTTGTGTCGATGCGGTCGCACGCGGCTACCGCGACCATCTCGTCTTCCTCGGTGGCGATCAGCACCAGACTTTGGGAGCCTTCTGCGGCGCGAATGGCACGCCGCCAGCCTTGTTCAGATTCTGCATACCCCCACGTCGCTCGCCGTGTCGCGTAGGCATGGGCCGAGATGTGCCGTTCGTGTACCGCAAACCAGGTATCGACGAGCACCCGCGCCATGGCGGGTGCGTCGTCGAGCGTTGCCTGCCGAATGGAAATCATGGTGCCGAGTGTGCGTTCGAATCGTCCAAGATGCCGGTGGTGAGCCGCCGCTTGGCTTCCGCCGGCCGCGCGATGATCATAGCTGCCGATGCGGCGGAAGATCCACGGGCCGTTGGTGCGTGTGCGGTGCACGCGCCGTATGTGAGGGAGCATCGAATGTCACCTGAAGATTCGCTCTTCAGCATCGCCG
>QJXZ01000210.1 GCA_003248125.1 Gammaproteobacteria bacterium | reverse complement strand
GCCATCCTTCGGCACCACGATGTGTTGGTATCCCATTGACTACTCCGTCGAAATAAGGGGGACCGGCGAGGCGCGGCATTATAGCACCGGGTTTTCGGTCGCCTAGTCGTGGCCAAACTGGTTCGAGTCAACAAGCCATACGGTGTGTTGTCGCAATTCACCGACCGCGCGAAGCGTCCGACGCTCGCCGACTTCGTGCCGCTCCGCGAGGTGTACGTTGCGGGGCGACTCGACTTCGATTCCGAAGGCCTAGTGTTACTTACCGACGACGGCGCGCTGCAGAATCGGATCAGCCATCCGCGCCACAAGCTCGAGAAAGCGTACCTCGTGCAAGTCGAAGGCTCCGTTGGCACGGGGATTTGTCGACAGCTGCTGACCGGGGTGCCCTTGAGTGATGGCCGAGCGGTCGCCATACAGGCTCACACGATCGCCGCACCCACTTGGCTGACGCCACGCCATCCACCGATCGCCGATCATCGACTGGCGCGCAGCAGTTGGCTCGAGATGGTCCTTACGACTGGCCGCAATCGTCAGATCCGCCGCATGCTGGCAGCGCTCGGTCACCCCGTATTGCGCCTGGTCCGAATTCGGATCGGCCCATGGTCACTCGACGACTTGAACCTGGGTGAATGGCGGCTCGAAACGGTTCATTTGCCGAAGTCACGTCAATCCTTCCAGCGCTCCACCCGGCGTTGATCATCGGTGGTCGACCGGACCCAATGGGCGTCAGTCGCGGACGTTTCCTTCTTCCAGAAGATGGCGTCCGTCTTCAAGTAGTCCATCACGAACTGACAGGCTTCGAACGCATGGGCACGGTGCGACGCTGCGCACAACACGAGTACCACCTGATCGCCCGGATACAACTCGCCGACGCGATGAATCACGCGTACCGCGAGTAACCCGAATCGCGTGGATGCCGTCGTCATGATGCGCTCGATACTGCGCTCGGTCATACCGGGGTAATGTTCGAGAAACAACGAGCGCACGATCTGATCGTCGAATCGATCGCGAACCAACCCGGCAAACGCAACCACCGCGCCGGCCTCACCAGAGACCGCATCGCGCAGTGCACGCCACTCGCCCGCGAAGTCGAAGTCCTCGATCTGAATCGATACCGAGTTCACTGCTCAGCCTCCCGTCACACGAGGCAGAAACGCGACTTCGTCGCCATCGGTCAGGCGATATCCACAGTCGACGATTTCCTGGTTGACCGCCGCGCGCACGCCCGGCGCTCGAAGTGCTTCGTGCAGTCGTTCGCCGCACTGGCCACCAAGACGATCCACCAGCTCATTCACGTCCGCTTCGGGAGATAGACCCAGCACATCGATCTGCCCCGCACCGGCCGCTTCACGTGCCTGCGCGAACAGCCGCACATGCACGTTCATGGTTTCTCCGGTGCACGCCATTCACCGGTTCTGCCGCCGCTCTTGCTCAGCAAGCGCGTGGTTTCTATGACCATGCCTCGATCGATTGCTTTGCACATGTCGTAAACGGTGAGCGCCGCTACCGAAACAGCGGTCAGTGCTTCCATTTCCACACCGGTCGGACCGGTCACGCGACATTCGGCTTCGATCCGCAGTCGAGAATCGTCGACGCGCTCGAAGTCTACGCCGACCTTGGTGAGCGCCAGCGGATGACAAAGTGGTATGAGCTCGGCCGTGCGCTTGGCGGCCTGGATACCGGCGATCCGCGCCACTGCCAACACGTCGCCCTTGCCGATTCGACCGCCGTAAATCTCATTCAGCGTCTCGGGGGCCATCCGCAGCACAGACTCGGCCGTTGCCGTTCGCACGCTCTCGGCCTTTCGTGTGACGTCGACCATCTGCGCGCGGCCATCGGGTCCAATGTGGGTCAGTCGGCTCATCGTGGTAATTGCTGGCGCTAAAGCGAAATTACAGCCAATTGAGCCGCCGCTCGCAACAGACTGATAGAATTCACGTTTGCGCCCGCGACTCACGCGCACACGCCAGAATGCACGGCAGTTCCAAGGTCATGGTCGGTCTGTCCGGCGGCGTCGATTCCGCCGTTGCTGCGCTACGCTTGCTCGAAGCCGGTCATGCGGTGGAGGCCCTGTTCATGAAGAACTGGGACGAGGACGACGGCACCGAATATTGCACCGCGAAGACCGACTACGAAGACGCGCAGCGGGTCGCGGACAAGCTTGGCATCGCTCTGCATACCGCGAACTTCGCCGCCGAATACTGGGACAATGTGTTCGCCGGATTCCTCGAGCAGTATGCTGCGGGCCGCACGCCGAATCCCGATGTGCTGTGCAATCGCGAGATCAAATTCAATCTGTTCGTCGACTACGCACGAAGCCTCGGTGCCGACTGCATTGCTACGGGCCACTATGCGCGAGGCGTGGCGCGCGACGGCGCATTCGAGTTGCACGTCGCACGTGACCTCGACAAGGATCAAACCTACTTCCTCGTCGGTGTTCCCCTCGAACAGCTCGCGCGCTGCTTGTTTCCGCTGGCCGATCTGGAAAAGGGCGAAGTTCGCCGAATCGCCGAGCGCGCGGGCCTGCACAACCACGCCCGTAAGGATTCCACGGGCATCTGTTTCATCGGCGAGCGACGTTTCGACGACTTCTTGGCGCGTTACTTGCCGCCGTCGCCGGGCCCAATCGTGAGCCTGGACGGTCGAACGCTCGGTCAGCACCTCGGCCTGCACAGATACACCCTTGGCCAACGTCAAGGCATCGGTATCGGTGGTCTCGCCGGTGCACGCGAAGCGCCTTGGTACGTTGTCGACAAACGGCTCGCGAGCAATACGTTGGTGGTAACGCAAGATCAGGCGACGCTCGCGAACGACTGGCTGACCACACCGGCTATGAATTGGCTGGCACCGATTCCGACCATGCCCAAACGGTGCACGGCACGCATCCGTCATCGCCAGCCGCGTCAGTCCTGCACAATAGGGCACCGCGTCGATGGTTCGCTGTGGGTGTCCTTCGACGCGCCCCAGCGTGCCATCACACCAGGACAATTCGTCGCGTTGTACGATGATTCACGCTGCCTGGGTGGCGGTGTGATCACCGAATTCGGGCGTCGCGTCCAACTACCGCGAAGCGACCCCCAAGGCACACGAGCGTCCGTAGACGGAGCGACAACATGAGCGAGACGGAGCGCGCCTTCGCGTTCGCAGCACTTGCCCAGGCTGCCAAGGCGGTCGACGACACCGCCTACGGTCGCCAAGTCGATGGGCGCGCGGTAGCGCCACTGGTACGCGCGATATTTCAGATCGATGCCGCGACCGTAAGCGATATCTACGGTGGATTCAGCGGCTTGAAGACAGGCATCGACACGGCACGCGCGATCCTTGGCCGCGCGAACGTCGAACTCGTACCGGCCATGGGTTATGTCGTCACCATAATCGATCTCGCGCGTCGACTGGGACGGCGCCGGGACATCGGAGCGCGCCTGCAATCCGAACTTGCGAGCCTGGCAGCGCGTCGCGAAGGCATGACGGAAGATACGCTCTACGCGCAGCTCTCGAAAATCTATCAGTCGACGATCAGCACGCTGGAGCAGCGGATTCAGGTGCGCGGTCTACCCGAGTTACTGAAGCGCGAGGAGGTTGCCGCGAAGATCCGCGCGTTGCTACTCGCGGCTGTGCGTTCTGCCTGGCTCTGGCAGCAGCTTGGTGGGCGTCGCTGGCACTTGGTGTTGGCGCGCTCTAACATGCGCGCTGCGCTCGCATCGGCCGAATCGCACCTGCTACGGCATTGAACGCATGAAGCTCACCGAACTCTCCGCGCTTTCTCCTCTCGATGGGCGCTATCGAGGGCAGCTCGGGACCCTGGCGGAGATCGCCAGCGAGTTCGGCCTCATGAAGGCTCGCGCGCGGGTCGAGATCGAGTGGTTCTTGTTTCTTTCCGCACAACCCGGCGTCACTGACCTACCCACGGTTGATAGCGCGACTGCCGCCGAGTTGCGCGGCAGGATCGGCAGCTTCGATGCGAAAGACGCCGCTCGCATCAAGGAGATCGAACGCACGACCAACCACGACGTGAAGGCGGTCGAGTATTTCGTCAAGGAGCAGCTCGCCGGATTCGAGACGCTGCGGCCGCATGTCGAATTCGTGCACTTCGCAGCGACCTCCGAAGACATCAACAACCTCGCATACGCGCTGATGTTGCGGCGCGTGCGCGACGAGGTCCTGCTGCCCGCGATCGACGCGATCGACGAACAACTCGCAGCCCTAGCCGATCGATACGCGACCGCGGCAATGCTCTCGCGCACACACGGACAAGCGGCGTCGCCAACCACGATGGGCAAGGAGCTCGCCAACTTCGCATATCGCCTGCGCCGGCAACGCAATCAGCTGGCACACAGCCAGATCCACGGAAAGATGAACGGCGCGGTCGGCAACTTCAACGCCCACCGAGCGGCCTACCCAGACCTCGATTGGCCGCAGCTCGGCAACGCATTCGTGACCACGCTCGGTCTCGTTGCCAATCCCTACACAACGCAAATCGAGCCGCACGACTACCTGGCCGAATACTTTCACGCGCTGATGCGCATCAACCAAGTACTGCTCGATTTTGACCGCGACATGTGGGCGTACATCGCCATCGACTACTTTCGTCAGCGAAAGGTGGAGGGCGAAACGGGCTCGTCGACGATGCCGCACAAAGTAAATCCCATCGATTTCGAAAATTCGGAAGGGAACCTCGGCGTCGCCAATGCGCTGTTGTCGCACCTGGCCGAAAAATTGATGATCTCGCGCTGGCAGCGCGACCTGTCGGATTCCACCGTGCTGCGCAACCTCGGCGCGGCAGTCGGCCATTGTGTGATTGCCTACCGGTCTGCCTTGAAGGGCATCGGTAAGCTCGAACTCAATGACTCAGCGCTCAAATTCGACCTCGATGCCGGCTGGGAGGTGCTTGCCGAGGCGGTGCAGACGGTGATGCGACGATATGGTATGGACCAACCGTACGAACGACTGAAAGCGGTGACTCGCGGCGAACGCCTCGATGCCGTGCGCTTCGCAGCCATCCTCGATGCACTTGCGTTGCCGGTCGCAGCGAAGGCACAGCTCGAGGCGCTCACCCCCGCGACCTACACCGGTTTCGCCGTGGAACTCGCTCGCGCGCTGCGCGCAATCGACGGACGCCACTAAGTGGACGTCCACGTCATCCCCACGGACTGGCAAACCCACGGGCCGGCCATGCGACGCGTGCGTGAGATCGTGTTCATTGAAGAACAAGGCGTGCCGCGTGAGGAAGAGTGGGACGACAATGACGAACTCGCGCATCACTTCATCGCCATCGACAGTGCCGGTCGCACGCTCGGTACCGCGCGCCTGCTGCGCAGCGGGCAGATTGGCCGCATGGCGGTGCTCGAGCCGCATCGGCATCTCGGCCTCGGCAGGCGGCTGCTCGACGCGGCAATCGAGGCCGCCAAGTCGCTCGGGATGGAGAGCGTCTTCCTGCACGCGCAGCTACAAGCGCTCGACTTCTATCGCAAGGCCGGATTCGAGGCGGTCGGTGACGAATTCACGGAAGCAGGCATTCCCCACCGCGAGATGCGTCTCTTGTTGCCGATGGCATTCGATACGACTACCGCCGATCGGTCGTTAGACATACACAATCCGGACGGCCCCGGCATGGAGGGCGCCCTGCGTGCCGACGATCATCCGCCACGGCTGATTACCTTCGTGCACGAAAGTACATGCCGCGAGGCCCTCGAATTGATCCTCGGCAATGCCAAACGGTCTCTGGATATCATGAGCAATCGACTGGACAGCGCATTGTTCGGCACGCCAACCGCGGTGGACATCATTTCGCGGTTCGCTCGCCGTGCCGCCGTACCGCGTGTGCGCGTGCTGGTCGAGGACGTACGGGCGGTCGCGGAAGGCGGCCATCACTTGCTGGAACTCGCGC
>QJXZ01000312.1 GCA_003248125.1 Gammaproteobacteria bacterium | reverse complement strand
CACCATGGTGATCGGCTTCCGTGTACACCTCGCCGAGCAGGAAGAGATGCTCCGCTACACCTGGGTCGTCCGGGAACGTGGCCACGATCTGCTCGTAGTAGTCGGCGGCCTCCAGGTAGTCGCTGGCTAGCCCAGATGCTTGCGCCTCGCTATGGTTGAGTCGCGACAGCTCAGTGAGATAGTTCTTCAAGACCGGCATGTATTCCGCGCGCGCTTCTTCACCATGTACGTGCCAAAACTCGCTTCTAATGCCGTAGCGGGCGATGAAGTCTTCCTTGCGCGGCCGAATCTCGCTCGGGAAGTCGGCCGCGATCAGGGTGTCGATCACGCGCTGATGAAATACCGGCGCACGGCGATCGAGCGGATTTTCCTGGATGAAGGTTTCGAGGGTGGCAACGCTGTCGAGAAAGCGCTCACGGGATTTGTACTCTTCCGCGAGGCGCTCGTAGACGCGATATTGCCAAGCGGGGCGCTCGAGGCGTCGCATGTGCGTGGCGAGGGTCTGCGCTCCTTCCAGGTAGCTGGCCGCGAGCACCGTCACACGGTGCCGCGGTCAGGTGCTTCGCCTTCATCGAAAATGCCGCCGGCGACCACGAAGAACGACTCCAGCGAGCGATCGAGATCGCCTTCCTTGAAGCGACACCAGCCGAGCATGTAGTTGGCATTACGCCAGTAGACCGATTCGAGCCCGTGGTCGACCACGTACGCATAGTCGTCTGCAGCTGCGCGATATCGTTCGGCAGAGAACGCCATCTCGGCGCGCCGGAAGTGCGCCTCGACGGCGTACGCGCTGTCGGGATGCTCGAGAATCAAGCGATCGAGATAGCGCTGCGCGGTCGCGCCGTCGCCGATCACGTCGTGCGCGCGCGCAAGCTGATAGAGAATTTCGTCTCGATGCTCGCCATCGCCGTCTTCGAGCAGTTCTTCGTAGAGATCGATTGCCGCGCGGTAAGGATCCGTTGCACCCGTGATGTCGCGCTCGGTGCCGACTTCCATCTCGAGATCGGCCAGGCGCTTGCCGATCGCGTGATTGTCGTCGCCATCCGGTACGGTGCCGTAGATGCGGCGGTACGCAGTCATCACGTCGGCGCGTGTCGGCGGTGGCATGCGCACCTCGGGCATCGGCACCTCGGGCAGTTCGGCAACCGTTTCCGCGACACGCGGACCCTCTATCTCGAGCGGCGCTGTCGAGCAGGCCGCGAGCAGTAGCAGGCCGATTGCACCGAATCGCGGGCAAGCCCGCTCCCACAGGAACCGCGCCCACGGGCTGCATGACCGCGGCCTTCGCATCACTCGCCTTCCTCGGCGGCGAGTGCAAGCTGGTCGGTCGTGCGCGCAATCGCCATGCGCGTCATCAGCAGGTGTCGCTCGAGCTGCGCTATCTCGCGGCGAATGCCGCGCCGCACGTGCTCGGCGAGCCGCGATTCACGATCGTGCAGGGCGTCGGCGACCATGCGCGCGATGTCGTCGGCGCGCGCCTGGAAGGCGAGAAAGTCGGTCTCCACTCCGGCGACGTACTCACGCTCGGCCACGGCAATCCGAGCAAGGCTGTCGTCGATTTCAGCGAGCGCGGCTTGCGCAGCACGCTGGGACTTGTCGAGCGCGCGCAGCTTGTCGAGCCGCGACTCCACCAATGCCCAGAAGACGAGCCCTTCGAGACGATCGATGCGTGCCAGATAGCGCTGCAGCTCCGCACCTTGCATGTGGTTCTCGATCAGCGCCCGTTTGGCCGCGAGATCGGCGAGGCGCGCCGCTTGCTCGCGATCGGCCAACTTCGACATCCAGTCGATGGTGCGCGTGGGTGTTGCCGTGCGCAGCGCATCGATGCTGGTGAGCAGTGCATCGAGTTGCGATGCGATGACGGCACGTCGCTCGCGCAAACCCTCTGCGGTGATCAACTCGCGCGCCGCAGCCGAGCGACGCTTCTGCTCGTTGGCGAGCTCGTCGAAGGTGGCGAGCTCAGCGGGCAGATCGCCGAGCCAAGCATCGATGTCCTTCAACTCACGCCACTGCAGGAGCAGCTCGTGAATGTCTTCGGTCGCGAGCCATTCCAGCCAGTCGGTGTGGCCGAATGTCTCACGCCAACGATTCATGAGCCGTTCGCGGCGGGCAGACTCGGCGCCATCGGCGGCCGCAGGCGGCGCGGCAAACACCTCGAGCAGGCCGCCCATCCAGCCCGGTTGATCGACCTGCGATTCCATCGTCGCCAGCTTGCCGAGCCGCGCCTCGTAGCGCGCTTCCGCAACCCGGTACTGCGTGAGCGCGAGCTCACGGGATGCCATTTGTTCGAGGCTCATCGGCAATGCCAAGCGCGCGGCAGCGCTCGACTGCGTCCAGTAGTCACCCTCCGAGAGCGTGAGCCAAACACGCGCCGCAAGCTTGTAGTCACCCGTCTCCATCGCCAGGCCGCCATACGACGACATCGCGAGATCGCGATAGCGAGTGCCGGACGGCAGGGCGCCGAGAATTTCCTCCGCGGATACGGTTTCGGATTGCGCACGGCGGATGAAGGCGAGCGCGAGCAACGCCCGTTGCTTGAGATCGAACACCTCGGTCGAGTACGCATCGAGATTGGCGAGATCGGCGAAGCTTCGCTCCGCTGCTGCCATCTCACCGGCAGCGCGCTGCGCTACACCCAGATTGAAAAGGCCATAGGCGTAGAACGGTGTGGTTGGGGCGATGTGGTCGATGGCTGCACGCGCAGCCGTCCACTGTCCTGCGCGTGACGACATCTCCGCGCGCATGAACTCCACTTCCGGATGGTATCGCTCGCGACCGAGCCAGCCTTCACCGAGCTGAATGTCGGCGAGCAACGATTCGGTCTTCGACCAATCGCCGCGCCGGAAGTGTTCCCGGGCGAGATGAAACGACAGCCGCATGCGATCGAGGGGTGTCATCTCCGAGTCCGCGACGCCTTCGAACGTCTCCTCGGCAAGCGTGTACATGCCCTCGGCGAACGCAAAACTGCCCTTGGCGAGCTGATAGCGGACCGGATCTTCGCCGAGCTGACCGCGCCGTTCGGCAATCAGCGTATCGAGCAGCGCTTGGCTGGTGTCATCCTGGTAGTAGGAATAAAGCACCGTGCCGTAGTAGAGATCTGGCAACGGCGTCACCGGAGTGACTGCAACCGCGCAACTGATCAGCCAATCGCAGAAGAGTGCCTTCATCCAGACCCCCCGCGATCAAGGCGAGACCGTGGCGACGAACTCCGGCTGATACTTCGCCGTCGAGTCGGTGATCTTGAGCTCGACGTAGGTGGGCTCGAAGGTCTTCTCGAACTCGACCGTCGCGGCTCGACGATAGTCGCGACCTTGTGGGCCGCGACCAGTGAAGAATGCCGTCAGTCGATTCGCCCCCTGCTTGACGTTACCGACGTAGAGGCGCTGCACGCCGCCTCGATACAGGGCATCGGTTTGCTTCTCGGTGTACAGGTAGTGACTAACGTCCTTGCCGTTGAGTTTCAGCGTCACTGCATCGAGCGCGAAAAATTCACCGACATCCATGGACAGATATACGGCGAGTTGCGTGCTCGCCGGGAACAACAAATCTTCCTCGAGCACGACGAGGTCGCGCTTGAGCTCCACGAGCGAACGCTTGATCGATTCCATCTGCGTATCGAGCGCGGGATCTTGAGTATCGGCAGCAACCTTGCCGTGCACCAAGGCACATGCGAGGACGACTGCCCATACCATGGTGCCGCATGCTGTCCTTCGCATCGCGGATGTCCTTTGGCTGGTCGGTTACTCGGCGATCAACTGCTTGACGACCTCGAGGTACTTCGCTTCGTCACCCGGCTTGTAGCCGCGGTGTACGTAGCGCACCACCCCATCGCGATCGACGAGCACGCTCGACGGCATGGCTTCGAGGTCGTAGACCTCGGCGACGCGCTGGTTTTCGTCGATCAGCAACGGAAACGTCACTCCGGTGCTGTCGGCGATTTCTTTGGCCGGCGCGATCTGTCCTTCCACGTTGACGCCCAGCACCGCGAATCCCGCGTCACTGTAGCGTTGATGAATTCGATCCAAGAGCGGCATTTCTTGCCGGCACGGTCCGCACCAACTCGCCCAGAAGTTGATCAGCACCACCTGGCCCTTGTATTCGTCGAGCCGCAGGTTCGTGCCCTCGAGGCTCTTCAAGGTGAAATCGGGCGCCTGGTCGTTGACCGTTACGGCGAGGGCCGAGAACGGCGCCGACAGTGGCGCTAGCAGCGCTGCCATTACGATCCATCGGGCGAAATTCATGGGTACTCCTTGCGTACTGCTCACCACCGTGCGCAGTCGTTTACGGATTGGCGATCGATCATGCCGTCGAAAGCTCCTGCACCACCGACTACTGCAACTGGTGAGGCAACCGATGTCCGTATCGGCCGACCTTTCGAACTGCCGGCATGGATCGCTCTCGAGCTCCCTGCGCTCGGCTGCGCACCGATCCGTGGCGCTGCAGTGGTGGAACGGACATCCATCCCGTTCACACCAGGGAAGGGTTGGGCACGAAGAGAAGAAAAGACGGGGTCCGCCGACTGCTCACGGCCGCGATGGCACTCACGTGCCCTTCGTGCCGCGACAGCGGACCCCGATACCGAGTCTCGATTCGATCTCGACTGATGCGCGCTGGCATCGCCCTTCGCACCCAAGTATTCGTGTTACATCACTACTGCGGAGACGTTAATGGACGACCGAATTCGATAATGCGCGGATGGTCACAAATCGCCCGTGGGCGGGCGGTGCAAGGCGAGGAGATGAGAGCAACATCGCAAGAGTTTGCCTCGGGGCAGCTGCTGGGCAGGTGCTAGCGCAGCGGCTCCAGGTTCGCGGAGTAGTGCATGCGGCCGTCGCCGTCGATGACGATGGCGTCCACACCCGGGAAGTGCTCATCGATCAGTTCGATGCCCTTCTCCACGCCGAGCACGAATACGCTGGTCGACAGTGCATCCGTCATCGTCGCTTCCGGGCCGAGAATCGTGACGCTGCGCACGGCGCGCGCCGAATCGCCGGTGTCGGGATCGATGATGTGGTGATAGCGCACACCGTCCTTCTCGAAGTAGCGCTCGTAGTCGCCGGACGTCGACACCGCCGTGTTGGCGAGCGGCAGCAGCACGGCCATGGCTCCGTCCTTGCGCGGATCCTTCACGCCGACGTTCCACGGCCGGCCATGGCGATCCCCGATGATGCGACTGTCGCCGCCGGCTTCGACGATGCCTTCGACGATGCCATGCGCCTGCAAGATGGCGATACCGCGGTCTACGGCATATCCCTTCGCGATGCCGCCGAGATCGACGTACACAGCTGGATGGTGGTAGCGCACGAGGTTGGGCTCGATCAGCTCGAGGTGGCGATGGTCGATCGCCGGCAGCGTCGCTTCCAGCGTAGCCGCATCGGGCGCAATCGATGCACGGTAGTCGTAGTAGCGGCCGGCCGATGCAAACGTGACGTCGAACGCACCGTCGGTCACAACGCTGAACTCGAGGCTGCGCTGCAAGAGACCGAACAGTTCTGGTGAAACCGTAACCGCATGCGTCGCGGCCTCACGATTCATCACCGATAGTTCGCTCGCTTCGATGTATGGGCTCATCGAAGCATCGATGCGCCGCATGTCCGCCATCACCGCAGCGATGGCAGACCGCGCGAGCGCGGCATCGTCGTGGTACACCTCCACGTGCACACGCGTACCCATGATGGCTTGCGTGTCCGCGATCCATTCGCCGGCCGAACTCGCGGCGCTCACACTCACCGCCAGCAACAAAACGCCGATCCGCGACCGCACCCGAGGACTCCCTGTCATCAGCGGCGCCGATGGTAGCATTGCCGTTTTGCCCAGGGCCGGTGCATGGACATCAAAAACGGATTCGAGGACACAGTCGGCAACACGCCGATGATCCGCCTGACCAAGCTGTCCGAGGCAACTGGCTGTGAGATCCTCGGCAAGGCCGAGTTCATGAATCCGGGTGGATCGGTGAAGGATCGCGCCGCGCTCTGGATCATTCGTGACGCGGAGGCGCGTGGATTGTTGAAGCCGGGCGGCACGGTCGTGGAAGGCACTGCCGGCAACACCGGCATTGGCATCGCCCACATTTGCAACGCGCGCGGCTATGACTGCGTCATCTACATGCCCGACAACCAATCGCAAGAAAAGGTCGACATCCTGCGCACGCTCGGTGCCGAGGTGCGCTTGGTGAAAACCGTGCCGTACAAAGACCCGATGAACTACCAGAAGCAGGCTGGCCGCTATGCCGCAGAGCTCGCAGGCGCTGTGTGGGCCAACCAATTCGACAACGTCGCCAATCGGCTCGCCCACGTCGAATCGACCGGTCCCGAAATCTGGGCGCAAACCGACGGCCACGTCGACGCCTTCACCTGCTCGGTCGGCACGGGCGGTACGCTCGCCGGCGTCAGTCGCTACCTGAAAGAGAAGAACCCGAAGATCGAGATCGTGCTCGCCGACCCGCCCGGTAGCGCGCTCTTCAACTGGGTGAAGACGGGCGAAGCCGTGATGAGCCCCGGACCATCGCTGACCGAAGGCATCGGCAACAGCCGCGTGACCGACAATCTCGCCGATTCACCGATCGACGACGCCGTGCAGGTGAGCGATCAGGAAACCCTGTCGATGGTGTACGACCTGTTGCGTGCGGACGGCTGGTTTTTCGGCTCGTCGACAGGGGTCAACGTCGCAGCCGCAGTGCGCGTTGCGCAGCGCCTCGGCCCGGGCCATACCATCGTCACGATACTTTGTGACGGCGGCGGCAAGTACCAATCACGGCTCTTCAATCGCGAATGGCTTGCCGGACGCGGCCTCGATCCGGACGCGCCGTTCCCGATGTAGTGCCCGGGGCGGGCTGTTAGCCTGCTATGATCGCGACATGGTCGAGCCGAAACCGATCATGGCAATTTTCTTCGCGCTGTTGCTCACTGCCGCGGCATCGGTGAATGCCGCACCGCAGGTTTGGGTGATGGAACTCGAAGGCGCCATCAGCCCTGCCACGGCCGACTTCTTCCTCTCGTCGCTCGATGACGCACGCGCTGCAGGGGCCAGCGTCTTCATCGTGCGCCTCGATACGCCCGGCGGGCTCGACAGCGCGATGCGCGACATGATCAAGGAAATTCTCGCATCGCCCATTCCGGTGGTGTTCTACGTAGCACCCAACGGCTCACGCGCCGCCAGCGCCGGCACCTACCTGCTTTATGCAAGCCACGTTGCTGCCATGGCGCCGGCAACGAATCTCGGCTCCGCGACGCCCGTCAGTATCGGCGGTCCGTCGTCACCGTTTCCGACACCGAGCGCACCACCGTCGGGAGAGGAAGACAACAAGGACGAGTCGGAACAGCAACCGCTCGAGGGCACGGCGATGGAGCGCAAGGTCATCAACGATGCCGTCGCATACATCCGCGGCCTTGCCAATCTCCGCGGCCGGAACGCGGATTGGGCCGAGAAAGCCGTGCGTGAAGCGGTCAACCTCACTGCGAAGGATGCACTGGAAGAGAACGTGATCGACCTCGTGGTCGATGACCTCGATGCGCTGATCGCCGCGCTCGACGGGCGCACGATCGCGCTCAATGGCGGCAGCGTCACGCTCGAGCTCGCCGATGCCGAGATCACCCGCCTCGAGCCTGGCTGGCGCTACGAATTCCTCGCCCTCATTACCGATCCGAACGTCGCCTACATTCTGCTCATGATCGGCATCTACGGCCTGATCCTCGAGTTTTACAACCCGGGCATGGGTGTGCCCGGCGTCACCGGCGTGATCTGCTTGTTGCTAGCCGCGTACGCGTTACAAATGCTGCCGGTGAATTACGCCGGCCTCGCACTGATGTTGGTTGGCATCGGGCTCATGGTGGCCGAGGCGTTCACACCGAGCTTTGGCGTACTCGGCGTCGGCGGCGCCATCGCCTTCGTCATCGGGTCGATCATACTCATGGATACGGATTTGCCCGCATATCAAATCTCGGTGCCGATCATCGCGGCATTTGCTGCAAGCTCGGTCGGCATCTTCCTGTTCGCATTGGGTGCTGCAATAAAAGCGCGGCAAACCCGCGTCGTGACGGGTAAGGAGTCGATGGTCGGAGGCGTGGCGCTCGCGCTCGGCGACTTCGAAGGCCGCGGGCAGGTGCGCGCATTCGGCGAGATCTGGCAGGCCGATACTTCCCAACCAGTCAACAAAGGGTCGAAGTTGAAGGTCACCGGCATTGACGGCCTTATTTTGAAAGTAGAACCAGAGGACTAGATAGCATGGACATCTTCACCATCGTCGTCAGCGCGATCTTTCTTTCGTTGCTGGCAAGCACGTTCCGCGTCCTGCGCGAGTATGAGCGCGGTGTGGTGTTCATGCTCGGTCGTTTCTACAAGGTGAAGGGGCCGGGCCTCGTGATCATCGTGCCGATCATCCAGCAAATGGTGCGCGTCGGTCTGCGCACGATCGTGATGGACATTCCCAGTCAAGACCTGATCACGCGCGACAACGTCTCGGTCAAGGTGAACGCTGTCCTCTACTTCCGCGTCGTCGACCCCGAGCGCGCCATCATCAACGTCGAGGACTACATGGAAGCGACCGGGCAATTGGCACAGACTACGCTACGGTCCGTGCTCGGCCAGCACGAGCTCGACGAATTGCTCGCCGAGCGCGAACGGCTGAACTCCGATGTCCAGCGCATCCTCGACGAGCAAACCGACATTTGGGGCATCAAGGTCTCCAACGTCGAGATCAAGCACGTCGACATCGACGAAAGCATGATTCGGGCGATTGCCAAGCAAGCCGAAGCGGAACGCGAACGACGCGCCAAGATCATCCACGCCGACGGCGAATTCCAAGCATCACAGAAGCTCGTGGAGGCAGCCCAGTCGCTCGCCCGCGAGCCGACGTCCATGCAGCTGCGCTATCTGCAAACGCTCACCGAAATCGCCGGCGAGAAGAGTTCCACCATCGTCTTTCCGTTGCCGATCAATGTGATGGAACTCATCCATCGGTTGGTCGAGGCCCCGGCCAAGCCAGAGCAATAGCAGCAAGCGCGGCGCGCGCTATCTTTTTCGGAGCCCCGAACGTCTCTATTGGAAACGGCGGAGAATCCGATGACCGACAGAGCGCTCGACGACCACGGCGCGCAGACCATGCGCGCGCACTGGTTTCGCTATCTCGACACCATCGAGCCGCTGCGTACCGAGCTGTTCGGCTATTGCCATCGGCTCACTCGCAACATCTGGGACGCCGAAGATCTGGTCCAGGAAACGCTGTTGACGGGTTTCGGCATGATCGCGCGGGGCGACTTCCATGGCGAAGTCAGTCCGGTGCGCGACATCAAGGCCTATCTGATGCGCACCGCGACCAACGCATGGCTCGACCTGTTGCGCAGACGTGCCCGCCAACCTGAGCACCACGGCGACATAGCGGGTCACACACCCATCGATCCGGTCGACACCGCCGAGGCGATGAACAAGGCAGTCGCACTGACATCCCCCCAGGAATTCGCGGCATTGCTGTTGAAGGACGTCTACGACTTTTCGCTGGCCGAGGTGGCGGATTTCATTGGTACTTCGGAGGGGACTGTGAAGTCTGCGTTGAGTCGAGCGCGCCGAAAGATGCGAGACGATGGAGACGCGTACGCTTCTCGATCCCGGACGAGCCCGCTCCCACAGGTGGTCGATGCGCAGTCGAAAGCCTTGGTGCAGGCGTTCGTCGACGCCATCAATTCAGGGGAAGTCGATCGCGTGATCGATCTGATGGCCGAGAAAGTGCAAATCAGCGTGTGCAACGTCGGCGGCGGCCGCGGCAGGGACGGCACCTGGACACAGAAGTCGCTCGGTAACGTCAGCGCGGCCTACGGTGAATGCGACAACATGCCCGTGGTGCTGATGTTCCGTGCCGACGCGACGGGGAAGGTCTACGACGTCCTCCGGCTGCGCGGTAGCGAACACATCGTGACGCGAATCATCGATCACTGCTATGCGCCCGAAACGCTGCGACACGTTGCGAAGTCGCTTGGCTTCGAATGTGATGCGAGCGCCTACCACCAGCCGTGGCACGTGATCGAATCCAACATGGTGCCGACCACCACGCTGCCCTGGCGTGTCGACTAGCTCGGAATCGCTACCCGCGCCGGTGCAACCGGCAGCCCGGCAACCTCGGTGGTAACACGGTACACGGCGCCGCCGCGCTCGGAGTTCGTGCCCTGCGAACCGGATACGATGTAGAGATCGCGCAGAGCTGCACCCCCGAAACACACACTGGTACACATCGGTGTCGGAATCTCGATGAAGTCACGCTGGTTGCCGCTCGCATCGAATACGCCGACCCCGTGCCCACCCGCAAGTGCCACCCACACGGCGCCATCCGCCGACACCACCAAGCCGTCGGGTGCACCGCTTTCCACCTTCACGAACGTTTGCTTCGGTCCGAGCGCACCGTCGCCCGCAACCGCATAGCAATTGACGGTTTGCCGCCGGCTGTCGGAGTGATACAGCGTGCGGCCATCGGGTGAGAAACCGAGGCCATTGGTGAGTTGAATGTCCTCGGCCACTATGGTTGCGCTGCCGTCGAGGTCGATCAGCCACAGGTTGCCGGCGCGCGGTCCGAGACCGTCTTCGAACACGGGACTCGAGCCTAGGGAGCCGACGTAGATGCGGCCCGCAGCATCGGTGGTGAGATCGTTGTAGCCAACGTTGCCGGCATCCGGATCACGGTCGAGCAGAAGTTGTGTGGCGCTGCCATCGAACGGCTTGAACGACACGTTGCGCCCGGAAACGACCAGACCACCGGCAACGTGCAGCGCCATGCCGCCGATGCCCCGCCGATGCTCCATCACCGTGCTCACGCTGCCGTCGGCGGCGAGACAGAACACGCCGCCGAACAGTACGTCGCTGAACAGTAAACCCCGGGATGGATCCCACACCGGCCCTTCGATCAACCCATAACCCGAGCACAACGCTTGCATCGACCTACCCTCCCTGCTCGGGCACCTTGTCACACACATCCTGAAGCGGCAACACTCAACTTCCAAGACGCAAGGAGCAGCCATGCGAATCGATGCGCCCCGACTCGAATCGTTTGTTTGTGAGATCTTCATGACCGCGGGTGCCGCTGCGGCCGACGCCAGCGTCGTCGCCGCGCACCTGGTCGAAGCCAACCTCAAGGGCCACGATTCACACGGTGTGGGCATGGTGCCAGCGTACGTCGCCAATATTCGCGCCGATTTGCTGAAGCCAACTCGGCACGCGGCGGTGGTTCGCGACGCGGGCGCAGTGTTGCTGGTCGATGGCGGTTTCGGATTCGGTCAGGTGGTTGGCGGTGAGGCGACGGACATTGCGCTGGAGCGAGTCCGATCGACCGGTGTGGTGTGCGTGGGTTTACGCAATGCGCATCACTTGGGCCGCATCGGCGCCTATGGCGAGCGCTGCGGTGCCGCGGGCATGGTGTCGATGCACTTCGTGAACGTCGTGGGCCACGAACCGCGCGTTTCGCCTTGGGGTGGACGCGAACCGCGCATGACGACCAATCCATTCTGCTGTGTGGTACCGCAGCGCGGCCGCGAACCAATCGTGCTCGACATGGCCACCAGCATGATCGCCCTCGGCAAAGTGCGCGTCGCGCACATGAAGGGCGAGCCGGTCGAGGACGGCGCGCTGGTCGATGCAGACGGCGTGCCGACCAACGACCCTGGCGTGATGATGAGACAACCGATGGGCACGCTCGGGCCATTCGGCAAGCACAAGGGATACGGCTTGGCCGTGATGTGCGAATTGCTGGGCGGCGCACTGGCCGGTGAATGGACGGCACAGCCTGCACACTCACGCGGTCAGAACATCGTCAATCACATGCTGATGTTCGTGCTCGATCCGAATGCGTTCGGCAATCGCGACGCGTTCGAAGCCGAAGTGCTGGCAATGGTCGACTACTTGCACGCTACCGCACCCGCGCGTGGCTTCGATCGTGTGCGTGTGCCCGGCGAGCCCGAGCAAGAAGCTCGGCGTGCGCGGCTCACCGACGGCATCGACGTCGACGACAACACGTGGGCCGGATTGGTGAAGGCCGCCGAGGTCGTGGGTGTGCCGTCAGCCTCGGTCCCCTGAGGTCGCACCTCGCCTCGAAGCCGAACTTTGCCTCGGAGGTGACCTCCATTTGGCCCGGGCGAAGTTCACCTCCGAGGCAAAGTTCGGCTACGAGGCGAGGCGGCGCTTGAAGAGGTCGAACAGCCGTTCCCAATGCCGCTCGGCCGCCGCCTTGTCGTACATGCCCGCACGTTGCGGGAACACGAAGCCGTGATGGGTACCCGGGTACCACTCGATCCGATGCGCAACCGGCGTGGTCGCAAGGTGCGCGCCTAGCGCCTCGATCATCTCGTTGGGCGCCCACTCGTCGGTCTCGGCGCAGCCGAAATACAGCTCACCCTTCACCTTGTGCGCATCCCGGTGCGGCGAATCCGGCGCATCGGTGCATAGTCGCACGCCATGCATCGACGCGGCCGCCGCGATTCGATCGGGAAACGCAGCTGCAACCGCGAACGCGAACGGTCCGCTCATGCAGTAGCCAACGCATCCAACCGCGCCCGGCCGTGCAAACTCCGCTTCACCGCCGAGAAAGTCGAGGATCGATCCTGTGTCCTCGCAAACCATCGCATTGGTCAGCGAATTCATGTGCTCGAACATCTTGGCCCGCGATTCCGGCGTGCCATCCGGCTTGAACTCACGAGCACGGCGGTAATAGAGGTTCGGCAACACCACGTAGTAGCCGGCAGTGCCGAGCCGGCGCGCCATGTCGTGCAATTCCTCGCGTTTCCCGGGCGCGTCCATCAAGAACACGACGACGGGAAACGGCCCGCCCTCCTCCGGATACGTCACGAAGCTGTTCATCAGCCCATCTGCCGTTTGGATGTCGACGTCGCGCTCGATCATGTCAGCCCTCCAAGTCTCGGAACCGGTATTCCTTGGCCAGTTCAGCTACCTTATAGACACCGCCGGACTTGTCCATGATGTCCGGATCCATCGCGAGCGCCGCGACACACCGCCCCGTGAATCGAGGCGATTGCATTTGCCGGCCGTCCACCTTCATGTCGCCGCGCGCGATCGCCGCTACCACGAATTCCGTCTTCACCGCCGACGGCCATAGTGACAGTGCCGCCACGTTGTACGGTTTCAGCTCGATGGCCATGTCTTTGGCCATGCGGTCGACACCCGCCTTGCCGACGCCGTAGGAAACGCTGAACACGTATTCACCGCCGCCGCGCGACGAGATATTGACGATCAGGCCGCGACGCGCGCGCACCATCATCGGCGCGCCGCAGACGGAAGCGACATAGTGACCGCGCAGCCCGACGCCACATTGATCATCCCATACCGAAACTGGATGTTGCCAAAACCCGCCGTCGAACACCGGTGGGTCGGGAATCTGATAAGCGTTGTTGATCAACACGTCGAGGCGGCCCTGTTCAGCCTCGACGCGTTCGAACAGCGCTTTGACCGCATCGTCGTCGCGGTGATCGACCGCGACAGGGATGCCTTTGCCGCCGAGTGCATCGACCTCGGCCGCAGCGGCATCTACGGTGAGACCGGTGGGCGGTGTGTCGGTCGAGCGGCTGCGACCCGTCACGTACACGGTGGCACCTGCCTCGCCGAGGCCTTGCGCGATTCCGCGACCGATACCGCGGCTCGCACCCGTCACCACTGCGACCTTCCCTTTCAAATCTGCCATCGCGCGTCTCGCTCATGAGCGTACGGGATGCTACCAACTAGGCACTCGGCAACGCATGCGCTATGGTGCTTGAGAGCGATGAAGGACCGATCGTGGCGCGCGCAGAACTGAAGAAAGCAGGGCTCAAGATCACGCACCCGCGACTCAAGGTGCTCGACATCCTCGAACAAGCCGATCCTCACCATTTGTCGGCCGAGGATGTCTACAAGCAACTCCTCGACGCCGACGAGACAGTCGGCCTGGCCACGGTCTATCGCGTGCTCACGCAATTCGTCGCAGCCGGCATCGTCGAGCGTCACAACTTCGACGATGGGCGCGCTGTCTACGAGATTGCCAAGGACGATCATCACGACCACATGGTGGATGTCGATACCGGTCGCGTGACCGAGTTCATCAACAACCGGATCGAGGAAATCCAGCACGAGATCGCCGCCGAGAAGGGCTACGAGATCGTCGGCCACGAGCTCGTGCTGTACGTCCGCAAGAAGCAGCGCACGACCTAGCGCCACCCGTGCCAGCCGTGGGCCGTCCGAATCGGCTAGCGGCGGCAGAGCGACGTTTGCGGGATTCCCTTATTGCAAATGAGAACCATTCGCAATAATAATCGACCATGTCCAGGTAGTTTCGTTCCATGCCCGCCCATCTCGCAGAGCTCGATGTCGGTGACCGTGCCCGGGTGCTCGGTTATTCCGCCCCCAACGGCGCCTATGCCCGGCTGCTCGTCAGCTTGGGACTCATCCCAGGTACCTTGCTGCGTGTCGTCCGCACGGCGCCCTTGGGCGATCCGATCGAGATCGAATGCCGCGGCGCGCGCATCGTCATCCGCCCGCGCGAAGCGGGCGTGTTGGAACTCGAGAAGCAATGACACCCGTGGCCGCCGGCCCGACCATCGCCTTGATTGGCAATCCCAATTGCGGCAAGACCACGCTGTTCAACGCCTTGACCGGTGCCCATCAGCGGGTGGGCAACTGGCCGGGGGTCACGGTCGAGCGTAAGAGCGGCAGCTACCGCCATGGCGATGACCGCATCGAGGTGGTCGACCTCCCAGGCATCTACAGCCTGCTCGCCATCGATGCCACGGAAGCCGAAGACGCCCGCATCGCACGCGACTATCTCGCCAGTGCGGCGGTCGATCTGGTCGTCAACGTGGTCGACGCATCGAGCCTCGCTCGCGGGTTGTATCTCACGAGCCAACTGCTCGAGCTCGACACGCCGGTGGTGGTTGCACTCAACATGATGGACGTGGCCGACCGGCACGGCATGCACATCGATCCCTACCGCCTCGCCGACGGTCTCGGCTGCCCGGTGGTACCGATCGTCGCGAGCCGCAAGGAAGGTGTAGGGATACTGAAGGACGTAATCGAGCGCGGCCTCGACGGCCCATTGCCAACGCGGCGTGGACTCAAACTCTCGAACGTGCTGGACACGTCGCTCACCACACTCGCACGCGAACTCACCGAGGCCGGTGCATCACGGCATGCGAGGTTCGCGGCTGCGGCCATCGTCGAAGGCGACATGGCGCTGGCACAGCGCATAACCGGCACCGCATTGCCGGAATTCGCACCGCCACCCGCCGAGGCGCTGTCGGTGGCCCGCTATCGTGCCATCGACACCCTGCTCGAGGGCGTGCTTCGTACTACGCCAGTTCAGCGCACCATAACGGATATGTTGGACGCCGTGTTCCTCAACCGCGTGCTGGCATTTCCGCTGTTTCTCGGTGTCATGTACCTGATGTTCATGTTCACCATCAACGTCGGCAGCGCATTCATCGACTTCTTCGACTTGGCAGGCCTCGCACTGTTCGTGGAAGGTCCACGGCAACTCTATGAAGCGATGAATTTCCCGGCTTGGTTGTCGGCATTCCTGGCCGATGGGGTCGGCGGCGGCGTCCAGCTGGTGGGCACCTTCATCCCCGTCATCGCGTGCCTATTTCTGTTTCTGTCGTTTCTCGAGGACTCGGGCTACATGGTGCGCGCGGCCTTCATCGTCGATCGGCTGATGCGGCGCTTGGGCTTGCCCGGCAAGTCGTTCGTACCGCTCATCGTCGGCTTCGGCTGCAATGTGCCGGCGGTGATGGCGGCACGCACGCTCGACAGCCACCAGGACCGCATCCTCACCACACTCATGGCGCCGTACATGTCGTGCGGCGCGCGTCTTACGGTGTATGCGCTGTTCGCGGTCGCTTTCTTCCCTAGCCAAGGGCAGAACATCGTGTTCGCGCTGTACCTGCTCGGCATCTTGGTGGCGGTCGTGTCGGCACTCATCGTCCGCCGATTCCTGCTCGGCCGCGACGTGTCGCCGTTCGTGATGGAGCTGCCCGCCTACCACTTACCGACCCTGCGCGGACTCGTGCTGCACACGTGGCACCGCCTAAAAGGCTTCGTGACACGGGCCGGCAAGGCGATCGTCTCGGTCGTCATCATTCTCAACGTGGTCAGCTCGCTCGGCATCGATGGTTCGTTCGGCAATCAGAACACCGAACGTTCGATGCTGTCGGCGATTGGTAAGACCATCACACCCATCTTCTCACCGATGGGTATCGAGGAGTCGAACTGGCCGGCAACGGTCGGCATCTTCACGGGCATATTCGCGAAGGAAGTCGTGGTCGGTACCCTCGATGCGCTGTATGCCGGTCTCGACAGCGGCAGCGCCGAGGTGGAGAAACAGTTTTCGATGGGCGAGACGTTGGCCGCCGCTGCCGCCAGTGTGCCGGCCAACCTCGCAACCTTGGTCGAGCAGTTCAGCGACCCGCTCGGACTCGACTTGGGTGACCTCGGCGACACCGCAGGTCAGGCGGCCGAGCAGAATGTAACGATAGGCACGCTCGCCCAGATGCAGCGACTCTTCGAGTCGCCACGCGCGGCATTCGCCTATCTTGTGTTCATCCTCCTGTACATGCCGTGCGTCGCCACCATCGGCGCCATCTACAAGGAATTGTCGCCGTTCTGGGCCGCGTTCAGCACCGGCTGGTCGCTGGTGATGGCCTACACCGTGGCTGTGATCTGCTACCAGATCAGTGAGTTTGCGGCGGCGCCGCTGTCCGCGGCGTTGACCGTGCTCGCTGCACTGGCGGTGCAAGCCATCGCCTTCACCGCACTGATTCGCTGGGGTCGGCGTCGACAACGCCGGCACGGCCTCATCCCCGTCGTCCAACTGGTCTGACCGACGGTATCGGCACAGCCCCATCGACGTTCCGAGCATCAAACGCTAATGATTGTCATTTGCAATAGGAGGTTTCCACGATGAAATGTCCACGTCCTTCAACGCTCGTACTCGCGGTCATCCTCGTCGCGAGCGCAGCGCCGAGCGAAGCCGCCCCGACCCTCGAAGAGCTCTACGCGCTGGTGCAGGCGCAGCAAGCCGAGATCAACGAGTTGAAGGCCCGCCTCGCTACGAACGAAGCCAGCCATGCGGTCACCGAAGAACGCTTGACGGCCACCGCGGACTACCTCGAAACGCGTCTGGCATCGGCACCACCGACTGAGCGGCGCTCGCACATCGGCGGCTACGGCGAGCTGCACTACAACAACCTCGATGCGGATGATTCCGGCGGCGACGTCACCGAGGCCGACTTCCACCGATTCGTGCTGTACTTCGGTCACGACTTTAGCGAGCGGCTCCGGTTCGTCTCAGAAATCGAACTCGAGCACTCGATCGTCGGCGAAGACAACGATGGTGAAGTCGAGCTCGAGCAGGCCTACATCGAAATGGATCTAGACGACTCGCACTACTTGAAGACCGGCTTGTTCTTAGTCCCAGTCGGCCTGTTGAATGAGACGCACGAGCCGCCGACGTTTTATGGAGTCGAACGCAACGACGTCGAAAGCGTGGTCATTCCGAGCACGTGGTGGGAGGCAGGTGTCGGTGTCGGCGGCCACTATTCGTCAGGCGTGTCCTGGGATCTGGCAGCACACACGGGACTCGAAACCCCGATTACGGGTTCGAGCGCATACCGCATTCGCAGTGGCCGCCAAAAGGTTTCCAACGCCGCCGCCGACAACTTGGCGTATTCGTTGCGCGTGAGCTACACGGGCGTTCCCGGTCTCGAGCTCGCCGGCACCCTGCACTACCAGACCGACATGACCCAAGTCGACGATGACGGTATGGACGAAGGCCTGCTCACATCGATTCACGGCGTCTGGAACCTCGGCAACTTCACGTTCAAGGCGCTATGGGCGAAGTGGGACATCGATGGCAGCGGCATCGAGGCCGCCGATGTCGATCAGCAGGATGGCTGGTTCGTCGAACCCAGCTATAGGTTCGGGTTCGGCGACGGTGCACTGGGCCTCTACTTCCGCTATCAGGATGTCGACGCCGCCCGGACCGTGGATCGCTTCGACCAGTGGGAAGTGGGTTTCAACTACTGGCCAATCGACAACGTAGTGTTCAAATTCGACTACCGCGACCGGCAGCACGATCTGACGAGCGAGCAGGGCCGCGATTTCCAAGGCATCGACCTCGGCGTCGGCTATCAGTTCTGAGGCGGCCTTCTGGCACAATGCGCCAATGCTGAAGCCATTGCGTTTAGTTCTCGTTGCGCTAGCCGCCGCCATCGCGGCGGTTGGTCACGCCAACGCGCCCGGTACCTATCTCGCACCGGACGCATTCGTGGCGCGAACGTTCGCTGGCTCCGCACCGCCGGCGAAGGCGCTCTGGGTCGATGCCGAGTTGAAGTCCGCGCTCACGGACGTGCTCGGCCACCCGCCGAACAGTTTACGCATTCGCTATTGGTTGGACGGCGCGCGCTCGGCGTGGATCCTGGACGAGATCGGCAAAGACCGGCCCATCACGATGGGTGTGGTGGTGGCGAATGATGCAATCGAGACGTTCGAGGTGCTCGTCTTTCGCGAGAGTCGCGGCTGGGAAATCAGGCACGCATTCTTCACCGCACAGTTTCGCGATGCCCGGCTCGACGACCAAGGTCGATTGACACCACCCGTCGACGGCATCACCGGTGCGACACTTTCGGTGCGCGCCGCGCAGCGAGTGGCCGCAGCGGCCCTGCTGCTGCACCGGCGTGTGCTCGGCGACGATCGGAAGCCCGCACCCGGTGCGGCAAACTGATGGCAGACACGCCACCGTTACCTTCGCTGCCGCCGCCACCGAAGCAACCGGTGCGCACGGCACACCGCGCGCTCGGGCTGCTCGGCGCGCTCTTTCTCGCGCTCTTGGTTGCCACTGGTATCGGGTTGCAGCATCCGACGGCGCTGGGGCTCGACCAAGCCTACATCGCCAACCGGTGGGTGCTGAATTGGTACGGCATCGATGCACCTTCCGCGCGCGTCATCGACACTGGCCAGCACCGGGTCGGCAACATCGGCGAGCTGCTGACGCTCGACGGCAACCCGCTCACGACTACGAGCACCGAACTCTTGGGTGCCGTGAGCACGCCGAACGGTGTGGTCCTTCTGCTTCCGAACGAACTACTGATCGTCAGTGAGGCAGGTGAGCTCATCGAGCGCATCCCGACACCGGCACCTGCGATCGCCATCGGTCGCGCCGACAGCCAACTCGTGCTGCGCACGGAAGCGGGCGACTACGTCGCTGACGATGAGCTCCTGTCGCTCGAGGCACGCGCTGAGTCGAACGCCATCGACGTGGTGGTTGCGCAGCTCGCAATCGAGGATGAAGCGGACGCCCTTGCGGATGCTTATCTCGATCGCGTGCTCACGGTCGAACGCCTGCTGCTCGATCTACATTCCGGCCGCATCTTCGGTCGCTACGGCGTCTGGCTCATCGATCTCGGCGCGCTCCTGGTGTTGGTGCTGGCCATGACCGGATTGATGCTCGCGCGTCGGCGATGATGTCGCTCTGGGATGGGAGCAGCTTCGCGGAAGTCGCGGCCCAGTCCGCTCCCACAACTCGGCACCACAAGGGCCGCTCCGTATTGTGAGAGCATGACTCGATGGGCACCATCCTAGTTTCCGGCTTCGGACCCTTTCCCCCGCACGACGACAACCCGTCTTGGGATGCCCTCGTCGATGCGGCACCAAGGCTGCCCAAGGGCTGGCGACTCGACCGTGTACGCCTCG
>QJXZ01000208.1 GCA_003248125.1 Gammaproteobacteria bacterium | reverse complement strand
AAAGCGAAGATCGAAGTGCAAATGCTCAGGCTCCGCCTTACGCACCTGGAACACGTGAATTTCGATATCTAAGAGCTCGATCTAGAGGGGCCGGATCGCCAGACCCGACTCCTCCTCACCCTCTCGCTGCGCGACGGCGAGCACGTCGGTATCGCCATCGGCATGGCCGCCGAGCTGAAACCAGCCGCCGAGCTTGAGGTGGTGTGTCAGCAGCACCTCGTCACCGCCTCGGTTCACCAGCCATGCGGAGCCAGTGACGTGACCCGGCATGAAGCAGTCGCGGTGGAAGCAGCGCGGTTCACCCGCCAGAAGTGCAATGAAGCGCTCGATGGACGCGCGCTCGTGTGGGTAACGCGTTAGGTAGTCGGTGAGCTGGTCAGAGAGGTTCCCCTGCAAAACGATTCCCGAAAAGAGAAGGGGCGCCACAGCGCCCCTCGATCTTCGCTTCTCCTGCGGCCTACATCTCGCCGAAGTTGTAGCGCACCGATGCGCCCCAAATTCGGGGTTCGGTCAAGAAGTAGTTGCGGAAGAAACCAGACGTATCAGAGGTCAGGTAATGGCCGGTGACGTTGTCCTCGTCTTCCAAGTTCCGCACCCACAACATGCCCTGCCAGCGGCTATCGTTGCTCATGAAGCTGACCGATGCATTCCACTGGTCCCACGCTTCGATCGCATCGCCCGGCGAGTTGAACTCGCGGCCCCACTGATCGTCCTGCCAGTGATAGTCGATACGCGGTGTTACCCTGCCGAAGCCCATCTCGATGTCGTAGGCGATGCCGATGTTGAACGTGTTCTCCGGCGAGCCCGGCAGCGTATTGCCGTCGATGCTCTTCTCGAGACCGCTGGACGTGAACACGCCCGCCGTATCGAGGAAGTTCTTCGAGAAGAACGCCGGCAGCCCATCGGGATAGTCCGTACCAGGCAACACGGCGGGGCAGCCGGGCGGCGGTGCCGGATTCGCTGCACTGTACGCCGCACACACGGCAAACGCACCGTCAATGACATCCTGCGTGATCTGCGCACGGTTAGCCACGTAGGTCTGGCCGGAAAGCGCCCCAGCATCGATATTCTTCAGCGCAATGAGATTGGGGTCACCGGCACCACGATCCAACGGATCGATCGACGTTGCGCCGTCCACTTCTGCCTTCAGATACGAGTAGGTGGCATCGATCGACAGATTCGGCATCGCTTCCGGGCGCCACACGGTCTCGAGCTCAACACCCCAGTTCTTGGCATTGATGTTGTCGTTGACTGCGGTGTTGTTCACGATCCGCCCGACCTGCAAGCCCTTGTAGTCGTAATAGAACACCGAGCCGTTCAGCATCAGCGAGTTGTTCAGGAACAGGTTCTTCGAGCCGATCTCGTAGGAGTCGACTTCCTCGGCGTCGAAGGTGAACGGCGTACTGCCCTGGAACTCCGGGCTCACCGCGGGGTTCAAGCCACCAGGCTTGTAGCCCCGCGTGTAGAACGCAAACACCATGCTCGAGTCCGATACCTGCCAGTCGACACCGGCACGGCCGGTGGTCTTCTGGAAGTCGACCTTCGAGGGGCTGCCCGTGATGTTCCGAGTTTCATTGAAGCCCGGCACCGGCGGGATGCCCTGCTGCAGGATATTCATCGCGGCCGCATACTCGGCCGGCCCGGCGCAACCGATGAACAATGCGCCGTCCCACCCGGTGTTTGGGCCGCAGGCCGCGTCGTAGGCGTCGTAGACGCCCCAATACTCGGCGAGCGCCGTAGCACCGGCTGCTCCTGGCGTGCCGCGCGCATAGCCGCTAATCAGCCCAAGCGCTGCCGTACGGAACCAAGCCTTCTGGATCCCAGTGGCGCAGTCCTCGAGGAACGGCGCCAAGAACGAAATGGCCGGGTATGCGCAACCGTCCAGGGCAGTAAAGAATGGATTGGCGCTGCTCGACTCCAAGGTGTCGTCGTTGTAACGCAAGCCAACGGTGAATTTGATGTTGTCGGTGGCTTGCCAATACAACTCACCGAAAACGGATTTCGAATCGACTTCGCTCGACTTGTCCGGGTTTCCGACGTTCGCGTACAAGCTGGGATAAATGGTCTTGTACATGTCGAGGGTATTGGCGAGCACGAAGTAGGAACCACCGTCGCCGGTCGTGTTGCTGACGCCGCCGCCGAGCAAGAAGTTGATCGGCCCGTCGAAGTTCGACTGAATTTTGCCCTCGACCGTCCAGTATTCACTCGTGGCGTCGCTTTGGTCGTACGCGAACACGCGCGTGGTATCCGCGGGATACAGACAGCCCCCGAACTGGCCCACGGTGCCGGCGTTGAAGTCGCATTGCGGCGTATCGAAACCGGCGGTAAATCGACCGGCCGGCGATGACGTCGGCCAATAGCCGGTGGGATTCGCCGGCCCGAGGGGCGTTGCGAAGTTGGTGGGCGAGAGATCGGGGCCGACGTCCATCAGATAGTCCATCTGCGACCAGTACTGCGTCTCCTGATAGCCGCCGCTGATCGTGAAGGTGTAGTCGTCGAGCTCGTAGTTGAATTCCGCGGTGTACGCATCCTGGTTGAAGTAATACTCGGGCTCGAAATCGGTGTGCATCTTGCGCAAGCCTTTGGAGGTTTGCGGGAACGCACGTGTGCCCACTGGGGTTCCGAACGGAATGGCACCAACCTGGCCGGCGGTAACACCGCCTGTGGTCGTACCGAGGTTTGGCGTATCGAAGCCAAAGGCGTCGGGATCGCAACCATAGACCGGGACCGGCGTCATTTGGCAAACCTGGTTGGTGATGCGGGCGCGATCGTCGTTCTCGCGAAACTTGTTGTACTGCACCCACGCATTCATGTTGTCGTTGATTTCCCAGAGACCCGTGATGCGATAGGAGGTGATGTCACGGCCGTCGATGTCGTCGTCGATGTTCTGCAGAACGGTGCCTTCACCGCGCGTGCCGGCAGCACCGACCTGACCGTACGCGGTGTTTTCGATGTAGCCGTCGCGCTCGAGCTGCATACCGGCGAAACGCAAACCAACGGTCTCGGTGACCGGCAGGTTGAGCGCGCCTTTGACCCGCAAGTGATTGTAGTCACCGTATTCGACGTCGATGTTGCCGTTGACGGCATCCAGGTTCGGCTTGGCGGTGACGAGGTTGATGACACCGCTGGTCGCGTTACGCCCGTATAGCGTGCCCTGCGGTCCGCGCAGCACCTCGACGCGCTCCATGTCGTAGAACTCGGTGGCGACCAGGTTGGTCGGCAGCGGAATTTCGTCCAAATGCGTTGATACCCCCAACGAGCCGGTACCGATCAACAAGCTACCAATACCGCGAATGGTCATCGTCGAACCACCGAAGTTGGTGGCCGAGAACGTGGTGCTGGGTGTGTTGAGCTGGAGATCGCTCGGCGTGATGATCTGCTTCGCCTCCAGCGTCTCGCCGGTGAACGCCGTCACCGCAATCGGCACGTCTTGAATGCTTTCTTCCGTGCGCTGCGCGGTGACGATGATCTCTTCGACCGCGCTACGGCCTTCCTCTGCAGCCACCGGCAACGCCGTGCCAAAGGCAAACACTCCGAACGCAGCCATCGCGACGATGCCGCGTCCACGCTGATACGCGTGATTCACACTCATTGGATTGCTACCCCCCCTAAATACGGGCTTCGAGCGATTTTGCGCGGGGAGGCACGCGCACGCCCGAGATGTACGACCAATCACCACTCCCCGGGGCGTTTATAGGGTAGCGCCGGGAATGCTGTCAACGTTTTGATACAGATTCGAAATGAGCCGAAACACAAAAATCTTCGGCGCGCGCCCTCGAAGTGTTCGGCGCTATGCCGTATCCACGTCGAACAGAGCAGCCAACTGCTCGGTCATCGCACCGCCTAATTGCTCCGCATCCGTAATGGTCACTGCGCGCCGGTAGTGGTGGGTGACATCGTGGCCGATGCCAATGGCAATCAATTCCACAGGCGAGCGGTTCTCGATCATGTCGATGGCGTACTTCAAATGCTGCTCTAAGTAGTTGCTGGGATTGACGAGCAAAGTCGAGTTGTCGACCGGCAGGCCGTCCGAGATCACCATCAGCACGCGCCGCTCTTCCTGCCGCACCACCAGCCGGTTGTGCGCCCAGATGAGCGCCTCGCCGTCGATGTTCTCCTTCAGGAGCTCTTCGCGCATCATGAGCCCGAGATTACGGCGCGCGCGGCGCCAGGTGTCGTCCGCACCTTTGTAGACGATGTGGCGCAGGTCGTTGAGCCGTCCCGGATTGGATGGCTTGCCTTGCTGGATCCAACGTTCGCGCGATTGCCCGCCCCGCCACGCCCGCGTCGTGAAGCCGAGAATCTCCACCTTCACCGAGCAACGCTCGAGCGTCTGTCCCAAGATGTCGGCGCAGAGTGCCGCGATCGTGATCGACCGGCCGCGCATGGAGCCGGAGCTGTCGATCAGCATGGTGACGACCGTGTCGCGGAACTTGATTTCCTTCTCTTGTTTGTAGGCGAGCGGGTGCATGGGGTCGACGATCACGCTCGCGAGGCGCGCGGTGTCGAGGATCCCTTCGTCCAGATCGAACTCCCACGAGCGGTTCTGCTTGGCGAGCAGCCGCCGCTGCAAGCGATTGGCGAGCTTCGAAGTGGCGTGCTTCAGATTCACCAGCTGCTGATCCAGCAACGTGCGCAGGCGAATGAGCTCTTCGGGATCGCAGATTTCCTCGGCCCGCACGATCTCGTCGAATTCGTGGGTGAACGCACCGTAGTTGACGTCGACCTTGATGCGGCCGGAGTCGTCGGGCATCAGGTTCGGCGCATCGTCCGGCTCGGAATCCGCCCCGAGGTCGGTGAGATCCATGTCCGCGTCCATCTGCACGGCGGTGGAATCCCCGTCGGAGTCCTCCTCCGCAAGCGCATCTTCGTCGAGCACCACGTCGTCGGGAGACAGCTCCGAATCCGACTCGGAGCTCTCGTCCATGGTCTCGGTGTCTTGCTCGGAATCCTCGAGCTCCGGCGGCTCGTCCAACTCTTGAGCGAAGCCGAGATCGGCGAGTACCGCGCGGCAAGCGCGCGAGAACCTATCCTGGTCGAGAATCAGGTCGCGCAGCGACTCGATGTCGTCGCCGGCCCGGTCGTCGATGTACTCGCGCCAATGCCGCACCACGTTCTCGGCGGACGGCGGCAACGGGCGGCCCGTGAGCCGTTCGCGCACCAGCAAGCCGACCGCAATGGCGAGTGGCGCCTCGGTTTCCGTGGTGATGGTGTCGAAGGCGGCTTCGATGCACTGCGATTCGAGGTGCGCATCGAGATTTTTGGCAACGCCTGCCATGCGCAGCGAACCGACCGAGGCGACCCGCGCATCCTCGATCCAGCGGAACATCTCCTCCGCCGGGCCGCCGCGCGGCGAGCGCTGGCGGTGCAGCTTTTCGTCGTGGTGCTTGAGCTTGAGCGCGAACTCGTCGCCGACGCCGCGCACCGAATCGACCTCGAACTCCGTGCAGCCAATCGACGGCAACGGCACGCGCACGCGCGCACCGGCGGCCGTCGGCTGGCCCGGCCCGAAGGAAACGTCGAGCTCGTCGTTCTCGGCGAGCGCCCGCATGGTGGCGGTCATCGCACGCTTGAACGCTTCGAGTGGATTGTCGGCGTCGTCGGTCATGGTCCGAATCGTCGGGTCTTGGGAGCGGGCTCGCTGTGGGAGCGGCCTTGGCCGCGATTCATCGCGAACAAGCTCGCTCCCACAAGACGGGCAGCTCCCACTACTAGGAAGCGGCCTTCAGCACGATGCCTCGCGTGGCATCACCCAAGTCCTCGCCCATGCAGCGCTGGTAATACTCGGCCACGATCGGCCGCTCCAGCTCGTCGCACTTGTTCAAGAACGTGACGCGGAACGCGAAGCCGACATCGTTGAAGATCTCGGCGTTCTCGGCCCACGTGATCACCGTG
>QJXZ01000105.1 GCA_003248125.1 Gammaproteobacteria bacterium | reverse complement strand
GATGCTTGGCACCGGTTCTTCCGTGTACGAGAGATCGCTTTCCTTCACCATGCCCACCGGCCGGGCGGCGATGCGGAACTGTCGATTTTTGGTCATGACGAAAACTCACTCGCAAGTGGAGGTGAGTAGCCTAACTCAGTTCAGGGGTTCGACTCCTTGTGCGGGGTCAGCAGGCGCAGCGTTGCGGCCCGTTCTCCTTCGACCAGTTCCCTGACGGCTTCCGGCGGCAATCCGACTTTCTCGAGCAGCGATTGTCCGAGTTGTAAACCCGCCTCCAGCACTTCCGGAATCACCGTCGTCGCGCCGTCGCGTATCAAGCCGATGGCATGATCGCTGTCGTGCGCACGCACCAGAATCGGCAGCTCCGGCGCCAGTTTGTGCGCGGCGTCCAGCACGCGATGCGCGGCATCGGGATCATCGGTAGTGATCACCAACGCAAGCGCGGCCGCGAGTCGTAGGCGCTCGAGCACACCGGGTCGGGTGGCGTCACCGAAATAGATCGGAGCACCTTTGGCGCGGAGCGCGGTGACGCGCTCGGCATCGAGGTCGAGCGCGACATGCGGAACCCGTTGGCGATCGAGTAGTTCGGCGAGCAATCGTCCCGTGCGGCCATAGCCGATGAGCACGACGTGGCCATCCAAGTTGCCGTCGATGTCGATCTCGCCGTCGTCGACGTTTCGCGCTTCGATTGCGTTGCCGAGGGTGCGCCCGAGTCGAGCGACGAGCGGTGTGAGGAAGAGTGTGGCACCGACGACGATCAGCATGAATTGCCCGGTGGTAGGCGGTACCAACGCGAAGCCAACGGCAAGACTGACGACGACGAATGCGAACTCCCCGCCTTGACCGAGCAGCAACCCCATCTCGACCGCGGGCCCCCAGCCGAACCCGAACGCGCGCGCGATGCCGCTCGTCAACAGCGTCTTGATCGCAAACAAACCGATTACGGACGCTGCGATCCAGATCGGATCGGCCCAAATCTCGGCTAAATCGATGCCCATGCCCACGGAGATGAAAAAGAGGCCGAGCAGTAGCCCTTTGAATGGTTCGATATTGAGTTCTATCTCGTGTCGAAACTCGGTCTCGGCGAGCAGAAGTCCAGCGAGGAACGCCCCTAGCGCCGCCGACAGCCCAGCTGCTGAGGTCAGTGCCGCGGTCGCGATGATGACGAGCAAGGTCATTGCCATGAACGGTTCTGGGCTCCGTGCGGTGGCGACGAACCTGAACAATGGCCGCACGATCAGCCGCCCAATGCCCAGGATGACCGCGATGGCGAGCACGGCCTTGCCGAGCGCAATGGCGACGGAAACCGCGAGGGCATCGTCCGCGCGCGTACCGAACGCGCCGAGCATGAACAAGATCGGCACCACGGCGATGTCCTGCGCCAGCAGCACCGCAAAGCTGCCGCGGCCGGTCGGGGTGCCGAAGCGACCCTGCTCGGTGAGCAGCTGCATCACGACAGCAGTCGACGACAGCGCGAGGCTTATCCCCAGCACAATCGACGCCGCGGTCGAGTTGCCGAAGCGATGGGCGATGATGCCAATGATTGTGCCGGTGACGAGGATCTGCGCCGAACCCATCCCGAACACGAGCTTGCGCAGCGCCCACAACCGCTCGAGCGAAAGCTCGAGGCCGATCATGAACAATAGGAGCACGACGCCGAGCTCGGCCAGCGCCCGCACACCGGACACATCGGTGATCAACAGCACGTCGAGCCAGGGTATCTGATCGGCGAATCGTGCAAGGCCGTGGGGACCCACCGCCAGCCCAACGAAAAGAAAACCGAGCACCGGGCTCACGCGCAAACGTTTGACGATCGGAATGACGACGCCGGCGGCGACTAGAAAGACCACGGCGTCGTGCAGTTTCAGCGCTTCCATGGCATCACTCTACGACAGTGGCGGCGGCCTCTTAAGCGTCGATGGTGCCACGTCGCGGAAAACCGTCTTGACTGACTGTTTTGCGTTTCCTATTCTCCGCCGCCCGCGTCTCACGAACTCCTTACCGATGGATCTTGCATTCAGTGCTGCCGACGAAGCATTTCGAGAGGAAGTGCGTGGGTTCCTCGACTCGCACCTGACTGACGACTTGAAGCGTGCCGCGCGGCGCACGACCACGGTGTTTGCCGACAAGGACGTCGCCATGCGTTGGCAGGCCATTTTGGTCGAGAAGGGATGGGCTGTGCCGCACTGGCCGGTGGAACACGGTGGCACCGGCTGGACCCCGACGCAGAAGTTCATCTTCGCGCAAGAGTGTGCAAAGGCAGGTGCGCCCGGGCTAATTCCGCTCGGCATGCGCATGCTGGCGCCGGTGCTCTTCAAGTACGGCACGCCGGAGCAGAAGCGCGAATACTTGCCAAGGATCCTGTCGGGCGAGCATTACTGGTGCCAAGGTTATTCTGAGCCTGGATCGGGCTCGGATCTGTCGAGCCTCAAGACGCGGGCAGTGAAAGACGGCGATGATTACATCGTCAACGGCACCAAGATCTGGACTACACACGCGCAATTCGCCGATCACATCTTCTGTCTCGTTCGCACCAACGACACGGGCAAGCCGCAGGCCGGCATCACGTTTCTCCTGATCGACATGGCGACGCCGGGCGTGAAGGTGGAGCCGATCGTGACGATCGCGGGCGACCATGAGGTGAATCAGGTGTTCTTCGACGACGTGCGCGTGCCGCAAGCCAATCGCGTCGGGCCCGAGAACGAAGGCTGGACTGTGGCGAAGTATCTACTGGAGTTCGAACGCGGCGGTGGTGGCGCCGCGACGCGCCTCTACGAGGGATTGAAGGAGTTGCGCGCGATCGCGGGCCAACGTACGGCGGGTGATGGATCGCGATTGACTGACGGCCGCCAGTTTGCCGCCCGCATCGATGCGCTCGAGATCCAGCTGCGCGCGCTCGAGTTCATGGAGTTGACCACGCTCGCGCGCGTCTCGGCGGGGGGATCCCCTGGTCCGGAATCGTCGCTGCTGAAAAACTCGAGCGTCGACATCGGTCAAGGCATGGAAACGCTGCTGCTCGAAGCCATCGACTACTATGGGCTGCCGCACGCCAACCTCATATCGCTCAATGGTCACGACGATCCGTGGCCTGCGCCGGACTACGCCGAGACGATCACGGCGCGGTATTTGAACGGCCGCGCGGCATCGATCTTCGGCGGTGCCAAGGAAGTACAGAAGAACATTGTTGCGAAAGTGGTGCTGGGCCTGTAGCGGACTCAGCGGGGCCACAAACCTCGTGACGCTCGGCTCTGCAGCGGGTAAGGTAGAAAACCGACAGCGTTGACGGTTTTATTGGGGAGGCATCATCGATGACGGTCTATCGCCGTATCGAGCGGTTCGCGAATCCACAATCGAGCAAAACGCCGGTGCAGAAGGAGCCGGATCCAAATCTCGGCCACGATTTCATTCCCGCTGCGCGCTACACGTCACGTGATCACGCGCGGCTCGAGTGGGACCGGCTATGGAGCAAAGTTTGGCTGATGGGCGCGCCGACTTGCGATCTCGCTGAGTCGGGCGACTACGTCGTCACCGAGATCGGCACCGAATCGATCGTGCTGACCCGCGACGAGCGGGGTGAGCTGAACGCGTTCTACAACGTTTGCTCGCACCGTGGTAATCAGGTCGCCTACGGTCGGAGCGGAAATACCGCAACGTTCAGATGCTCCTACCACCTCTGGGAATACAACCTGCGAGGTGAACTATTGAACGTGCCAGACCCCGAGACGTTCCCTCAAGGTGCCCCCTGCCAGCGGCTTTCGATCAAGAAGCTACCGGTGGCTGAGTGGGGCGGCATCGTTTGGTTCAGCCTGAATCCCGAGGTCGAGCCGTTGACCGACTATCTCGGCATGATTCCCGAGCACCTCGATCCCTATCACTTCGAGAAGATGGCGCTGGTCAATGACGTCACCGTCGAGTGGGAGTGCAACTGGAAGACGTCGGTCGATGCGTTCAACGAGGCTTATCACGTGGCCGGAACGCACCCGCAGCTCATGAGCTGGCTCGAAGACTACGATGTTCAGATCGACTGCTACGACAAGCACAGCCGGTATCTCATTCCATTCGCAACACCGAGCACGCACGTCTCGGACCCGAAGATCACGGACGGGCTGAAAGGCTATTGTGCGATGTATGGATTCGACTTCAGCGACTTCGATGGCCCTGCGCCGGAGGTACGTCGCGCGTTGCAGAAGCACATTCGCAAGAACGCCGCCGCCATGGGCTACGACTTCTCGGAGCTCAACGACGATCAACTGTCCGATGACTATCACTACATGATCTTCCCCAACATCACGCTCAACATTCACTGCAACGCGATGATGTTGTTCCGGCAGCGGCCACACGAGTCAGACCCGAACAAGATGTATTTCGACTTGCAGAACTATGTGATGGTGCCGGACGGACAGCCACGACCGCCGCGGCCCGAGCATCGTCGCTTCAAGCATGGCGAAGAGTCGCTTGGCGAAGTGCTCGATCAGGATGCATCGAATTTGCCGATGGTGCAGCGTGGTATGAACTCGGCTGGGTTTCGCGGCCTGTGGATATCGAATCAGGAATTGCGCATCCGCCACTTCCACAAGACGCTCGACGACTATCTCTACCGTGACTCGATACGATGGGCCAGATAGCCAGTGACTTCGCGCGTGCAGATACCAATGGCTGAGATTGCGATTGGTGAGAAGCGAGTGTGCGCCGTTGGCGATCGCGAGGTGCTGTTGTGCAACGTCGGTGGCTCGTTCTTCGCAGTCGAGAATCGTTGCAGCCATGGGGCGTCGAAACTAGACGGCGGGCAGCTCTTCGGGTTGATACTCGATAGAGGCAAGATCAACATCGTACAACCAACGACTAGCGCGTCGGCAATCAATCGTTAAGTAACGAGGGGGAACAATGGATCTGAAACTGAAGGGCAACAAGGCCGTCATCACCGGCGGCACCAAAGGAATAGGTCGTGCGATAGCGAATACGCTCGCCGACGAAGGTGTCGACGTTGCGATTTGCGCACGCAACGAAGCGGAAGTGAAGGACGCGGTTGGCGCGCTGCAGAACAAGGGTGTCAAGGCATTCGGCAAGAGCGTCGACGTCGGTAATGGCGATGCGCTGAAGGCATTCATCGCCGAAGCGGCCACGTCGCTCGGCGGCATCGACATCTTGGTTTCGAACGTATCGGGCGGCAACGCACCCGGCGAGCAAGGTTGGCGCAACAACTTCGAGTTCGACGTGCTGGGTACCGTGCGTTGTGTGGAGGCGGCAATGCCGTCCCTCGAGAAATCCAAAAACGCCAATGTGGTGGTGATATCGACCACCGCGGCGCTCGAAAAATTCATCGCAGCGGGTGCGTACAACGCGATGAAGGCCGCGCTCCTCAACTACTCCGGTGCGCTGTCTCAGGATCTCGCGCCGAAGGGAATCCGCGTCAATGCCGTGAGTCCTGGGCCGATCTTCATCGAAGGTGGTGCGTGGGACTACATCAAGAAGAACATGACGCCGTTCTACGAGCAGACGCTTGCGCAGATTCCGCTCGGCCGGATGGGATCCGCGGACGAAGTGGCGGCGACCGTAGCGATGCTCGTCAGTCCGCGTTGCGGCTTTACCACCGGCACCAACGTCGTAGTCGATGGCGGACTGACCAAACGCATCCAGTACTGACGCGAATGGACGGGGCGCGACCTCCGCCCTCGCTTGGAGAGACCAATGAGCGAGCACAGAACAACGAACGTCTACCTGGTGGCCGCCGGTGACTACCACGACATCGACTTCGCGCGGCTCGAACTCCTGAAGTTACTAGCCGAGGACGAGCGGGTGAGGGTGAGGGTGGCGCACGACTACCACGATTTGGATGCGATCAATGCCGCCGATTACCTGCTCACCTACACGTGCAACGTGGTGCCGACCGAGGCCGAGCAGAAGGCACTCAAGGCATTCGT
>QJXZ01000221.1 GCA_003248125.1 Gammaproteobacteria bacterium | reverse complement strand
GTAGTCACGTGCCGCCACATCGGCAGCGTCGGTTTCTGGAACTCCGGCCTATACACCATGCTGCGCGCCCGATGGCGGCGTGCGTACTGGCTTTGTGCGGCGCCGTTCAAATTCGTCGAGTATCTCGGCCCGCTGCTTCCCGATTCACGACAACTTTCACCGAATTTGCTGGCGATCGTCCGCAAACGTGCGATCACGACTGCGGACGCAGGGTCGACCGGTACATGAGTAAGCCCCGCCAAACCAATGTCGAGATCACCGTGGCGACGGCAGCTCCTTCGATCCCGAAGGTGAGGGTCCCGACGGCGCAAAGCACGACATGGGCCACGGCCGACCACAGCAGCGTGCGCGCTACGACAGATTCACGTCCAGTCATCGACAGCCACAGCCCAAAGGGCCCGAGTCCAACGGCAATCACCTGTGCCAGCAGCAGCGTTCGTAGCACCGCCGTAGCTTCCACATAGCTCGCACCGAACCAAGACAGAACACGAACTGCCTCCCCGGCGATCACCAGAGCGGTAAGTGCACAAATCGCAAAGAGTATCCAAGCGCTGCCCTGCACCAATCGTCGCGCGGCTTCGATCCGACCCGCCCGGTACATCTCGGCGATACGCGGGGAAAGGACGACATTGGCAACCACGATCAGCAGCGAGCAGACGTCGGCCACACGCATGGCGATGCCGTACAGACCCGCCGACGAAGCGTCGAGCAGGGCACCTACGAGCACCAGGTCGGTTTGCCGCAGCACTAGAGTGGCTACCGCAACGAGCAGGAACGGCTGCACTTCGTGCCAAGCACCCGCTGGCACCTCACCTTCATGCATCGCCGTTGAATCGGCAGTCTCGGTAGCACGACGCAACACGAATGGCCGGGTCCAGATTGCGGCGACCGCCCAAGCGGAGAGACACCCAATCAGGTGCGCCCAAGCCGCCCCAATGCCAGTCACTTCTCCCGCTACGAGGAGCAATGCGCCGAGCACAAGCAGTTGCGCCAGTGGCCGGATACCGTTGTCCGGCAGCAACGCGCCAATTGTCTGCGCCGCACCGCGCAGTAGCGCCTGGTGCAAGTTCGCAAGGACCAGCGCTGGCAATCCAACGAACATGAGTAGAATCATCCACCGCGCATCGGCAGATATTTGCTCCGGCGCGACGATGCCGAATCCCACTGCGCAGACGATCACGGCGCCAGACAAGCGTAGCGATCGACCTTCGAGGCGACGAAAGAGTGGGCGAACCGGCTCGCGCAGCGCCGCCGACCAAGCCACGTTGCGCGTGAGTAACGTGTCGCCGCCGGCCGTTACGGCAAGCAACGCAAACGTCAACCACGCGCTGATGGTCGCGAAATATCCGTAGTATTCGAGACTGAGCGTCCGCGCCAACAGGAAGTGCAGCACCACGGCGAGCGCGACTCCTGCAACTCGAACCGACGTGGCGAGCGAGGCAGCGCGCAGGAGTTGCAGCAGGGTGGGCTGCGGAGAAATCGACGCCCCCGGCCAGCAAATCGATGGCGACTATCCTAGCAGAGCAATCGCAAAACGAACCGGAACACATCGACGATTCGCGAACTTGCGGCCGCCCATTCCTTTCATCCTCCCCAGCCCATCGCTACCATTCGCTACAACACTTCCGATTTTCGAGTCATGTCGCGACGAGGTGCTCTACTGGTCAATTTGGGCTCGCCTGCGAGCCCATCGGTAACTGACGTACGTCGCTACCTGCGCGAATTTCTCATGGACCCAGCCGTCATCGATTCGCCGTGGCTGGTGCGCGCGCTCGTGGTCAACGCCTTCATCCTGCCGTTCCGGCCACGGCGATCCGCGGCGGCCTATCGCAGCATCTGGCAACCGAACGGCTCACCCCTACTCGTTCATTCGCGCGCGCTACGGGATTCGGTCGCGAAGCGCATCGACATGCCCGTCGCGTTGGCAATGCGGTACGGCGAACCGAGCATCGAGCGTGCGCTGCAAGAGTTGCTGGACCTAGACGTCGACGAGATCCTGCTGTTGCCGCTCTACCCACAACATGCGGCATCCACGCGAACCACCACCATCGTCCGTACACGCGAGTTGATTGGCCGCATGGCACCACGCGTCTCGCTTCGAGTGCTGCCGCCGTTCTACGACGACGCCGACTACCAACGCGTGCTTGCCGAGTCCATCGCATCAGCCATTCCCGACAACTTCGACTTGCTGCTGTTCAGCTTTCATGGCCTACCCGAACGGCACGTCACACGCGAAGATCCGACCGGTAACCACTGCTTGCGTCGCGACGACTGTTGCGAGGTGCCGTCGCCAGCACACGCGAGTTGCTATCGCCACCATTGCCGCACAACCGCTCGCACCGTGGCGGCGCAATTGTCCCTGGACGGGTCGCGATGGCACGTGAGTTTCCAATCGCGCCTGGGTCGGTTGCCATGGCTGGCACCTTACACCGATCGCGTGCTCGCAGATTTGCCACGCCGCGGCATCCGCCGTCTCGCCATCGCATGCCCGGCATTCGTGGCCGACAACTTGGAGACGCTCGAAGAAGTCGACATCGCAGGTCGCGAGATCTTCATGGCCGCGGGCGGGGAGTCGCTCAGCGTCGTGCCATGCTTGAATGCGAACGAAGACTGGGTGCAACTGGTCTCGAAATGGTGTGTGCATCCACTGCCTGAAGCCGCAATCGACACGCATGCTTGAGACCGCCATCGGGACGATCAACGGCGTTGCCGATCGCGGCGCCTGGAAGTTTCTCGGCGTTCCCTTCGCCGCGCCGCCCATTGGCGCACGTCGTTTTCGTCACCCGCATTCGGTCAAAGCGTGGGCCGGCATCCGCGATGCACGTCACGCACGGCCCGGACCGATGCAACCCAATGTCGTCGGGCTCGGCATGCGCGGCGCCATGGCAACCGATGAGGACTGCCTCACCCTGAACATCTTCACGCCGAGTGCCGACGCCAACCGCCGACCTGTAATCGTCTGGATCTTCGGCGGCGCGTACACGCACGGTGATGCGGCCGACCCATTGTTCGACGGTTCGAGGCTCGCCAGCAGCGAAGACGTGGTGGTCGTGACGTTCAATTACCGCCTCGGTGCATTCGGTTTCGCGCGCATAGCCGACGACAATTGTGGGCTGGTCGATCAGATCGCAGCCCTGCGTTTCGTGGTGGCGCACATCGAGCGATTCGGCGGCGATCCCGACCGAGTCACCATCGTCGGCGAGTCCGCGGGCGCCATGAGCGTGTGCAACCTGCTGGCCGCACCCGCCGCGCGCGGCCTGTTTCATCGTGCCATTGCGCAGAGCGGCGCGGCGAGCAACGTCGGTACTGCGGCGCAGGCGCTCGAAGCTGCCACGGCGCTCCGTGCGGCGTTGGAAGGCGACGTCGAGCACGCGCCGGCCCAAGCCGTGCTCCATGCTCAGGAGCGCGTGAGCCGCTCCTTGCGGGGGCGCTTTCGTGCCTTGCCCTTTCGCCCGTGGGTGGACGGAACATGGCTCGAAGACGCGCCACTCACTGTTGCCGGCGCTTCCGACGTGCCGCTCATCATGGGCATGAACGCCGACGAGAACCGGCTGTATGTGCGGCCGAGCGTCAAGGTCGACGATGCGACATTGCGCGCCCAAGTCGCGCACCGCGTGGGAGAAGCGCGGGCATCGGCCGTCATCGAACATTATCTGCGCGAACGGCCAACGCCACCGATCAATACGAATGCCGGTGTGCTCGCCGACATCGATACGGAGCTGCGCTTTCGGCGGCCGATGCTGCACTATGTTCGCGCCCGTCGTGCACCGACCTGGCTATACCAATTCGATTGGCGCTCACCGGCTCTGCGCGGGTGGCTCGGCGCGTGTCACGCCATCGAAATTCCATTCGTGTTCGGCAACTTCGATGCCCGCGGCACTGCCCGCTTTGTCGGCGCAGGTGCCGACGCCGACCGACTCGCGAGCAACGTCATGGGTCTGTGGGCGGCGTTCGCACGCGACGGCCGGCCGCCAGTGTCGTGGCCGCAATACGCATCGACCAATGAGCGTCAGCTTCACCTCGACCACGAGATCGGCGTCGCGATGCTCGACGACGATCCGACGCATCGATTCTGGGAGTCGCTGGAACTTCAACCGAGCTGAAAGCCGATCCGCGGGAAGTGCACCACGACTTCGCCGGCCAGATCATCGTGCCGCTTGACGGCAAACTCGCGCGCCGACGCGATGACGAGTTCGCCTCGCACCGGTACCAGCCCATAGTCGGTCGGCGTCACCGACACCTGGTCACCGAGTGCAATGTCTTTCGGCAACAGCGGCTCGAACGCCGGCACTTGTTTCGGCTCGGCACGACGACCAATGTCGAGTGCGTCCTCCGCTGCCAGCAGACTGGGCGCGCCGTGACCGAAGGACGCCATGCGCGTGCGCCATCGAGTCACGTGCTCGAAGCCAGACAACTGTGGCGCCACCACCGGATTGTTGGCGATCAACCACAAGCAATGGTAGACCGAGAAGTCGGCGATCGTCGGCTGATCACCGAGCAGAAACGCGGTATCGGCAAGGCCGACATCCAGGTCCTGGAGATACGCTCGCAGGTGACTCTCTGCGGCCTTGGCCGAAATGGTGACGAGGGCAGCACCTTGGGTCAATGCCGCACGATCTTTCTGAAATGCCGCGATGTCGGCTTCCGACAGGCTACTCATGGTCGCCGCGATAGCGTTCGGTTGAAACGTGATGGCGACCGCGACGCGGAACAATTGCGAATCTGCCCACTCGGCAACGCGATTCGCCACGAAGCCACTACAGAGTTCGGGACGCCCTGCACGCTCGGCGAGCCGCTCCGAGATGATGCGCGTATCGCAGTAGATATCTGCGCCTTCCTGCATCACTGGCGTGCGTCGATATCCACCCGTGAGCGGCATCAGTGCCGGCCGGGGCATGATCGGGGGAATGATGACCGAGCGCCACGGTAGCTCGAGATAACCCAGCAATAGTCGAATCTTCTCCGAGAACAGCGAACCGGAGTAGTGATGCAGAATGATGTCGGTCATCGGTACCTCTCTTTCAAATGGTCGGCGCACGTTTGACGACTTCCTGATAGAAGCTCTGCACGAGCGGCCGAGAGAACATGGATTTACGCGCGACGAAGCGCACAGGCCTGTTCAGGCCGTGCGCACCGAGCGCAATGAGTTTGTTTTCCGGTACGCCCAGCGTCCGCGCGACGCCGGCAGGTACCAGACCATGGCCGAGTCCTGAAATTGCCATCTGCGCAACCGAGAAGAACGACTCGAGCGATGTCGCGCGATGCAGCTTCAGGCGCTTCATGTCCTCTTCAATGCTCGCCCACGCGCCCGACCTCGACTCGATGGTAATTACCTCGAGCTCATCGCCCACTCGATAGTCGAGGGGTGCCAATGCAGACGGGATGATCACCATCGGCTCGACACGCACGACCTCGCTCTGCAGATCCGTTTCGGAATCCGCGAGCCCAGTACACAGACCCACCATGTATTCACCAGAGCGAATGCGGTCGAGCACGACCGGCGAACGCTGAGCGTGAAAGCTGAACTCCACGCCGGGCAGCACCCGGCTCACCTGCGCAAACAACCGCGGCCCCCAGCTCGCCAGTATGGCTTCGGACACGCCGACGATGATCTTGCCCTTGCGCAGCGCGTTGTCTTCGAGGAACACACTGCGCAGCTCGGACAAAAGCGGCGTCACCTTCTCGACCAAGCGTGTGCCGTGGTGAGTGAGCACCACGCGCCGGCCATGGCGCTCGATCAGCTGGCGATCGTAGTAGCGTTCGAGGGCGGCGATGCGCTTGGAGACCGCAGATTGCGAAATCTTGAGCACCGTGCTCGTCTCCATCATGGTGCCGGTCTTCGACAGCGTGACCAGGGTTTCGAGGTTCTCGATCATCGGTCGTTCATTCCAAACGAGTAAGCATCATATTCCAAACATTCGTTTTCTTCATGAATCGAGTTTGACAACAATGCCGCGCCATGTGGCTCGCACTCGTCATCCTGATCGCCGTGCTCGGCACCGCCATCCTCTCGGGGGTGATCGGCATGGCCGGCGGCATGATCCTGATGGCGATCCTCGTGACGCTGACGCCGGTGCCCACGGCCATGGTGCTGCACGGCGCCGTTCAAGCCATGTCGAATGGCTCACGCACCTACTTTCTGCGCCAGCACATCGTCTACCGGCTGCTGCCGCCGTATCTCGTTGGCGCGGCGGTCGCGGTTGCCGGCTTCCTCGGTCTCACGGTGATCCCGGACACGGCCGTTGTCCTCATTCTGGTGGGCGCTTTTCCGTGGCTCGGTCGGTTGACACCGCACTTGCATGGCCTCGACATCACGCGGCCGTCCACGGCGGTCGCATGCGGTGCCTTGGTCACCGCTGCCCAACTGCTCGCCGGTGCGTCTGGGCCGCTGCTCGACGTCTTCTATCTGCACGCCAATCTCAATCGCCACCAGATCATCGCCAGCAAAGCGCTGACCCAGACCATCGGCCACTTGCTGAAGATCGGCTACTACGGTGTGGTGGTGGGCGTGACCAGCGAGGTGCCGAGCACGCTAATCGTCGCGAGCATGGCGACGGCGGTGCTCGGCGCGCGCATCGGCACGCGTCTGCTCGACCGCTTCGACGATTCGAGCTTCAGGCGCTTGAGCGGGTATGTGATCCTCAGTATCGGCGCCGCGTGCGTCGCGAAGGGGGTATTGGACCTCGCAAGCGGCTAGGTTCTCGTCGCGGCCGCCGACGGTCCCATCCAGCAGCGGTCAACGATTGACCGGTTTGACCACGAACAACAGATCGCCCACGTTCACCTGTTGGCCGGACACGTTGTTGATCCGCCGGACCTCGTAGGTCTGATTCGCCGGGTACAACTCGCCGTCGCCGAGGTTGAAGTCCTTGAGCGCGAGCGGCGTGAATATCTTCATCGCTTCCAGCTGACAAAGCGTGTCGGTGACACCAACGCGATCGCCGACCGAGACATAATCGGGCTCAGTCGGATTCGGCGTCGAGTAGAAGATACCGGTCGACGGTGACAGTACCTTCAGCTCATCACTGCCGTCGATGCTGATCGCATCGCGGTCGATACCGGCTCCCGTCTTGCCGGCCGCCGCCTCGAACTCGGCGATCAACGCTTGGCCATCGGTACGCGCGAGGAGATTCGGCAGATAGTTGGTGTCGTACACGCCGTGCCGGAACTCGGCGTCGGCCAGCACGCGCATCAGGAGTGGAATGTTGGTGCAGATACCCGTGATCTTCACGCGTGCGAGATACGCGAGTAGCGCATCGATCGTATCGGCGCGCGTCTCGCCGTGGGCAATGATCTGCGCCACCATGCTGTCGTAGTACGGCGAGACGAATTTACCCGGTGCCGCAGTCGCGATGATCTCGATGCCGGCTGCTTGCGGCAGCTCGCACTCGATGATCTGTCCGGGGTCGGGCCGGAATCTGAGCTTACCGTCGTTGCCCATGACCACGCGCTCGGCATTGACCCGTGCCTCGATCGCGTAACCACGCTTGCCCGCCTCGAGCCGCGCGATGCTTTCGCCCGATGCAATACGATATTGCTCACCGACGATGTCGACGCCCGAGACCAGCTCGGTCACCGGGTGCTCGACCTGCAGCCGCGTGTTCATTTCCATGAAGTAGACGGCATTGGCATCGAGATCGTGAATGAACTCGACGGTCCCGGCGCCGACGTAGCCCACTTCGTCGCCAATGGCAGCCGTGTGCTTGAGCACCGCCTCCAACAGCTCGGGCGGCAGCATCATCGAGTCGGATTCCTCGAAGACCTTCTGCTTGTCGCGCTGCACGCTGCAATCGCGGATGCCGAGCACACGCGTGTTGCCCTGGCTGTCGCGCAGCAGTTGTGCCTCGATGTGCCTGAGCGACGTCACGTACTTCTCCAAGTACACATCGCCATTGCCAAAGGCGGCACGTGCTTCGGCGGTCACGCGATGAAATTGCTCGTGAAAATCGTCGGTCGATTCGACGACCTGGATGCCTTTGCCGCCGCCGCCGTGCACCGCCTTGATGAGCACGGGAAAACCGATCGCCTCCGCCACCTGCGCGGCACTCTCGGCGTTGGTGAGAATCCCATGGCTGCCGGGCACCACCGGTACACCCAGGCGTAGCGCGGTATTGATGGCGTTCGACTTGTTGCCCATGGTGTCCATGGCGGACACGGGCGGACCGATGAAGTTGATGCCGTGCGCGCGGACGAGTTCGGCGAATTGCGAGTTCTCCGACAGGAAGCCGATGCCGGGATGCAGCGCATCGACACCCTCGTGCTCGGCCACCTTCATCACCGACATCGCATTCAAGTAGCTTTCATCGGGCGTGTTACCGCCGATGCAAACCACGCGATCGCGCGCCGAGAGCATGTCGACCGCCACCGAATCCATGTCGGGATCCGATTGCACGAGCACAACTTCGATACCCTGCCGCTGCGCGACGCGCACCAGCTTCACGGCGGTGCATCCGCGGGCATGAATGAGCGCCCGCTTCACAGGCCGGATCAGATCGCGATCGCGGAAGCGCGGCCGCCGCGGCACTGCGAGCGGCCGGTCTTGGGTGAGACTACCCGCCATGATGCGATGCACGACTTCCACGACGGTTTCGGACGGCAGCGGAATCTCCGGATCGATCTTGCGCAGTTCCTCGTCGAGATCGGGGTGCATGGGATGCTTGACGAGACCCTGCATGGCGCCGGGCACCACCGACAAATAGTTCGACAGCGTCGAGGTCGACGGCAGATTCGATGGCACGACGATCTGGCCCGCAAACGGCATGTTGGTGCCGCTGAAGTAGTAGGTCTGTACCAGCGGATGCGTAACGAAACTCGCCTGCGCACCGCCCGTGCAGTCACCGAAACCGAAGACGATGACCGGCAATTCGTAGTCGCGCACGAACCGGGTGATGCGATCGTTGACGGCCGCCATGGAGAACAACGCCCCGGCACCTTCCTTGGTTTGCATGCCGCCCGAGGATATGAAGCAAATCACCGGCAACTGTCGTTCGGCGGCCTCGACCAGCAGCTTGCAGAATTTCTCGGCGCTCGCCATGTCGAACGCGCCGGCCTGGAAGTCGACGTTGGAAATGACTGCGGCGACCCGGATACCCCCGGCGCCGTCGTTGAACGTGCCAATACCGGAAACGATGCCGCAAGGTGGAATGCGCTGCTTCAGGGCATTTTCGATCGAGACCCGAAAGCCAGGGAACTCGCATGGATCGGAGCTCAACAGATCGCCGTACAGCTCTTCGAACTCACCGAAGAATCGCGCGATGACGTCCTGATGACCAACACCTTTCTTGGCCTTGAAGATCTCGAGCACCTGCTGAATGCGCAGGTCGCGGTAGGCGATGGTGAGTCGGTTCCAGAAATCCTTGCGGCGGCCGATGTTGCGCGGCGAAATGCGACCGTCATACCGGCGCCGATCTTGCTCGGACGCCAGGTAGAGCCCGACCAGCCGCTCGAACAGAAACGTCACCACGACGAACAAAGTGTCGGACAGATGCGGGAAGCTCGACTTCTTCCACTCCTCGACGGCGCGGATGAAGTCGGTAGCCCGAGCCATCGCCGACATGCGCCGATACCAAGCCAAGAATTGCTGCTGCAATCGTTCGCCGGACTCGGCGCCGTCGCTGCTACCGTTGCCGCGCTTGGTTCCCGACGCCTTTGCTGCTGCATCGTCGAGCAGCCGCTTCAGTGTCCGCTTGGAAAGTGCACGCGTGCTCTCCGCCTCTTCGGCGATGGTGTCGAGGTGCTCGATGATCTGGTCGTAGATGGCATCGAACAGCAGCAAGTTTTCGCCTTCGGCAATGAAGTCGGCGCGCAACTCGTCGTCGAACAGCACGTCGAGCACCGTCACGTCCGCCTCGTCGATGCGCTCCGCGATCAACATGGGCGTGAGATACGCCGCGTAGCGGTCGTCGAAGATCTGGCGATTGACGGCGATCGCCGAGCGACGCGCCGCCGCCAGCGTCCGCCCGCGTTCCGAGACGATGGCGTTGTCCACCACTTCCGTGATCGCGCCCTCGGTCATGGTCAGGTTGAGCTCGGTGGCGAGCTGACTGCGCAGATACGAATCGGATTTCTCGCGCAGCCCGCGCGGCGACAAGAGCTTCCTACCTTCGTGGGTGAAGCGCTCGCGATATACCGTACCGAGCGGCCGATCGCCGCCCAGCGCGGCGGCCAAACCACGGGGATCCGAAATGTCTGCCACCTTCAACAGCCGCGCCGCATCTTCCGGCGCCTTCAAGAATTCGATCAGTGCCCGGAAGTTGCCTTCCGCATCCTCTTTCCAGCGGTTGTAGAGATAGGTGCTGACGGTGGTGAGTAGGGTGGCCCGTGCCTCACTGAAGTTCTTCTTCGGTTCGCCGAACAAAAGTTGCGCGATCCGACCACGTTCGTCGGTGAGTGCGTCCTTGCGCTCGAGGTAGGTCTTCCATGCCTTGGCGAGCGCGTCGTCGTAGATGACCTTTTCCGGGTCTTGCAGCCACTTCAGAAACGTCTGCCGGCGCTCGCGATCGGTGCGCACCAACAACTCGCCCTTCGGAATCTCCTGCGCGGCCAAGCGCCCGTATTGCTGCGTGGTGGTGGCCTTGATGCGCTTACGCGTTCCTAGATAGCGTAGATACCGATACGCCACACCGAATACGTTCATGTACTCGGTGGGCGTCTTCGAAACCCTCAAGAATGCGCGCTGCTCCATCTGCTGCAGCCGTCGCGATGGCTTGAGGTACCGCTCCAAGTTGTGGCGGTAGTGATCGAGGATGTAGGGGTTCTCGGCAACGAACTGTTTGGTACTCTGTTCCACCGACTGAATCCCGCTCACGATCGCCGCACGCAGGTTGTCTAGCTTGTCCTCCTCACCGGGCGAATAATCGATGATGCCGTCGATGTTGCCTTGTGCATACAACTCGTAGGGCGACAACCCCACGTACTTGGCGCACTCCTGCCAGGACAAATTGAGGCGCCGGGCGATGTTCGCGAGTCCCTTCGGCTGGATGGTGCTGAACACGCCGTCGCGCACCGAAAGAATGAGGTTGCTGGCGGCTAGCGGAATGGCGCCGCCCGAGTAGCCCAGCCCGAAGATGACACCGAGGTTCGGCACATCGACGTTGGCCATCTCGGCGATCAAGCGCGAGATGCTGTGCGCTTGGTTGTTCTTGTTGGCGATTTCGCCCGCGTCGGCGCCCGGTGTATCCATCAGGCTCACGACTGCGATGTTGCGCTTCGAACATTCGCCCACCAGCTCCGCAGCCTGCAAATGATGCTCGGGGCCCCACACGCCGTTACGCACAGAGCGGTCCTGGGCGATGAACGCCACCGTGCGCGGCTCGCCATCGAAATCCATGATCAATTTGCAGGCGTAGTAGGGCCCATTCGCTTGCTCGTCGATCAATTTGCCGCCCAGGGCCCGAATGACGTTGGGCGCATCCAACCGACCTGGATCTTCCGCCGGCGACACCACGGTCTCGATGTAGGTGTCGATGTCGAGATTGCGGAGCAGCTCGAGCTGACGCGCAATCTGCAGGTGGGAGACGAGGCCCTTGACGTGTTGCTCGATGCCCGCCGTTCCCGAGGTCGGGAACAGCGAGAAGTCTTGCGCCAGGCTTTCCGCGATCAGGTACAGCCGATCGCCTTCGGTGAGCGGATTATCCATTAGAGCGATTCGGACTCGATTCTGAACCTGCGGCTCGAAAGCCTTTGAAATCTATGTAGAATTCGGCCGCGTACTCTAATGTATGCGCTTCGCGCCGCGCAAACCCTCAACTCCACGATTGGAGCCCCTTACGATGTCCGTGGCCAAGCATACCCCGTCCCTCGGCTGCGCGGTCCTCGCGGTATCCGACTCGCGCACCCTGGCCGAGGACACTTCCGGTGCATTGTTGATCGAGTTGCTCGAAGCCGATGGTCATCGGTTGGTGGCGCGCGAGCTGACCAAAGACGACCGTTTCGCGATCAGGGCCGTCGTGTCGCGCTGGATCGCGGACCCGGCAATCGACGTCGTGCTCACCACCGGCGGCACCGGCTTCACGGGCCGTGACACGACGCCCGAGGCCCTCGCACCGCTGCTGGAGAAACTCATCGAAGGATTCGGCGAGCTGTTCCGTGCGCTCTCGTTCGAGGAAATCGGCACGTCCACCATTCAGTCCCGCGCACTCGGCGGATTGTCGAACGGAACGCTGGTGTTCTGCCTGCCGGGCTCGAAGAACGCCTGCCGTACCGCGTGGACGCGAATTCTGTCGAGCCAACTCGACATCGAGCACAAGCCGTGCAACTTCGTCGAGCTGATTCCGCGTTTCGGCGAGGTGTAGAGAAATCGGTGACAGTTACCTATTTTCGCCACCAGCACTTAGTGGACCGTCGCGGGTGCATTCGAAAATAGGTAACTGTCACCGATTTCCGAAAATAGGTAACTGTCACCGATTTCTTTCAGCTGTAGATCAGGCGCGTCAGAAATTCCGCGACGCAGGCCGGCTTACCGCCGCCCTCGATCTCGATCGTGACTTGCTGCTTGAGCTGAATGGTGTTCGGCGCCTTGAGTTCCGCTTCGAGCAACGTCCGCTCGGCGCGCAGCTTCGAATCGACCGGTACCGGTGCGGGAAAGCGCACCTTGTCGAGGCCGTAGTTCACGCCCATGACGAGCCCTTCGTAAGCCTTCGGATTGCGAGCCGGAATGCTACTAGTCAGATGTGGCAGCAACGACAGGGTCAGGAAGCCGTGCGCGATCGTCACCTTGTATGGCGACAGCTTGGCGGACTTCTCCGGGTCGATGTGGATGAATTGGTGATCGAGGGTTGCGTCGGCAAACAGGTTGATACGCGCCTGGTCGACGAGCAGCCACTCACCCGTGCCGTCGGAGCTGCCCACTTGGCTTGCGAAGATTTCGACGGCGCGCTTGGCATGGTCCGACATGAGGGATGTTCCAATGGCGAAATGGGCCGGTGAGTTTAGCCGAGGCGGCGGGTTAGAATCCCGGCTTTCTCGAGGGCAGTGCCGATGAGCGAAACTTCCGTCTACGTGCTGGGGGCTGCGCGCACGCCCATTGGCAGCTTTCAAGGCGCGCTGGCGTCGATCGCTGCACCCGAGCTCGGCGCACATGCCATTGCAGCCGCGCTCCAGCGCGCCGGTGTCGAGGGCGCACACATCGACGAGGTGCTGATCGGCAATGTCGTCGCAGCCGGATTGAAGCAAGCGCCCGCCCGCCAAGCGATGCGCACCGCCGGTCTACCCGATGCGTGCGGCGCAACGACCGTCAACAAGGTCTGCGGCTCGGGCATGAAGGCAACCATGCTCGGTGCCGATCTGATTCGCGTCGGCAGCGCGAACACGGTTGTTACGGGCGGCATGGAGAGCATGACCAACGCCCCCTACCTGCTCACGCGTGCCCGCGCGGGGATGCGCATGGGACACGGCGAACTCAAAGACGCGATGTTCTTGGACGGCCTGGAAGACGCCGAAACGGGGCGTTCGATGGGCACGTTCGCGCAGGACACCGCAGATCGTTTCCAATTGTCGCGTGCAGCAATGGACGACTACGCCATTCGATCGGTCGAGCGCGCCCGCGACGCAGCAGCGAACGGTGCACTGTCGGAAATCGCGCCAATGACAGTTGGCGGCACCACGGTGACCGACGACGAGCAACCGCAGCGCGCCAAGCTCGAGCGCATCCCAACACTGAAGCCCGCATTCAAGGAAGGCGGCACGATCACCGCGGCGAACTCCAGCTCGATTTCGGATGGTGCCTCGGCACTCGTGCTCGGGCGCGAGCCGGTCGCCGGACGCACGCCCCTCGCACGAATCGTCGGACACGCCACCCACGCGCAACACCCTTCAGAGTTCACTATTGCCCCTATCGGTGCCATCACCAAATTGCTGAACAAACTCGGCTGGCGTGCCCGCGACGTCGATCTCTTCGAGATCAACGAAGCCTTCGCAATGGTGACGATGCTCGCCATTCGCGAACTCGATCTCGACGCCGAGTACGTCAATGTCTATGGCGGTGCGTGCGCGCAAGGACACCCCATCGGTTCGACCGGCGCGCGGCTCATCGTGACGCTCGCACATGCGATGCGCGATCGGGGCGCTGGACGCGGCATCGCTGCGCTCTGCATCGGCGGCGGTGAGGCGACCGCCATCGCCCTCGAGGCCGCGTGAGCACGATGCATCTACCCGTCATCGTCGGCCTCGGAGGCATCAATCCTGCCGGGCGGCTCTCCATGCATCACGCCTACCGGCGCCTGGTGATCGATGCACTACCTGAGGCCGATGCGGCGGCGACGTACGCAAGCCTGGCGGGACTCATGCGGCTCAACGAATCAGCCGACGATCCTGCCACCCGCGCCTACATCCGAGATCACACGCTCATTCGCCGCATCGAGGGATTCGACCCCACACAGATTGGGTGGCAGCGCAGCATCATGCTCCGCGGCGAGCACGGCGACCTACGCGTTCGTCTGTCGCGCCGGCAGCTGCCGGACCGCGTGCCCGACAACTGGCAGATCGAAGACGATGGCGAGAAAGACGTGCTGGTCACGATCGCGGGTAAGCTCGACGTGCTGGTCGAGGATCAGCGGGTCTCCAAGGTGACCTCCGCGGGCCAAGTGCCGAGCGGCTTCGATCCCGAAGCGCTGTATCAATCGCGCAGCCACCCGCGTGGCCTCGCACTCACGGTCTATGGTGCCTCCGACGCCGTGTTTTCGCTCGGCATCGACTGGGACGTGTTGCGCCAACACGTGCGTCCAGACGAGTTTGCGGTGTACTCGGGCAGCGCCATGGGGCAGCTCGACGCCAACGGCACCGGCGGCATGCTACAGGCTGCGCTACACGGCCGGCGCGTCACCGCAAAGCAGCTGCCGCTAGGGCTGTGCGAAATGCCGGCCGATTTCATCAACGCCTATGTGCTCGGCAGCCTCGGTGCCACTGGCGCCACCATCGGTGCATGCGCCACGTTTCTCTACAACCTGCGCCAAGGCGTCGAGGACATACAGAGCGGCCGCCGCCGCGTCGTGATGGTGGGCAACGCCGAGGCACCGATCACACCCGAGGTCATCGAAGGCTATCGGACCATGGGTGCGCTTGCCGAAGACGAAGCATTGATGGCGCTCGATGGCCGCACCGACGGTCCCGACAATCGCCGCGCATGCCGGCCGTTTTCCGACAACTGCGGCTTCACGCTGGCAGAAGCCGCCGTCTACACGGTATTGGTCGACGATGCGCTGGCACTCGAGCTCGGCTTGCCCATCTTGGGCGCTGCACCGGCGGTGTTCGTCAATTCGGACGGCTACAAGAAGTCGATTCCGGGGCCCGGTGTCGGCAATTACGTGACGGTGGCCAAGGCCTTGGCCGCGGCGCGTGCCATCCTCGGCGAGGACGCGCTCAAGCAGCGCACATACTTCCATGCACACGGCACCGGTACGCCGCAGAATCGCGTCACAGAGTCGCACATCATGAGCAGCGTGGCCGGCGTGTTCGGCATCGACAATTTGCTGGTAGCGGCCATCAAAGCCTATGTCGGACACTCGCTCGCGCCGGCGGGCGGGGATCAGCTCGCGGCCGTGCTCGGCGCTTGGCAGTACGGCATCGTGCCCGGTATCGCCACCATCGACCATCTCGCCGACGACATCCACACGGAAAACTTGCGTTTCTCAATGCAGCATGTCGACGAGGGCACCGACCGCTACGACGCCGCGTTCATCAACTCGAAGGGCTTTGGCGGCAACAATGCCACGGGGCTCATTTTGTCGCCCAACGCGACGCGCGCACTGATTGAAGCTCGGCACGGTCGCCAGGCGCTGGTCGCGCACGGCAAACGCAACGAATCGGTGACCGCTGCGCTCGCGGAATTCGATGCCCGCGCCACCCGCGGCGAGGTCGCCCCCATCTACCAATTTGGTGAAGGCGTGCTCGAAGGCGCCGACCTTTCGATCAGCAAAGAACAGATCGTCGTCCCAGGCTATGGTGCTGCGATCGATCTGACTTACCGCAATCCCTACAGGGATTGAGGGAAGGAATATGAGCAGCGAACTCTGGCGCCAGTCGGCTGCCACGCTGTGCATGCGCGCTCAATGCTTAGCCGAACCCGGCAGGTTGGCGATCGCCTTCAGCCGGCCCTCGATGTCGGCGCACAAGCGCTCGTCGTTGCATGTCTCGCGGGCGTCCTCGAGCGCTGCTCGCACACTGCTCACTGAACCGAGGCGACGCCAAATTTCCGCCCGCTCCAAGTGCAGCGTTGTCGGCTCGGCGCCGAGCACCAGCTGTGCATCGATCAAGTCGAGCGCCGTCGCATACGCGGCGCCGTCGGCATGGCCGAACAGCACGCGTTTGACGTTGTTCAACATGCGCAGCGCAATCTCGTCCGGCGTCGCATCGTTGAGTGTGGTGCCGGCATGCGCTAGCAGATCGTGCTCACGCAGCCAAGCACGCCAATCCTCCGCCGCAACGACCCGATTGGCGAACGGATCTATCACCGCGTCGGATGCGCGCACAAGAAAATGACCGGGAAAGCCGACGCCATGGATGTCGAGCCCGAGCGCACGGCCGAGCTCGACGTACAGCACGGCGAGCGTGATCGGGATACCCCGCCGCTTGACCAGCACCCGATCGAGGCGGCTGTTGTCGAGCGACTCGTAGGTCGTATCGTCGCCCGCGAAACCGCGCCGCTCCAGAAACCGACACAACGACCGCGCATCCGGTTGCGTCATTGCGATGCATTCGTCACGCAGTCTCGACAGTGCCGCATTCAACCCTTCGGCATCGAAGTCCGGGGCAATCAAGGCCGTGACGAGGCACCCTGCGTCCCATTCCGAGCGGTTCGGATCGGCGTGAAAGCGTTCGACTGGTCCGTCGCTCACCGCTTGTGCCCGCGCATCGTGTTCGACCATCTGCTCTCGCGTACGCAACACGCACGATTCTAGACGACTTGGGGCACGCGAGCCGCGGCTTGTCGCATCAATGCTCGCGCGTGGCCACGAAGCGAACGTCCGGCCAGCGCTCTTGCGTCAGCACCAAATTGGCACGTGACGGCGCCAGGTAGGTGAGATAGCCGCCGCCATCCTCGGCCAGCGCATCCTCGCACTTGCGCTTGAACTCCGCGAACCGCTTGGCATCGTCGCAGTACACCCAGCGGGCGGCATGCACGGCCGCATCTTCATAGATGCAATCCGCGCGGTACTCGTCTTCGAGCCGAAAGGCGACCAAGTCGAACTGCAACGCGCCCACCGCACCGACGATGAGCTCGTTGCGGACCAGCGGCCTGAACACCTGCGTCGCACCTTCTTCCGCCAGCTGAGTAAGGCCTCGCTCGAGTTGCTTGCTCTTCAAAGGATCGCGCGCACGCACGCGCCGAAACAATTCCGGTGCGAAATTGGGCACGCCCTTGAAGCGAAGCTGCTCGCCTTCAGTGAAGGTGTCGCCGATCTGCACCGAACCGTGGTTGTGCAGACCGATGATGTCGCCGGCATATGCCTCGTCGGCTTGCACGCGGTCGCCCGCCATGAACGTCACCGCATCGTTGACCTTGGCTTCCTTGCCGGTGCGCACTTGGTGCATGCGCATGCCGTGTCGATAGGCGCCGGAGCAAATGCGCAAGAACGCGATGCGGTCGCGATGCTTTGGATCCATGTTTGCCTGGATCTTGAACACGAAGCCCGAGAATGCCGGCTCCGTCGGCTCAACCAATCGCTCATGTGTTTCACGGGGCAGCGGTCCTGGTGCGATCCGCACGAAGCAATCGAGCAAGTGGTCGATGCCGAAGTTGCCGAGCGCCGTGCCGAAGAACACCGGCGCCAGCTCGGCGCGTCGATACGAATCGAGGTCGAATGCATGCGATGCACCGCGAACCAACTCGATCTCGTCGACGAATGCCGCATGCTCATCGCCAAGGTACTTACGGGCCGCATCGCTATCGAGGCCCTCGATCTCGCGATAGGCGTGCAGACGATCACCGTGGCCCGGTTCATAGCAGACGATGCAATCGTCCGCCAGACGATAGACACCGCGGAAGTGGCGCCCCATACCGAGCGGCCAGGTCATCGGCGCACATTGAATACCGAGCACTTTCTCGATCTCGTCCAACAGTTCGATCGGCGGGCGGACCTCGCGATCGAGCTTGTTGATCAGCGTCAGGATCGGCGTGTCGCGCAGCCGGCACACTTCCATCAGCTTGATGGTTCTCGGCTCCACACCTTTGGCACCGTCGATGATCATGAGCGCGGAGTCGACGGCCGTGAGCGTTCGATACGTGTCCTCGGAGAAATCTTCGTGGCCCGGCGTGTCGAGCAGATTCACGATGCACCCACCGTACGAGAATTGCATGACCGACGTCGTCACCGATATGCCGCGCTCCTTCTCCATCGCCATCCAGTCGGACGTCGCGTGCCGATTCGATTTACGTGCTTTGACCGTGCCGGCGAGCTGTATGGCATTGCCCAGCAGCAGCAGCTTCTCGGTAACGGTGGTTTTGCCAGCGTCCGGATGCGAGATGATGGCGAACGTGCGACGTTGATCGATCGAGTGTGGCGGCACGACGATGGGCTTGAAAAAAGCGCGGCATTATAGGGGCATTACAAGATCCCGGCACGACCCACCACTCACGCGAGCGCGAGGGCCATGACCTGTGCATCCTCGACGCCGCGATCAGCCGGGTAATAGCCTGGCCGCCGACCGACCGGCTCGAATCCCAGCGATCGATACAACGTCATGGCAACGCGATTGGAGGGGCGAACCTCGAGAAACACCACGTGTGCGCGGCGCAGACGGGCGCAGTCGAGCATGTGGTGAAGCAGCGCCCGGCCATGGCCCTCACCTTGACGATCGCGTCGTATGCAGATGTTCAGCAAATGGGCTTCCCCGGCCCCCACCGACAAGATGCCGTGACCAATCAATTCACCACCGCCGGTCTGTACGACCCAGCATTCGTACGCAGACTTGAGACAATCGGCGAACACGCCGCGCGTCCATGGGAAGGCATAGCTGCGCATTTCGTTGTCGACCACTTGATCGAGATCCGTGCCGGCCATGGGTCGGAAGATCACGACTTCTTCAGATGTCTCGCAAGCTTCATCCATAGGCTGCGTTTTCCAGCAGGGTCGATCCGCAATTCCGCCGCGCTTGGCGATCCGATTACCGGCGCGCCGTCGATGGCGTCAGTCGACGTGCGCTGCGCCATGGTGCTCATCAACACCACGACGCGTGCTTGCGCACGCTTCGTCTGGCCCTGAAGGAACGCCGAATAGGCCCGCTCGAGCGCCACTTCGGAGGAGTCGCGATACCCGGGTTGTGGCCAGAGGAAACGTGCGTGGCGAGGTTGCTGC
>QJXZ01000220.1 GCA_003248125.1 Gammaproteobacteria bacterium | reverse complement strand
CGCCGGCGTTGATCGCCTCGCCGTTCTTGACCGGAAACAGGATGAACGCGTATTCGGACGCCGTCGCCGGATCCAACACCTGCCGCCACGCGAACACGAAGTCGTGGGCGGTGACCGGCTGGCCGTCACTCCACGTCGCGTCGTCGCGTAGCCAGAACGTCGCGCCTTCGGCATCGATCTGCCAGCGCTCGGCGACACCAGGCACCAAGTTGTTGGTGGCATCGTAGCGCAGTAAACCCTCCATGACGTGGCCGAGCACGAAGCCACTGACTTGATCGGTGGCGCGGGTGCTGTCGAGCTGGGGCGGCTCGCTCGACATGGCGAGACTCACCGTGCGCGATGGGACATCGACGGCATCGCCTGTGGTCGCGCCGGACGCGGTCAGCTCCGATAACCAGCCGAGCGAAAACATGAGCAACACCAACGCCGCCAGCGCTGCGAGCGCGAGCAACAGGAGCTGTCGGCTGGCCGTGCGGGTAAAGGTGTCTTCCGTGTCGGTTACGACTTCGCTCAAGACTCGAGCCTCACGTCACGGTGCGCAGCAGATTACCGACTATTCGCTCCAAATGCATGAGCGAGTTGCATTCCTCGGTCTGGTGGCAATAGGCGGAGTAGCGGCGCATCTCGGCGTCACCGACGTTCCAGGTGCTGCGCGACTCCGGATTCAGCCAGATCAGGCGCTTACAGCGGTCGTACATCTCCTTCAGGATCTCGGTACGCGGTTCGCCGTAGTTGTTGCGCGCATCACCCAGAATGATGATGGTGGTGCGATTGTCGACTTCATCCAGGCACGTCTTCTTGAAATCGACGAACGCCTGACCGTAATCGGTTGAGCCGCCGGAATAGTCGCGCAGCACCTTCGCGATGGCATCCTCCAGCTTGTTGCGCTCGAACAATTCGGTGACCTCGGCGAGGTCCGACGAGAAGGCGAACGAACGCACCTTCGGCATCACTTCCTCGAGGCTGTAGAGGAACATGAGCATGAAGCGTGCGTAGTTGGCGACCGACCCCGATACGTCGCAGATCGCGAACACCTTGGGCCGATCGATCTTCACGGACTTCCAATGCAGATCGAAGATCGATCCATCGTATGCCATGTTGTGGCGCAACGTGCGCTGTACGTTCAGCGCGCCGCGCTTGAACACTTTCTTCCTTCGCGAGTGCAGCGCGACGAGTTTTTTTGCCATGCGGAACACGACTTCCTGAATGAGCCGGAAGTTGCGGTGCTCGATGTTGGAGAGCTTGACCTTGCGCAACAGCTCTTCGCGCAAGCGCCGGCCGGTGGCATCGGCGTGTAGCAGAAATTGTTGCTCGACATAGTCCCGCACTTGCTCCCGCAGCCATTCGCGACGTCGTGTCAGCTCTTGGCCCAATCGCCGGTGCGGAACGTCACGGTGCTGGCGCAACCCGTTGATCTCTTGTTGCAGATCGGCGAGTCCCATCGCCTCCATGACGCGGCGCGTATAGAGGCCCTTTTGTGTGAACACCTGTATTTCTTGGACGTTGACGGCGGTGCCCGCCTTCGACATTTCCATCGCGAGTTCGCTCTTCGCGCCCGCCATCAAGAGTTTGCCAAGCGCGGAGGTGGCTTCCGCCATGTCACCGGGACCCAGATCCTCCTCGGGTTCTTCGGCGGCCTTGCGCTTCGACTTGCTCTTGCCCTTACCCTTGCCGCCGCCGCGCCCTTCGGTCGCTTCCGAGGCTTCGTTGCCTTCGCCCTCGCCGTCACCGGCTTCGCCTTCGTCATCGCCACTTTCGGCGTCGCCGCGCTTACCTTCGGCGCCCCGTAATTCCTGGAAGGCGAAGAAGTTGTCGAAGCAATCGGCGTAGGTGTCTTTCTCGTCGGCGGTCTTCGGCAGCACCAGCGACAGCACATCCTTCAAGAACGCGCGGTCGCGATAACCGACCAACTCGACGGCATTGAATGCATCGAGTGTCTCTGCGGTCGACACCCGCACCTCGGCATTGCGCAGCGCGCGGATGAAGTTCGACAGGACGCGGTCCATAGGCGCAGGCCAGGAAATTGGGGACAGTTTACCTATTTCCTACTCCCAGGTTTGCGCAAACCTGGGAGTAGGAAATAGGTAAACTGTCCCCAAGTATCCACGCCTAGTTCTTGGTGGCCTTGGACGTCAGGGTGGTGATCTCGGAATCGACGTTCACGATGTCCTCCTGGAACTTCAAGATCACGTTCAGGGTATCGCGCACCAGCTCGGGGTCGAGCCGATCCGCGTGCAGCAAGAGCAGCGTACGCGCCCAGTCGATGGTCTCGGAAATCGCCGGCACCTTCTTCAGATCCAGCTCGCGCAGCTCGTGAATGAACGTCACGAGTTGCTTCCTGAGCTCCGGCGGAATCTCCGGAACGCGTGCGTGAATGATGCGTTGCTCGAGATCGATGTCGGGAAACGGAATGTACAGGTGCAGACATCGGCGCTTCAGCGCATCGGAGATCTCGCGCGTGTTGTTGCTGGTCAGGAACACGAGCGGCGGCTCTCTCGTCGCTTTCACAGTGCCGATCTCGGGGATCGATACCTGGAAGTCGGAGAGTATCTCGAGTAGCAGCGACTCGAATTCGTGGTCCGACTTGTCCACCTCGTCGAGCAACAGCACGCACCCGCCTTCCTCGCGCAGCGCCTTCAGCAGTGGTCTGGGCTCTAAGAATTCTTCGCTGAAGAAGATGTCGCCGAACTCGTGTAGACGGCTCACCGACTCACGGAAGCCTTTCGCCCCCTGCAGGACCTCGTCGAGCGTCTCCTTCAAGACCTGCGTGTAGAGCAGCTGCTTGCCGTATTTCCATTCGTACAGTGCCTTGGCTTCGTCGAGTCCCTCGTAACACTGCAGTCGAATGAGCGGCAGATCGAACATCTCGGCAGTGGTTTTGGCGAGCTCGGTCTTGCCGACACCCGGCGGTCCCTCGATGAGCACGGGTTTGCGTAAGTGGAAGGCGAGATAAACGGCCGTCGCGATCTGATTGCTGCAGATGTAGCGGTGGGTCTCGAAGTTGCGCTTCAGCGAATCCACCGAGGCGGCGATTTCGGCAATGTCGGGCACTGACTCTCCAGACTAGAGGCAAAGCTCGCTATTATCCCGGCCGCGGACGGCCATTGACAATGTTGGGGGGAACCATGCGCATCCGATTGCTCGTGTTGGTGGGTCTGGTCGCGGCGCTGCCCGCGCACGGCGCCCGGGTGCTGCTGCATGCAGGGCATTTGCTGGACGTCTCGGCAGGCGAATTCGTTGCCGAGCGCACGGTTGTGGTCGAAGACGGCCGGATTGCCGCCGTTGAGCCCGGTTACCGTCCTGGGGATCCCGGCGAGCAGGTGGTCGATCTGTCCTCGGCCTACGTGCTGCCCGGACTGTTGGACATGCATGTGCACCTCGATGGCGAGCTGTCGCCAAATCGATTCGTCGAGCGATTTCAGCTGGAGCCGGCGGATCGAGCACTGCGCGCCGTGCAATACGCCGAGCGCACCCTGATGGCCGGTTTCACGACCGTACGCGACCTCGGCACCACCGATGGCATCGCGCTATCACTCCGGCGGGCGATCAACGAGGGCCGAATCAAGGGGCCGCGTATCTACGCGGCCGGTAAGTCGATTGCCACCACGGGCGGTCATGCCGATCCCACCAACGGTGTGAAATCGAGCCTACGCGGTGATCCGGGACCGACGGAAGGTGTCATCAACAGCGTCGAGGATGCCCGCAAGGCGGTACGGGCGCGTTACAAAGAAGGTGCCGACCTCATCAAGATCACCGCAACCGGCGGCGTACTCTCGGAAGCCAAGAGCGGTGACAACCCGCAGTTCACGGTTGCGGAGGTGGAGGCGATCGTCGCCGCCGCCCGCGACTACGGTTACAAGGTGGCAGCTCATGCCCACGGCGCGGAAGGCATGAAACGGGCCGTGTTGGGCGGCGTCGACTCCATCGAGCACGGCACCTACATGACCGACGAGATCATGAAGCTGATGAAGGCGCGCGGCACTTGGTACGTACCGACCATCATCGCCGGCGTGTACACCGCCGAGAAGGCGAAGGAACCAGGCTACTTCTCCGAGCTCGTGCGGCCGAAGGCGGCCACCATTGGTGCGCACATCCAGGCCACCTTCGGCAGGGCATACAAGGCCGGTGTGAAGATCGCATTCGGCACCGACACCGGTGTGTCGCCGCATGGCGACAACTGGAAGGAGTTCGTCTACATGGTCGAGGCCGGCATGCCGGCGATGGCCGCACTCGAGTCGGCGACGCACGGCGGTGCGGAGTTGCTGGGCATGTGGGACGAGCTCGGCAGCATCGAGGTGGGCAAAAAGGCCGACGTGATTGCGGTGGCGGCAGATCCGGTTGCCGACATCGCCGCCATGGGCAACGTCACGTTCGTGATGAAGGAGGGCGTGGTCTATCGCTGACGTGCATGTGGGAGCGGGCTTGCCCGCGAATGATTCCTAATCAGATTAGTCGCGGCAAGCCCCGCTCTCACACGAACCGCCCGCACATCCGTGCGCTGCGGTATCCCCTTAATGACCCACGCGGGCCGCCACGGATACTGAAGCTTCAATTTCCATGCGGAGGTTTCTGCCGTGGCTGCCAACCCCAAGGAAGTGCTGCGTTCCGACGTCACCGATTGCTATCAAACGATCATGGACGTGGCCTGGAAGTTCGACTACCAGGCTGGCGTACCGAAGCTCGATGACCTCTACAAGCGCGCCAAAGAAAACCAGTGGAACGCCGACGACCTGAAGTGGGATACGCCGATCGATCCTGCCAACCCGATCATCGCGCCGGACCATTCGATGTACTACAAGATGCCGTTCTTCAAGAAGCTGTCGAAGACGCAGCAGGAGACGTTCGGCGCGCATTCCACGGCCCAGCTCTTGTCGCAGTTCCTGCACGGTGAGCAAGGGGCGTTGTTGACCGCTTCTACGATTGCGCACGGCGTACCCGACGTCAAAGCCAAGTATTACGCGGCGACTCAGACCATGGACGAAGCGCGGCACGTGGAAGTTTACGAGCGCTACGTGAAGAAGATCGCCATCGACTATCCGATGACACCTTGGCTCAAAGAATTGATCGATGCGACGCTGAAGACGCAGAACTACATGAAGGTCATGATCGGCATGAACATGATTGTCGAAGGGCTCGCCTTGGGTGCCTTCAACAACATGTACAAGCAGACCGACGAGCCGCTGCTCAAGTCGATTACGTTCAACGTGATGCGCGACGAGTCACGACACGTTTCGTTCGGTCATGTGTTCTTGACCCCGACGATCGCGGCCATGCATCAGGACGAGCGGGAAGATCTGGCGCAATTCGCGTTCGACGCGGTGATGATCCTGGTGAAGGGTCAGAGCGGCGGCAATGTCGACCCGGGTTTCCTCAAGGTGCTGGAAGTCTCGAAGATCGATCCCAACGACTTCATGAAGGGCATGCAGGAGGCAAACGAGCTCGGTATCACGCGCGAGCTGCCACCCGGTCAGATCCACTCGCTCAAAGATCTGATGATGCCGGCGCTGGTTCGAGCCGGCCTCATCACCAAGCGTTCGAAGGAGCTGTTCGAAAAGGCGGGTGTACCGGTGAATGCGGACCTGTCCGTGCTGCACAAGATGGAGGACCAGAAGTCCGATCTCAACGTGCTGAACGCCGAGCGCGCCGCGTACTGATCCGGCGAATCGAACGTGCCGGGCAACGAGCCACGGGATAGCTACGCCTCGCCGCTTCTGGATGCGCTCCCGGAGGCGGCGGTGGTGCTCGCACCCGATGGCATCGTGCGCTATGCGAACGCGGCTGTCTGCGAGCTCCTCGGCCATGATCGCAGCGACCTCGAAGGTCATGGCATCGCCAACGTGCTGGTCGCGCAAAGCGGTCAGCGCATCGATCCCGTCGCTTGGCTGGCGCGGTGGGCAGAGGAGCCTGCCTCGCCGCAGCTGCGATACCTGACGTTGACCGGGCAGACGCGGGC
>QJXZ01000261.1 GCA_003248125.1 Gammaproteobacteria bacterium | reverse complement strand
GATCCCCAGACCACGGTCGTGCAGGCACAGGATCGCACCGACGAAATCGCTCACGTCAGCGGCGGCATCAACGTCTACCTGAGCCGCCGCTTCATTCTACGGATGGAATACAAGCGCCATACGGTGCTCACGAGTCGGGATGACAACCAAGAGATAGACGAATGGAAAGCAGGATTCAGTATCTTCTTATAGGGCTGCTCGCGGCGTGCGTTGCGACCAGCGGAAATGCTGCCACAAAGACTGAAGAACTCGATCTCGAGCCGCTGGTCGTGCGCGAGCCCGAACGGCGCGAGGTGCGCGTCGACGAAATCGACTCGGAGAATTTCGAGGTCGGCGGTTTCGGCGGCATCATGCACGTCGAAGACTTCGGTTCGGACCCCACCTACGGCATACGTGCGGCGTACCACGTGACCGAAGACCTCTTCGTCGAAGCGTTCTATGGCCGCACCGAGCTCGGCAAGACCAGCTTCGAGCGCTTGTCTGGCGACGTGCAAATCCTCACCGACGGCGAACGCGAGTTCACCTACTACGGTGTATCGGCTGGCTACAACGTCTTTCCAGGCGAGGCGTTCCTAGGCAATCGCTGGGCGTTTCGCGGCGGCTTGTATCTGGTCGGTGGCGTCGGCAGCTCAAATTTCGGAGGCGATGAGCACTTCACCGTCAACTACGGCTTCGGCTATCGATTGGCTGCGACCGACTGGCTGTCGCTCAGACTGGATGTCCGCGATCACATGTTCGAAACCGATCTGCTCGGTAGCAACGAGCTGACTCACAACGTGGAGCTGATTGGCTCCGTCACGATCTTCTTCTGATAGGAAAGCTACGGCCATGTACCGATTGCCACTGCTCTGTCTACTCGTCGTTTGCGGCGCCGGGTGTTCGAACCTGAAGCTAGAACCGTGGGTGTCGCCCTACGAGCGCAACAACTTGGCCGATCCCATCATGAGTTTCAGTCGCGACCCGGTGGCGGCGTCGTACATGCACCACGTCTATCAAGCACGAGAAGGAGCGCGGGGCGCCGAAGGCGGATCGGGAGGTGGATGTGGCTGCAACTGACCGCCGTTCACTGCTCGCTTTGGCGCTCGTCGGTACGCTGTTCGCGGCCGCCGCCCGCGGCGCAATCCTGCCCGAGGATCGCGCCGACGTGATGTACCACGGTTACGATGGCGGTGGCTTGGAAGTCAGCGGGCCATCGGTGTTGGTACGCAAGGGCTTTGCCGACAAGTTGAGCGTGTGGACCAACTATTATGTGGATTCCATTTCGAGTGCCTCGATCGACGTCGTCACCACAGCCAGCCCCTACAGCGAGGAGCGAAAAGAAACTAGCGTCGGCGCCGACTATCTCTACGGCAAGACTTTCATGGGGCTCTCCTACACGAACAGTGAAGAGAGCGACTACACGGCCAATGCCATGCGGTTTGGCATCAGTCAGGACTTCTTTGGTGACCTCACCACGCTGGGCATCTCCTACGCCCGTGGCTGGGACGAGGTACGGCAGAACACGGATTCGACGTTCGGCGAGGACATCGATCGGCAGAGCTATCGCGTCGATCTGTCGCAAGTGATCACCAAGAACATGGTGATGAGCGTCAACTACGAAGGCATAACCGACGAAGGGTTTCTAAACAACCCATACCGCTCGGTGCGCTATCTCGATCCTTCATCGGCCAACGGGTACAGCTACGAGCCGGAGGTCTACCCGCATACCAAGACTTCCAGTGCGACGGCGGTGCGAGCGCTGTACTACCTTTCGTACCACGCATCGGCTAGGGGCGAGTTCCGTTACTACACGGACACATGGGGCACGGAGGCGTGGAACGCGGAGGTCGGTTACGTGCATCCGTTGCCGAACGGCGTCACTTTGGACCTACACTACCGCTACTATGAGCAGACGGCCGCCGACTTCTACAGCGATTTGTTCCCGCGCCAGGGTTACCAAAACTTCCTGGCCCGCGACAAAGAGCTGAGCACGTTCAGTTCCCACACGCTCGGTTTCGGTGTTACCTACCAACTCGGCACGCGTTTGGTGCCCTTCTTCAAGAAAGCCGAGGTGAGTTTGTTCGCCGATTATCTGATGATCCGTTACGACGACTTCCGTGATGTACGAGCCGCGGCGGCGCCCGGCGCCGAACCCCTCTACGAGCTCGAAACTACGATCCTGCGCGCGTTCGTATCGGTCTGGTATTGACGGTCACAGCCTTCCCGTCGCTGCGCGACACGAAAGTTGCTTACCGTAGTTGACGCGCCGCTTGCGGCGACGGAACTGCAACTGCCCCCGTCCGGCGGGCTACGCAGTGATACAAGTGTAGCTGGATCGCTCCCACAAGCGATTGGTCGACATTGCAGCCAGACCCTCTGCAGTGAGCTGGCCCTTTAGGGTGGGAGCGAGCTTGCTCGCGATAAGACATAATCCGTCGCGTCCCGCACACTCGGATCCTCCATGATCGTTCGCACACGCGCTGCTCCATCGCCGACTGGTGACCCTCATATCGGTACCGCGTATGTCGCGTTGCTGAACCAGGTCTTCGCGCGCCGACATGGTGGCCAGTTCATTCTTCGGATCGAAGACACCGATGTAGTCCGTAGCACACGGGCATCGGAGCGCATGATCATCGATGCGCTCGGTTGGCTCGGACTCGACTGGGACGAGGGGCCGGACGTCGGCGGTGCGCATGGGCCCTATCGGCAGAGCGAGCGGAAGGACATCTACCAGGCGCATGCCCGTGTGTTGCTCGATGCGGGGCATGCATTCTATTGCTTCTGCTCGCCGGAGCGCCTCGATGCGGTGCGTGCCGAGCAAACGGCGCGCGGCGAGAATCCGCGCTACGATGGTCATTGCCGTGCGCTCGACCCCGACGTCGCCCGTCGTCGAGCGAGCGGGGGCGAGGCGCACGTCATTCGCATGAAGGTGCCTGCGGAAGGAGTCTGTGCATTTCACGACCACCTACGCGGCACCATCGAGATTCCATTCGCGCAGATCGACATGCAGGTGTTGATCAAGGGCGACGGCTTTCCCACCTATCACATGGCCGTGGTCGTGGACGATCACCTGATGAAGATCACGCACATCCTGCGTGGTGAGGAATGGATAAACTCCGTTCCGAAGCACGTGCTCTTGTATCAGTATTTCGGCTGGCAGCCGCCAGTCTTTTGCCACCTGCCGCTGTTGCGCAATCCGGATCGTTCGAAGCTTTCCAAGCGCCGAAATCCCACCAGCATCAACTACTACCGTCGCGCCGGATACCTGCCGCAGGCCGTGATCAACTACCTCGGCCGCATGGGTTGGTCGATGCCCGACGATCGAGAGATATTCGGCCGCGACGAGATGATTGCGGCCTTCGACCTCGATCGAATCTCATTGGGAGCGCCCATCTTCGATCTGGCAAAGCTCAATTGGTTGAACGGTCAATACATCCGCAAGCTATCGCCCGAGGAGTTCATGGACGAAGTGCAAGATTGGGCGTTCAATCGCGATCGTCTCGCCAGTCTCGTGCCGTTGGTACAAGAGCGGACCGAGCGGTTCATCGATCTCGTACCCCAAGTCGATTACTTGCTCGGCGAGCGCCGTGCACTGGCGGCCACCGACTTCACGCACCCGGAATTGAGTGAAGCCGAGGCCAAGAAGATCCTCCAATACGTGCTGTGGACGTTCGATGCGATGGCAACTTGGGAACGTGATCTCATCTACGGCGCCGTGCAGACGATTGCCAAGGCGATGGGCCACAAGATCCGCGACTTTCTGTTTCCGCTGTTCATCGCAGTCTCGGGACGAGCCGTGTCGTTGCCGCTGTTCGATTCGATGCATCTGCTCGGCGCCGACTTGACCCGCATGCGATTGCGCGACGCGCTCGAAGTGCTGGGCGGCGTCTCGAAGAAGCAGCTGAAGCAATTGGAGAAGGAATTCAAGGCGTTGGTTGACACTCCTGAGGGCGCTGAATAACATCGCCCGCCGTTCACGCGGGGCCATAGCTCAGCTGGGAGAGCGCTTGCATGGCATGCAAGAGGTCGGCGGTTCGATCCCGCCTGGCTCCACCAATCAAGTAGCAAAGTGCACATGGCTCAGTTCATAACGCTCCGCGATTCGAAACCCGAATCGATTCGAAAGTACAAGAACGAAGTCCGCGCTATCGTCATCGACCGTGCGGCCTACCACGTCGAACGCGCGCTGGTCGGTGCCAAGAAGCGGCCGACGGGTAGTCGCTATCAGGCGAGCATCGAGGATGCGCTCGCACGAGCCAAGCTCGACGTGATGGCGGAAATCTTTCTCCTCATGCGCGAATTGTCACGTTCTCGCGGCGTCGCCGGTTGGACGCGCGGTCGCGGCGGTCTCGTGCGCGAAGCGCGCAACCCCACCACGGCCCTCGCTCTGATCGCCGCGTACAACGATGTGGTCCGTTACGTTGCGCGGCTCAAGGCCAAAGGCACCAAAGCCGCTCGATAGGAGCGTCTTGACTCTCTCGGAACTAGGGCATAGAAAGGCGCCTCCGCCGGTCGCGGCGGATAAACCGACGTGCGTTGACCGATCGAAGTGAAGTGGTATGGCTGGCGAGATTGAAGACGACGAAGACGATCAGGACGGCGACCTGTCGGAGGACGGGCTCGACGAGTTCGAAGGCGAGAGCGAGGATGACATCGATCTCGCGTCGCTCGATCCGAAAGAAAAAGCTGCGCGTTCCCTCGAGATCCGACGTGCCATCGAGGCCCGTCTCGAAGAGCGCAAGATGAAGCAAGACCTCGACTACCTCGAACTCGACGAAGACGATGTCGGCGCTCTGGATCTCGACGACTGACATGTCACGCGGCTCGGTCGCGTTTTCCGGCCGTTGAAGTCGACCGCTCTCGTCGAGCGCGATCTGGTGTTGATCGGCGGCGGGCACAGCCATGTGCAGGTGCTCCGATCGCTGCGCATGCGGCCGCTCGCCGGTGTACGCACCACCGTGATCACGCGCGAACTGCACACGCCATACTCGGGCATGTTGCCGGGGCTCATAGCGGGCCACTATCAGTTCGACGATGCGCACATCGATTTGGGGCCGCTGGCTCAGTCGGCTGGCGCACGGCTGATTGCCGCCGAAGTCACCGGCCTCGATCTCGACGGCGCCTGCGTGCACCTGCGCGATCGACCGCCGGTACGGTTCGATCTGTTGTCGATCAATAGCGGCGGCGCGCCGTCGCTCGGTGGCATCGCCGCGAACGGTGCAATCATTCCCGTCAAGCCGATCGGCACGTTTTTGCCCTACTGGCAGGCACTTCTTTGCGCCTGGCAAAACGGCGAACTCGGTGCCCGACCGCGGCTCGCCATCGTCGGTGGCGGCGCGGGTGGGGTCGAACTCGCGCTGTCGGTGGTGTATGCCCTCGATCGGCTCGGCTTGCCGCGCGAGGTCACATTGGTCGCCGCCGGCAACGACGTGTTGGCCGATCACAACCCGCGCGTGCGGCGTCACTTTCGCCGCCGCCTCGAAGCCGTCGGCGTAGCCGTGCGGCTCGGGTTCGAGGTCACGGCCTTCGAAGATGGTCGGCTGCGCAGCGACTCGGGCCAGGCGCTCCAAACCGAACGAGTGCTGTGGGTGACAGGCGTTGCGGCACCGGCATGGCCGCGGCAGAGTGGCTTGGCGGTCGACGAGGCGGGCTTCGTTCGGGTGGATGCGACGCTGCGGTCGATTTCCCATCAGCAGGTATTCGCAGCCGGTGACGTAGCCGCGCTGGACGGGCAGCCGCGCCCCAAATCGGGCGTTTACGCCGTCCGCGAAGGGCCGACACTCATCAACAATCTGCGCCGTGCCGCAGCGGGTGAGCGGCTCGCAGCCTACCGTGCCCAACGCCGCGCGCTGGCGCTCATATCCGAAGGTGAACGACGTGCGGTGGCATCCCGCGGTTGGTTGTTCGCGGAGGGTGTGTGGCTTTGGCGCGTGAAGAACTTCATCGATCGACGGTTCATGGCCCGCTTCGAGGTGCCGGCGAATGTGCCAGATCACTTGCGCGATGCCGAACCGATGGCGGCGATGCGTTGCGGCGGCTGCGGTGCCAAACTGGGCGCCGACCTATTGGCGCGCGTGCTGCGGCGGCTGCAGGTGCCGGATCAAGCCGATATCTTGCAGGGTGTCGGCGACGATGCGGCGGTCATCGCGACCACATCCCGCACCGTTGCGACGGTCGATGGGTTCCGCGCGATGATCGACGACCCCTATCGTTTTGGCAGGATTGCGGCGCAACACGCACTCTCCGATGTGTTTGCCATGGGCGCGGTGCCACGTGTAGCGCTGGCATTGGTGAGCGTGCCGCTGATGGCCGATACCATGATGGAAGACGAGCTCTATCAGGTGATGGCGGGCGCCTGCGAAGTATTCCGCGACAGCGCCGTCGGTCTTGCAGGCGGTCACTCCGCTGAAGCAGCGGAACTGAGTTTGGGATTCGCCGTATTGGGGCAGGCACCCGAAGCGCCGTGGCAAAAGGGGCTACTCGCCGACGGTGACCGATTGCTCATGACCAAGCCGCTCGGTGTCGGCGCGTTGATGGCGGGGCACATGCGTGGCGTAGCAAAGAGCCGTGACACCCAGCGGGCAATCGAAAGCATGGAGCGGTCGAATGGCGCTGCGGCGGACATCTTTAAGAAACACGGTGTCCACGCTGCCACCGACGTCACCGGCTTCGGTCTGCTCGGGCATCTCGCCGAAATGCTGCGCGCTTCCGGTGTCGGCGCAGAGGTGGATGCCAACGCCGTGCCCGCACTGCCCGGCGCGTTGGCGCTGATCGATGCCGGGATCGAGAGTACGTTGGCACCGAGCAACGCGCGCGCGCTAGACGACTTCGAGATCGTCGGTGCACCGCCTACCGATGCGCGTGTTCGGCTGTTGATAGATCCGCAGACGTCGGGCGGATTGCTCGCCGGGGTCGCTGAACCGCACGTGTCTGCTTGCCTGGCTGAGCTCGAGCAAGCCGGTTACGAGGTCGCGGTAGTGGGCCGCATCGGCAGCCGCTCGCAGGTCGGCGGGGGCGTGGTTCGTGTCGACTAAGATCGTCATCGCCACCGATCCGATGTGCAGTTGGTGTTGGGGCATGGCGCCGTCGATCGATGCCGCAAGAAGCCAGATCGATTCAGTGCCCTTCGATCTGGTCTTTGGCGGTATCAACCTACACAGTACGCAACCGCTTGGTCGCTATGGACGCATGCGACTTGCCCGTCTATGGGCCGAGGTTGCCGAAGTCACCCAGCAGTCGCTTGCCGCCGCGCCGCCAGCGGAGGCATTCGTCTACAACTCGGCGCGGCTTTGCCGCGTGCTCGAGGCCGTCCGCGAACTGGATGACGCGCCGCCGTTCGAGCTCTTGCGGGGCATGCAGAAGACGTTCTTTGCAGATGCGCGCAACGTCACCGCCGAAGGCGTGCTCGCAGAGTGCATAACCGATGTCGGCCACGATGCCGATCGCGTCATGGCGCTTGCGCTCGATCGCGCGATCGGCGAACGCGTCGCGGCAGGAGCACAGGCGGCACGCAGTTACGGTACTCATGCGTTGCCGAGTGTTCTGCTCGAACACGAGGGGCAAACGCGATTGTTGGCCGGTGGCTACCTCGACCCGCCGACCATGATGTCGACCATTCGCACCGCGATCGCCGACGACGACTACTAGAACGCTAAAAGAAGCTAGCCACCGCCGGTCGGAATCGGTCCATGTCGACGAGAAAGGAGTCATGGCCCTGGATCGAGTCGAGGGCGCGGAAATCGACCTCGGGAACGACATGCTTCAAGCCGTCGGCGAGTTCGATTTGTTGCTTGAGCGGGAACAGGAAGTCGGTATTCACGCCGATGACCAAAGCTCGATCGAGCTGCACCGGATCAAGGCCCGCGGCGATACTGCCGCCGTGATCCGCGATGTCGAAAAGGTCCATCGCGCGCGATAGGTACAAGTAGCAGTTTGCGTCGAACGCGCCGACGAACTTGTTGGCATGCGCCTCCAGATACGCCTCTACCTCGAAGTCGATACGAAACGGACCGTTAGGCGCTTCGTCGGTGGCGCGCTCGCGGCCGAAGCGGCGTTCCCACTCCGGCGCCGAGCGATACGTGATCATGCCCAGCTTGCGCGCGAGCCGCATACCAGTGATCGGGCCCTCACCGGGCGGATAGTTGCCCTCGCACCAATGTGGATCCTTGCGGATCATTTCGCGCTGCAGCGAACGCATGGCGATCGCGAACGGCGTGCTGCGCGCGGCCGACGAAATCGCGACCAGGCCGCGCGAGATGTTGGGGAACATGGTGCAAAAAGCGAGCGCCGTCATGCCACCCATCGACGCACCGACGGTGGCGTACAGTGTTTCGATGCCGAGCGAGCGCACCACCTCGGCCCCGGCCCGCGCGATGTCCTCGACACACAGCACCGGAAACGTCAGTCGGTAGGGCTTGCCGGTGTCGGGATCGATCGAAGCAGGCCCGGTCGAGCCAAAGCAGCTACCCAGTGAGTTGACGCAGATGACGAAGTACCGATTCGTATCGATCGGTTTGTCAGGTCCGACCATGTCTTCCCACCAGCCTGTGCTGGGATCCTCCGGCGAGGAAGCCACGTGTGCGGATGGTGACAATCCCGTGAAGATCAATACGGCGTTGTCGCGATCGCGATTCTGTTGTCCCCAGGTTTCGAAGGCGAGTGTGGGCTCGCGCAAACGACCGCGTTTCATCGGCAACCAACCTGACAGCTTCAGTAGCCGGCGTGCGCCCGCCATTGGCAAATCCACCTGTCGAGGAGCGGCTTTATATCGCACTGGCGAGCCTGAGCCATAGCTCGCGATGGAATAGCGCTATAACCCGGCGTTTTCGCTAGAACGTACGCTCGAAACGAAGCCCCCAGGTGAACTCGTTCATCGAGAAGTCGTCGAAACCGGCCATGGTCCGGTAATTGACGAAGCCAGACACGCCGTTGACGAATTGCGCCGAGGCGCCCACCGACATGACGAAGTAGTCTGCATCTGGGCGGTCGGTCTCGAGCGTGACCAGGGGTGTCGGATCGTTGGGGTCGAGCGCAAACGGATCGTTGGCGAGTTGCACGTTGACTTGCTCGGCGCTGTCTTCGAGCTCGTGTACCCAATCGACGCGCAGATGCGGAATGAGCACGCCCCAATCGCGGTTGACCACAACCGAGACATGCCCGCCGGCGTTGAGTTGGAACGACTCCGCGTGCTGATCGCCAATTACCAGGTTGTAGCCGCCGGCACCGGATTCGGTGAACTGGTCGGCATCGACATCGAAGTAGTAGGCACCCGCGTGCGGGCCGATGGTCCAGGCATCGACATTGAAGTCGTAACCCGCCGAAATGCCGGCCGACCATTGCAGGCCATCGGTATCGCCGCTGGCGGTCTCTTGTACGGGTCCGAGGAAGTCGACGTAGCTGATCTCACGGCGCGTGTCGTAGTCGTTCTTGCCGATCGTGAGCATGCTGTCGAGGTAAAACCGGTCGCTGTCGAAGTACGTGCCGAACAGCGATGCGCTCCATGATTCGATGTCGAGTTTGCCGCTCGATGCGGTGAAATCGCTATCGACCGTGGCATACCCGAGCGCGAAGCCTAGGACGAGGTTGTCTTCCAATCGGTAGTCGATGCCGGCCGTGATGCCGATGCTGTCGTAGTCGAAGGCGGCTTCGTTGGCAGTGGCATCTTTGTCACCGAACTTGACGTTGCCGTTCACGAACAGTCCCCAGCGCCCAAAGTCGGCAATGCTCTCACCGCCGTCGGTAGCACCGAGCGCCGACTCGAAGATGTGGTCGATCACATTACCGGCGATGGCTCGATCGCCGAACTGCACGTTGAGACCGGCCAAATCGATACCGGAGGCGCCGGACCGCAATGCGTTGATGCGCTGCATGAGGTTGCCATTCTGCATGCTGGTCAGGCGCAGCGCGGTGGTAGCCGCGACGATCAGCTCTTCGGGATTGATCGCATCGAGTGCGCCCCGCACCTGCGTGTCGGTGGTTCGCAGATCGAGCAAGCGACTGCATGCGGCGAGCAATTGCCCTTGCTCGTCGGAGAGTACCTGCTGCTGCGCGAGGCGGGGACACATGGTGTCGAGATACGTGGCAAGCGAGCGCTGATTCGGCGTGAGCCCGGCGATATCGCCGAGGGCTCTCGCTGCGGTGACCGTGATCGTGATGTCCTTGGTGACGGCAGTTCCGGCCGCGTTGGTCACGGTGATCGTAGCGACGAACGTGGTGCCGATCGCCGTCCCGACCGGAATGTCGAACGAGAACGTCGCGTTGCCGGCCGCAGGCAAGTTGGTCGGCGTCACGGCGCCGAGATTGGTTGCCAGGGTGAAAGGTGCGGCACCCGTCACGGCGAACGTCACGTTGACCGTGCCACCTTGCGCGCCGTCGACCGCTGCATCGGGACCGGGGTCGACGAAGTCGTCGTTGTCGTTGATTTCGACGGTTGCGCGGCTCGCGTTGCCGAGTGCCGCGCCCGTCGTGCCGGTGATCACCACTTCGAACGTTTCGGTCGGCTCGAGGTCGGGATCGTCGACAATCGGCACCGTGAACGACTGTGGCGTGGCGTCGCCCGCTGCCCAGTTGAGCGTTCCCGACGTGGTGGTGAAGTCGACGTCGGCATCGGCGGTAGTGCCGGAATTGACCTCCGTGGTGAAGGTTGCGCTGGCTACACCATCGGTGCCGCCCGTTCGATTGACCGTAACCGTCACCGTACCAGCGCCTTCGTCGACGGCGAATGTCGGTTGCGCGAAGTCGATGAATCCGGGGGCAAAACCGTCATTGTCGACGATGTTGATTTGCAGTTGATCGGGGTTGGCGGTAATCGCGAACGCCGTACCTTCACGGTCGATGAGCGTTGCGGTTGCGTTCAACAGGAAGCGCTCGAGTGGCTCGGGTGCAGCGTCGTCGATCACGGCCACGGTATCGGTCAACGATGCCGGCGAACCGAAGTCGAGGGTCGAACTGTAGGCCGCGAAGTCAGCTGGCGAGGTTGCGGAATCGGGTGCCGACGCGACGTCGACACTGACCGTGTAGGTGTTGGGCGCGAGATTACCTTCGGCGAAATCGACCTGAAACGTTGCACCGCCCACACTTTCGTCCACCGAAAGGGAGGCGACGCTGAAGCCAACGGAAAGCTGTGGCGTTTCGTTTTCGACGATCGTCGCGATGTCGGTGCCTGGAATCGGGGTGACCGCCGGAATGGCGGAGCAGAGCGTGGCGTCGACGACGGTGAAACTGAAGCCGAAGTGCTCGCTCGGTCCCTCGTAGAGGGCGTCATCGAGGATGTTGACGCTGAACGTCTGCGTCGCCGAGCCTTGCGCTGCTGCCATGGTCATGCCGAAGGCCTGGACGACGCCCGCGAAGTCGCTACCGTCGATCGCCACGTTACCCGCAGTGCCATCGACTGTGACGACTTCACCGGACACGGTACAGTCGCCGACGTCACCCGGTTCGCGTGTGAGCACAACGTCGAACGTGCCGGCGCCGCCGTTCTCCGCATAGGGACCCGGTACCGCCACTTGCAGCGTTGCGGCCTGTGATAGTGATGAGAGCAACATGAGCAGCGCGGTAGCACTGCCAACCCGCGGGGCTGCCCGATCGATCGACATAGCGCCTCCAAGCTCGCTAGGGACTCGGCCCGTCGCAGCCGATGACGCGGCGCACGATACGGCGCAGATTCCCCCTCTGTCAAAGCGTCAGACGTAGTTGTGTGAGACGTTCGAGGGTTTACCAATCGACCGATGTCACGCGGTGCTGGGCCCTGGCCGTCGCCACACGATCATGCCCACGATCACCAGTGTGAGTGCGCAGATCGAGAGTGCCATGTCAGTACCCCATAGTGCTACCAAGTAGGCAGTCGCGCTGACAGAACCCAGCAGCGACAAGCGCATCAGGAAATCTTTGCCGCTGAACACCCGGGCACGCTGCTCGGTCGATGTGCCGCGCTGCAGACCCGTTTCCGTGAGGATCAGTGCAGGCGCGGCGAAGATGCCCATGAAGAAGCCAGCGGCGAGGAATACCAATAGGTTGGATGACAGTGCAAACATCGCCAGCGTTCCGCCGGCGAGCAACAGACCGCCACCGAGGCTCGTCGATGTCGCAACACTCCGGCCGCGAGTGTTGATCCACCAAGTGCCAAGCGCCGTGCCGACGCCGATGGTGCAGAGTAGGAGGCCGATCTGCAGCATGCTCGGTGTTTCGCCGGACGACAGCACGTGTGGATTCCCCGCGACGTGAAGCACGCCGCCTGCCCACCACACGGCAGCGAGCGCGAGGATGCAAGTGAAGATCTCTGGGTTGGTGCGCAACACGCTCCAGCCGTCCCAAACGTCGCGCAGATAGCTGCGGGCAGTCGCTCGACCGCTGGCCGCGGGGGTGGTGCGCGCGTACGGAATGAGCGCGAGAGTCACCACGCTCACGAGATACGTTGCGGCATCGATGGCCATCGCCGCCGACCATCCCCACGCATCGACGATCAAGCCGCCGCCCAATGCACCCGCCGCAGTTGCGGCCACACCAGCGATCGCGAGATGCGAGTTCGCTCGCAATAGCTGCGCCGACGGTACGATCTCCGGAATCAATGCGCTTTTCGCGGGCAGAAAAACCACGTTCAGCGCGAACAACAGGAATACCAGTGACAGCGATACCCAAATCGCAGGTTGGGTGTGGTAGAGCAATGGAATTGCAAGCACCGTGAGCGCCCTGACCAGATCGGTTACGACCACCACGTGTTTCAAATTCAGTCGGTCGACCCATGCGCCGGAAAAGGGTGCGAACAAAAGGACAGGTGCGACAACCAGATTGCCGAACAGCGCGAGCAGTGTGGCGAAGGCAGGGCTGCCGGGGCGCGCGCTGTGCTCGAGCAGCAATCCCATCAACGCCAGGTAGGTCAGTCGATCGCCGGTGATCGACAGCAACTGCCCCCACCATAGGTAAGCGAATCCGCGTTGGCGGAAGAGGGTCTGCGCTTCGCTCAAGCCGCGCGTCGCACCGCGTTCGATGGCACGACCGATCGATACAAGGCTTCGATTCGGTCGGTGATGCGTGACCAGGAAAACTGCAGCGCGTGTTGGCGTGCGCGATTGCCCAGATCGGCACGCAGTTGCTCGTCGTTGCAGAGCCTTAACACTGCATCCGCAATGCCATTCACGTCGCCGGGTGGGTGCGCGAGCGCGGTGACGCTCGGCGCCATGGCGCTGCGATAGCCCGGCAAGTCCGAGCAAACCAGCGCCTTACCGGCGGCCATCGCTTCGAGTAGTACGATCCCGAAGCTCTCCTGACCCGTTGCCGGTGACACGCAGACGTCGGCGGTTGCGTACCAGCGCGGTAACTCGGCGGCCGGCACTGCGCCGAGAAAGTGAACGTGTGAGCGTAGATGGGTGGGCACCGAGGCCTCGTAGTGGCCGCGCAGCGGCGAGTTGCCGACGAGTAGGAGGCGTGCGCGGCCGTTCGACTCGCGCACGATGCGCGACGCAGCGGCAATCAGATCTGGTACGCCTTTGCGTGGGTCGAGGCGCCCGACGAATAGAACGTTGACGTGGTCGTGGTCTTTCCATTCGGCGAACGGCGCGACTGCGGGATGATAGCGATCGACATCGACGCCGTTGGGAATCACCGTATAGTCGGCCGGAAAGTACGCTTGCGCACACGCCTGCGCCGTTTCCGAAACCGCGATACGTGCGTCGAGTGATGACAGTCGGTGGGCGAGATGATTGGCCAGAAGGGATTGCAAGCGATTATCGCCGGTCATGTGAAACGTACCCACCGTTGGGCATCTCGCTGCAGAGACCGCGAGCAATGGCAGGCTCGGCGCAGCGGGTCCATGAATGTGCACCACATCCAACGAGCGCTGCTCGAACTCGCGTCGCAATCTGCGCTTCAGGCCCAGACCGAGGGAGAAGTCGGCGAATGCGCCGTTGAACGGCACCAGTACGTTGCGGCCGATTCTGACGATCGCTACACCTTCCGGCGTCGAATCCGCGGTGTCTTGGTCCGGAAAGTGGCTCGATATGATCGTGACGACGTGGTCGCGCCGCGCAAGCTCGGTGGCCGTGTAGTGAACGTGCTCGGTGACGCCGCCGAAGCGCGGATAGTACGATTGGGTGACGATCCCGATTCTCATGCTTCTGCGCCCGCGTGCGATTCCGCTTCGTCCGGTTGCGTCATCGGCGCCCAGAACGGCCGGAAGATGCACCACTGATCGATGTGCGTCGCCACGTGTCGGCTGCTCGTCGATGCGATAGCGGCATTGAGCGCCGCAGCCGAGGCGAAGTTCTCCGGATCCAACGGCGGCTCCAGTTGAATACGAAACTGGCCTCTGGCCAAGCGTTCGCAATAGCCGGCGACCACCGGTGCGCCTGTGCGCTTGGCAAGCAACCCCGGTCCGGCCGGCCAAGGTGTGTCTTTCTTGAAGAACTCCGAGCGTTGATCGCCGCTGTGCACGTCGCCATCGACCATGAGGGCCACGATTTCGTTGCGGTCGAGCGCGCGCCACAGTTTTCGGAATCCGTCTTCCGGTGACACGGTAGCGACGGCGAGTCGTTCCTTGGCAGCGCGCACGTCGGTGGCCAGCCAGCGACCGAATTGCACGCCGGCGACGGCAGTGACCGGATTGCCGCGCTTGGCGAGACCAACGGCGCCGAGTTCCCAGTTGCCAATGTGGCACGATGTCACGATCACACCACGGCCACGGGCGAGTGCGGCGTCAACGTGCTCTGCGCCTTCGATCGTGACGCAACTTGCGAATTCGGTGTCGGCGAGGTGCGGAAGTCGGAAGAACTCGAACACCATTCGGTTGTAACTGCGCACGATGCGACGGGCGGTTCGCCGCCGTTCGCGCTTCGGAGCACTCGGCAGAATCGTCTCGAGATTGGCGAGCACGGCGCGGCGGCGACTACCGAAAGTGTAGTAGTGCAGGGGGGCTAGCAGATCGGCAATGGTGTAGCCCACGCTCATCGGCAGGCGTGCGCCGATCGCCGTCAACAGGTCGAACATCCCGCGCTTCATGCTGTCCTACCCAAAAGTCCGGCGGAGTATCGCAGATTGACCATCGCCCTGACACTTCCGGTGGGCGGCGACGCTCTGTGCATGACTGCACCCCCGTACTGCTTATCGAGAAGGCGACTCCGCATCGATCTCGGCGATGATCTCCTGTACGACGCGCTGGAAAGAAGGACGCATCGGCGTCGCCATGAGCGCCGTTCGCGAGAAAGGATGCCGCAAGGTCGTCTTCAAGGTGGCTCGAATCTGCTGCCAGTGCTCATCGGATGCGAATCCACGTTCCCACTGGTAGTGCGAGTTGTCGCCAAGTTGCTTGCCGGCAATCAGGTATTGGGTCAGCGCCCAAGCTTCCTCTTGCGTGAGCGGTTCGGAGACGCTTCCGAAAGTCTTGGCTTGAGCGCGCCGAATCACGTCGTTCGACGCCGCTTCCAGAAACAGTTCGGCGGCGACAGCGGAACGTTCTTGGTAGATCGCTGAAAGCGCGATCTCCCTATCTTGCATCATCTGTAGACCGACGAAGATGAGCGAAGCGATGACACCGAACAACCCAATGACCTGCAGCCAGTCGTTCAGTCTTGCGGGGTTCATAACCCGGCTCCCGTTCCCTCGTGGCGACACGATGCAATGAAATGGCTGATCCGGCAATGGGGTGCGAATTTTGCGATCTGTTGGATGTAGGAAGGGAACGATGTACTCGACGTGTTAACCTTCGATGCGCCCGGGGAGGCGCCGCCGATCCTTGGATTCAACCAAACTCGTAGAAGCGAAACGAGGCCGTCATGTCCGACTTGGAATTCGTAGGTAACCGTCCTTCGCCAACTTCGTTTGCGGAGATACTCGAAGAGATTTATCAAGGAGAGGCCGGTGGCGAAGCATTCTTCTGCGAAGTGTTGGCGCGATACACAGAGCCGGACCAGCAATACAAGTTGGGATCGTTGCTGCAATTGGAGACGGAGCTAAAGGCGAAGATTCGACCCTTGGCCTTTCAGCACGGAGTAGAGATTGTCGAGAACCAAGAGTCGAAGCAGCAGATAGCCGGGTTGGCAGCGCAGTTTGATGGGAAGACGTGGAATGATTTCATCCATGGCTTCGCACAGATGATGCCGACGTTCGTCGATCGGTTCAGGCTGTTGGCGGCCGCTATGCCCGCCGACCAGGAAAAGCTTGCGGCCGCGATCGTCGAACACGAGGAGTCGATCGAAGAGTTTGCACGACTTGAAGCCGCGGGCTCGATTGAGCACTCGATAGATAGAGTAGTGAAACAACTTCTGTACCCTCTACGCCGACCATAGGACGCTCCAGCCTGCGCTCGAAGAAGGCGCGTTTAGCTCGCGAGCACCAGGCGCATCGACTCGAACCAGTGAGCCAATCCGTGGTCCGCACGGCTAGGAATCACCAAGGTGCCCGGGCAATTCGACCTCCCTCCGAGCCGCGACCTCGATAGCACGAATCTACTTCGGATCCGGCTGCAACATTCGGCCATCCTGATCTGCGATAACCTTCCGCTGACGACAGGAGGAGGAGATCATGGATCACCTGGCTTTTTCCCAGCTGCTGGGCAACTACGGCGAGCTTGTCGGAGCGATTGGTGTGGTCGTAACGCTCGCGTATCTCGTAGTGCAGATTCGACACAACACTAGGGCCACTCGAGCAGCCTCGCACCACGCGATCACCGATTCTCTCAATTTGGGGAACATCGCTCAGGCTCAAGATGCCGAACTTGCGCGGATATTCATGTTGGGATGCGAAAATCGGTCGTCCCTATCTGCAGTAGAACGGCAAAGATTCGACATGCTCTTGCTGTCCTATTTTCACGTCCTCGATTCGCTCTTCTATTCTGCCAACGTTGGTACGGGCGAGCTCGGCTTGCTCCGGGCAGAGGAGCCCGGTCTCGCGTATCTCATTGGCCGTTCCGGAGTCGGGGAGTGGTGGGAGCAAAACCCTTACGGCTTGAGCGCGACATTCCGGCGATATGTCGAGGACCTGCGGGCTGGTCGATCGTCGGCCGCGTGACCAACATTGCTGGATCGGCGCCAGTGACTAGCGGAAAGCGGAGCACTGGGACCACTGGAACGGCGGTTGCCGTACTCGTGACACTCGCCTACTTGGCACGGTGCAGGTGAAGTACGCGCGCGACGAGGTGAGGCGGTCGACCTCCCGCGCGCATAGCGAGGCGAGAGAGGGTGCGTTGGCGGTTGTGTCAGATGCACGGACGCTGTCACTGTGAACTCGGGCTGACGCACACGCCTGCAAACGATTGGGCTCGTCGATGAGCTTGGCGCCTATGAACCACACGATTTCGAAAGGGAACTAAGCTTCTTCTATGGGCGACCTGGTTCGCATGGGCGTTACTTCGAACTCGTCCTTAGGCCGAGCCAGCACCCTGAAGTCACTCCCTACATCGACCGCGTGCCACCGAGGCGGCGTGCCGAGTCGACCTCGATGCATCGGTTTGATGAGCTTATGTCAGACCTCAAAATACATCTGTAACTATTTGATTTAATTTATTCTTCAGCGGAAGAGGCAGGAGTCGAACCCACCGAGCGTGTCACACGCTCCAACGGCTTTGAAGGCCGCGCGCCCCACCGGGGACGGTGCTCTTCCGCGCGCGAGTCTATCAGAGCCTCGTTGGGTCACCCACGACACGGCGCAGATCGCCTGACCGGCGGGTGAAGGCGCGATGGTCGAACCATTCCAGGATGTCGATGACCAGATTGCGGCCGATGCCGGTCGCATCTCGAAATTCCTTCGCGGAAAAGCCCGCGGCCTGCCGCTCGTGCAGCGCCATCGCTTGCCGCGCCATGCGCGCGACGAATTCGGGCGTGAGCGCACGGTTGTCGCTGACGCGCACCAATAGCCCTTGGCCGTGCATGCGCTGCACGAACGCCTTCAGCGTCCCGAGATCGACGCGCAGGCGTTTGGCGAGATCGCCGATGCTCGGTGGCTGCTCGGTTTCCCGCAGTGCACGCTCGACCCGTTGGTAGAGACGCTCGTCCGCTTCTGGCAGGCGCGGTCGGTGGCCAGGCAGCGCGAACTGGCCGCTGCTCTCCGTGATGCGCCCGTGCTTGACCAGAGATGCCAGTGTTGCATCCAGCCACTCGGCCGGTACCGAGCTCACCTGTCGCAGCTGATCGCGCTTGAGCCCCGGACTGTGCGGCGCAGTCTTGTGGTAGCCGCCGATGCATCGCACCAAGTCGTCGAGCCAAGCGCGCCAGTGATCGGCGGATTGCCAGAACTCGCGGCCAGTCTGCTCGATGCGCACCATCGTTCGTGCGTCGAAGCGACGCTGCATCGCGTCTCGAGTGACATTCCAGTTGGCGCGGAAGGTCTCGACGTCGAGTATGCCGCGGGTCAACAACTCGGCGAGTGCATGCCAGGGATCATCAGTCTGTTGTGCGTGTAACGCCGCAAGTCGTTCAGGTCTCCGGCGGCGGCGAGTGACGGTCCAGATATCTATCACCTTGCCGCCGCCGGTAGTTGCGTCGAGCCCGTGATCGCGCAACACGATTGCATCGCCGTGCTTGGCATTGAAAGGCACTTCGAGCACCAGTTCGACCAGTGCCGTTTCGCCGGCACCGATCGGCGGGCTGTCGAGCAACGCAACGTGGGCTTCGCTATGGCTGGTGGCGTGGTAGGCGTGCACCGGCAGCCAATGGCGAACCGGTCGAACCCGATCCATCACGACGCGTAGATCGACGACGATCCGTTGCGATGGCGCAAGCGCATCGGGTGCGACGATCCAATCGCCGCGTTCGATCCTATCGGCCGAGATACCGGTCAGGTTCAACGCACAACGATCGCCCGGCAGGGCCTGCGATGCGTCGCGATCCTTCACGCGCAGGCCGCGGACGCGAGCCGCGACACCGCGCGGAGCGACCGTCACGTCGTCGCCACTGCGCACTTGCCCCGAGTGCACCGTTCCAGTCGCGACCAGGCCGGCGCCGCGCACGGTGAACACGCGATCGACGGCTAGCCGGAAGCACTCGTCTTGCGTCGCGGTCTCAGCCGCCATTGCCAGCGCTGCGACGCGATCACGAAGCGCATCGATTCCCGCGCCTGTCGTCGAGGACGTCGGTATCGTGGCGATGCGTTCGATGGTCGACGCATCGACTAGTTCATTGGCGTTCTCGATCACGTCGTGCATGCGATCTGCGTCGACACGATCGGTCTTGGTAATCGCGACGATGGCGCGCTGGACGCCGATCAACTCGAGAATGGTCAGGTGCTCGCGCGTCTGCGGCATGACGCCGTCGTCTGCCGCGATCACGAGCAGTGCGACCTGGCGCGCAGCAACGCCTGCGACCATATTGTGGATGAAGCGCTGATGGCCGGGCACATCGACGAATCCCACCCGTTTACCATCGAAGTCTGCATATGCAAAACCGAGATCGATGGTGAGACCGCGGCGTTTCTCTTCTT
>QJXZ01000196.1 GCA_003248125.1 Gammaproteobacteria bacterium | reverse complement strand
ACCACGTGTTGCGCGAAACGCACGATGCGCGAAGTAGCGGTGATAGAAAGCCGTGATCGCGAACATGCGCACGATGTACATCGCCACCGCGGCCGCGACGTCGATCCACCGCACGCCGACCAGCGGTGCCGCCATCGCACCAAGGTGAACGGCGACGAACGGCGCGACGCGCAGCCAATCGATGCGATTGCCGAGCAACCTCTGGCTATCGGCGACGACCCAGCGCGAGATGGACGACATGAAGACCCCACAAAGTGACGTCCGCCACGATGCGCCGTCGCTCGTGAGTTCGCCGTGAAGCGCACGCGTGTCCGCCTTCACCGGACCTTCACGGCCACGGGCCTAACGTCTCGCCATGAAATTGCTTCAGATCGCCAGCATTACCATGATACTGAGCGCGTGCAGCACCCCGTCAGACGGCCGCTATCCCGACCGCTATGCGGTGGCGCTCGATGAATTCGCGGGGGCGACGATTCCGGACGATGCCGTGCCACGCTTCGTTGCGTTCTTCACGCAATTGCACGAACCGGGCCTCGACACGCGCATCGCCGATCTCTATGCGCCGTCGCTACACTTCAGCGACACGCTGACGATCGTTACTTCTCGTGACGAGCTACTAGAGCACTTCGCGCGGATCCAAGCTTCCGGGACACGTATTGACGTGATCGTGGACGATGTCGCGCGCTCGGGCGCCGATCTCTATGTGCGCTGGCGGATGACTTTTCACATGACGGTGGGCGGTGAATTACGCGCCAGCGACACCATCGGTATGACACTACTGCGCTTCGACGATGCCGGCCGCGTACGGTTCCATCAGGACTTCTGGGACAGCACCGAGGGCTTTTATCGCCACGTGCCGGTCCTCGGATGGGTGTTGGAGCGAGTCCGTCTGCGCGCGGTCGGCAATTGACATGCGTTGGATACTACTCACCAGTGCGCTCATCGCCTGCGCGGCTCACGCGGATCGATGGGTGTTCGACGTGCATCTCGACGACAAACGCATCGGCGAGCACATCTTCACCATCGAGCGCTTGGATGACACCCACTTCATCACCACGTCAGAGGCACGCTTCGATGTAAAGGTGTTGATGGTGCCCGTATTTCGCTACCGGCATTCGTCGACCGAGCACTGGCACGGCACCTGCCTGCGCGAAATCGACAGTGAGACACAGGCAAACGGCAAACGATTCCGGCTCACAGGGCAGCGCCAGGGGGATTCCTTCACACTCGACGTCCACGAGGGCGAAACGCATGATCAGCTGCGCCTCCCGCGCTGTGTCGCAACGTATGCTTATTGGTCACCGACCATTCTCGCCACGCACGACTACTTGCTGAACAGCCAGACCGGCGCCTACGATCCGATCGCGCTGACCACCGATGTGTCGTCGCCGCAGCTGACCGGACCGTCGTTTGTCATCCATCTGCGCTACCGCGACAGTTTCTGGACGGGATTGAGTACGAACCGCGATGGTCGGGTACTGGACTACCGGTTGCGCGAAACACTCGACGTCGCGCAGCGCTGAGCAACCATCGCCTTCAACTACTGGTTCGTGCATCGCGCATCCGCTCGCGATAGTCCCAGGCGGTAACCCAAACCGGGTCGAGCGCCACTGCGTATTCCTCGCTGCGCCGCGATCGTAGCCAGCGCGCGAGTTTCGAGTCGTCTCGCACCCCGTAGCGAGCCAGCAGGGCATCCAGCACGTCGGCGCCGCGTGTTCGCTCAATACTGGCTACTGCTTGCCCGCGCACGCCTTGATACGGCGCGCCATCGCCGGCGACTTCGAAGCCGCATCGACCATCGCGGCGGAGATGTCGCAACACCGCGGCGGACTCGTGCAACGCGCACCAGAACCGGCCATCTTCGAACAGATACCAGAGCGAAACGACCAATGGCGTGCCGTCTGCACCGAGGCAACCGAGCCGAATGGGCAGCACGCTCAGATCCAAGAAACGCTCCACTTCCTCTACCGACCAGGCGCTTGACCGTCGCACCGACAGCCTGCTCATCTCTTTACCTCCGCAAATGTCGCAAGCGCGCGCTTCCTTCCGTATGCATGATCGACGATCGGTGGCGGGTAGCCGGGCGCGAGTAACGGCGTTCGCCACGGTTCGAACAACGCGCGACCCGTCAGCGAAGCGAGTTCGGGTACCCAGCGCTTGACATACGCACCATCCGGATCGCATTTCGCGGCTTGGGTTACCGGATTGAAGATGCGAAAGTACGGCGCCGCGTCGGTGCCAGTCGATGCGCTCCACTGCCAGCCGCCGTTATTGGCGGCAAAGTCGCCGTCGACCAACACGTTCATGAAGTGGCGCTCACCTTCCCGCCAATCGATGAGCAGGTGCTTGGTCAAGAACATGGCCGTCACCATCCGCACGCGGTTGTGCATCCAGCCGATGGCCATCAACTGACGCATCCCAGCATCCACCAGCGGATAGCCCGTTCGCCCTTCTTTCCACGCCGCGAGTGCGTGACGGTCGTCACGCCAGCCGACGTCATCGTATTCGCGGCGGAATGCATGGCCGCGACTGATGTGTGGAAACACCGCCGTCACGTGCTGATAGAACTCACGCCACACCAGCTCACTGCGAAACTGCTCGCGACCCGAGCCTCGGCCGAGTGCGGCGACGTAGCAACGGCGCGCCGATATGGCACCAATGGAAAGATAGGGCGATAGCATGCTCGTGCCGTCACTGCCCGGTCGGTCGCGCATCTCCGCGTAACGCGCGATGCGTTCGGCAACGAAAGTTTCGAGGCGTCGGCTCGCCTCACGCTCGCCGCCGGGCCATTGCGCGGCAAGCCCGCTCGAGTCGACGCCGTCAATCCGCGCGGGCACCGGGTCGCTAGCGACCTCGAGCGCTCGCTGGGGCTCGAGGTCTGGCTCCAATTCGAGCGCAGCCGGCGACAAGCGTTCGAGAAACCGGCGCTTGAATGGCGTGTACACAGTATAGGGCTTGCCTGCCGCGGTGGTCGCCGAGCCTGGCGGCAACATCACCCCGCCTTCATGCCGGCGCACATGGATACCACCGGCGAGTAGTGTGGCACGCACGGCGTCGTCGCGGCGCTGTTCGTCGATCGGATACTCGGCATTGAAGTGAACGGCATCGGCGCCGAGATCCACGCAGAGACGATGCAGGACGTCTGGTACGTCGGCAAAACGCGATGCGTCGAGGAACTTGATCGGCACACGCAAACGCATGAGTTCGTCGCACAGCGAAGCAAGGCTGCGCAACAGGAAGGCCAACCGATTGTCACCCACGCCGTGCGCACGCCACTGCGCTGCGCATGTGACGAACACTGCAACCGTTTCGCCATCACGCATGGCGGCCGACAGTGCCGGATTGTCTGCAACGCGGAGGTCGCTGCGAAACCAGACGAGACTACGCACCGGTCATTGCCCTACCGTCGATAACCGCAGACCGAAGACGATACAAGCGATAGCGCACTTTGACAGCTATCTGCCAGGCAAAGTGGAGCCGCCTTCGACTCGGTACCGTCTGATCAAGGTCGCAACGCCCGGGCGACGGACATCCGCGCGGCACGCAGCGCCGGCAGCAGGCCGCCGAGCGCACCGATCACGACGGCCGCGACAACCCCGGTCGCGATCAGCCGAGGCGTCAACAGGAAGGCGAACGCAACTTGGGAGTCGGCGGCATTGTTGAAGGTCGACGTGGTGACACCGTCGAGCATCAGGTAGACGGCAGCGGCGCCGATCAACCCGCCGCAGCCGGCAAGCAGCAAGGCCTCGCCCAACACCGACGCAACGATTGCAACACTGTCGAAGCCCATTGCTCGCAATGTGCCGATCTCGTACGTGCGACGACTGACTGCGGTGTACATCGTGTTGAGTGCGGCTGCTATGGCGCCGATTGCCATGATGGCGGCAATCGCATAGGCGAACGCATCGATCAGGGCCGCACGCGCAGCAGACTGCGCTGCGTAGAACTCCACTTCGGGGATCAACGTGACGGTCACGCGCGGATCGTCATCGAGCCGCGCCCGCACTGCATCCGCCGTTGCGCCGGGGCCAAGCTTGATGCGCACCACGCTCGCCCCCGCCGCGCGCCGGTACACGGATTGGGCAATGACGGAATCCATCCAAATCTCCGATTCGACGGCGGTATTGGCGGCGGCAAAGTGCCCGACCACGGTGAACGTCATGTTGCGCGCGTCTAGCCGATCGCCCACGTCCAAGCCGACGTACTGTGCGTAGGCGTCGACCCCGACGATGACCTCTGCTTTGCCCGGTTCGAAACGCCTTCCACGAACGATCGACAACTCCGGCCGTAATGCGAAGGCATCGGCGCCGACTCCGCGACCCACCACGTCGGTTGCCACACCGGATGCGCGTTTGGTCACAGCCAGCGTGGCGTAGATCTCGCCGCTCGCGATCGCGATGCCCTCGGTGCCTGCGATTGCGGCGACTTCGTCGGCGCCGAGCCAGCCGCTGATTTCATTGTTGCTGGCGCCACGCACCACCAGCGCCCGGTCTTCTCGCGCAGTGTCGGTGAGTGTGCGGCGGAAACCGGACGACATGGCCAGTAGGCCAAGCAACACCGCGACCACACCCGCGACGCCAACCACGACCACGACGCTCGAGCCGATGCGATGGCGCAGATTCGCGAAATTCATGACCGTGATTGCAAGCAACTGACGCAGCATCGTCAGCCGCCCTGCCGCAGGGCATCGACGATGGATAGCCGTCGCGCAGCCATGGTCGGCGCAAGCGCCACGATGACGCCGATGAGCACCGCCAAGGCGAGCGCAATTGCGGCATCGCTGAAAGACAGCTCGATGCGACCCATCACCAGCTCGAGCGTGGACGCGAGCCACGGCCCGATCGTGAATGCGAGACAAACGCCGATCGCCGCACCCGCCACACACAGCAGGATCGCTTCTGCCATCACCAGCGCGGCGACCTGCAGATCTCGATAACCAAACGTCTTCAGCACGCCCAACTCGGGCACTCGCTCCTGAAACGACAGCGACGCAACGTTGGCGGTCAACAGCAACAACGTGAAGAACACGGCGATCAGTACCAACGTGGTGATGGTGCCCATGTCGCCGAGTTGATTGGCAAATTGGCGACGGTAGTCGTCTTCGGAGACGGCCTTCATCGGGTCCGCCGAGTTGGCAAAACGCCCGTCGATCGACGCAATCACGGCATCCACATCGGCGTTCGGATCGACACGCGCCACCGCCCAGGTCGCGAAGTCCTTGGCCCAATCCATGACCGCATCGCTGTAGTAGTCGAAGCGCATCACCATCATCGGTTGCACACGACTGCCGGAAGCAACGGTGTAGGTACCCGCGAGCTCGAACTGCCAACTCCAAGTGCCATCCGCCCGTGGCCAGGTATCGCCGACCACGGGAATGGCATCTCCCGTGCGCCAGCGGAACTCGCGCGCGAGGCTGTCCGCCACGATCACGCCGCGCTTGCTCGCCATGAATCGTGCCCGCGTCGCCTCATCCACGGTGATGTCGGGAAACACATCGAAAAACGTCTGGTGGTCGACCGCCATCTTCGCGAAGCTGTGGCGAGGTTCCTGGTAGTAGCCGCCGAACCAATGCATGGGTGTGATCGCGACGATACCGGGCATTGCCGCAATTGCTCCGATGGTCGGAATGGGTACGTTGTCGACCATCGAATACTTGGCATCGACGTGCAGGCGCACGATTTGCGACGGGGATACATCGCCTGCAAATGCCGACGCAATGGCGCGCAGCAGCATGAACAGCAAAAATGCGACGACGAGGGTGAGGAGTGTGAGTGCGGTGCGCACCGGATTGCGCGCGAGATTGGTCGTGACGATGGTGAAGCGGTTCATGGGACAACCATCATCGACGTGCCAATACCCTAACACTCGCTGACAGACTCGACCAGTCTTCCCAAGCACGGTCAATCGGCGTACAAGGCCCGCCCACTCGATGGGGAGAACGCCTTTGACCGCACGTCACCTCGAGCGTCGCCGCGACAACAAAGCGTTGCTGAAGCGGTTGACCGACA
>QJXZ01000363.1 GCA_003248125.1 Gammaproteobacteria bacterium | reverse complement strand
CGGTCGGCATCTCGGGTGCCATCCAGCACCTTGCCGGCATGAAGGATTCGAAGGTCATCGTCGCCATCAACAAGGATGCCGATGCACCGATCTTCCAAGTTGCCGACTACGGGCTGGTTGCCGATCTCTTTCAAGCGCTGCCCGAGTTCGAGAAGCTTCTCTAGGTCCTGCGATTGCTCGTGGGGTGACGACCGCGAGCACGCGCGCTCCCATATCGAGTGGCATCGGGCGGCGATCTCGCTAGCGGCGGCGTACCGACGGGATGCGCTTCGCCGTGTACCAAGTGACCGGCCGGGCGTGGTCGTCCACTTCGTCGGCAACGTCTAGGATCAAGGCGAACAAAGCCATTCGAATCAACACGCCATTGTCGGTCTGCCGAAATATCGCCAGATTGGGGTTCTGATCGAGGTCAGCATCCAACTCGTTGGCTTGTGCCCTCGAGTCCCGCGGTAGGGGATGCATGATGACGGTGTTCGGTTCGCAGTTCTCCGTGTACACGGATTGATTGAGCCGAAACAGTCCGCGGTAGCGATCTGCGTCTTCCTGGGTGGGGAATCGTTCTTCTTGGGTGCGTGTCACGTACACGATGTCGACGTGGTGGATGCCGGTGTTGAGCTGATCGTGCAGCGACACCGTGTGTCCCGCTTGCGTCAGGGTCGCGAGGATGTCCGGCGGCGCGTCGAGTCCCGGTGGCGCCGCGAGGTTGATGCTCACGTCCTCGAACAGCGCGAGCAGCTTCAACAACGAATGCACGGCCCGGCCGAACTTGAGGTCGCCAACAACGGCGATCCGCAATCCGTCGATGCCCCGGCCCCTACCGGCCAACTCCTTCTTGATGGTGTACAGATCGAGCAATGCCTGGCTCGGGTGCTCGTTTGGCCCATCGCCGCCATTGATGACGGGCACGCGGCTTGCGGTCGCGAACTCCGCGACCGAGCCGGCTTCCGGGTGGCGCATGACGATGATGTCGCTATAACCGGAGAGCACGCGTGCGGTGTCGTAGAGCGATTCGCCCTTGCTCAGCGACGAAGACTTGAGTTCGGTGGTCTCGCGGACTTCACCACCCAGCAGATTGAACGCGCAGCCGAACGATACCCGTGTCCGGGTGCTGGGTTCGAAAAACATGTTGCCGAGAATCGCGCCCTCGAGCACACGCGTTATGCGGCCGCGGTGCGCATAGGGTGCCATACGGTCGGCCACCTCGAATAGCCGCTCAATGCCGACGCGGTCGAACTGGTCCACCGACAGAATGTGGCGGCCGATGAAATCCAACTGCCTATCCCCTCAAGCGCGGCGCAACGTTAAGGGAGGCGCCGATCATACTCAAGTGGGGAATCAGAACGTGCGCTGCGCCTGTAGGTAGAGATACCGGCCGGTGATGTCGTAGGTGCGCGAGTCGTAGCTATCGTTGAAGGCGGCGGCGGCGAATGGCGGTTCTTCATCCCAGATGTTGTTGACCCCGATGGTCAGCTTGGTCCACCACGACGCCGGGCCGAGGTACGACACTTGCAGCCGGTCGACGCGCCAGTGGTCGATGGTTCGTCGCCGTTCCACCACCGGCACCACTTCCTTGAGCGCACTCACGAACCGAGTGTGGTACCCGACGCTCCAGAACTGGTTCTGCCAGATCGCCGACAAGTTGATCTTCCAGTCCGGTAGGGCACCGTTGCCTGCGGATGCTTCGTCGCGAAAGGTGCCGGCATAGTCCACGGTCTGGCTGGACGGGTCGAACTTTTCCTCGAACTCGCGGATGTGCGTGGCGCGTGCCGCGAGATGCACGCTGCCGGTGGATCCGGTCGCGAACATGTAGTCCGCTTCGAAGTCGAGCCCGGTGACTTCGCGACGACCGATGTTCTGGAATGGTGCATCGATCCGCTGAATATTGCCGCGCGGGTCGCGGACGACCTGGTCGGCGAACCGTAGCGACTCCGCATTTTCGTTGATGAGAAACTGCGCGCTCGCGTCGACGACGTCTTTATCGATGATGTGGAACAAATCGATACTGGTGCGGAGATTGGACATCTCGCCAGGGGAGTACACCAGTCCTAGCGTGTAGGTCTGCGCACGTTCGGGTTCGAGGTTCATGTTGCCGCTGCGCACCGTCATGAACTGCACCAGTGTCGGGTCGGACTGCACCACACAGCCGGGCATGACGCCGACGTTGTCTGCAAGTGCACAAGGATCATTCAAAAATTCGAAGGACTGGCTCTGTCCCGCGTGAAGCTGGCGGAGGGTAGGTGCACGGAAGCCGCGTGTGTAGGCGAGTCGGACCATCCAAGCGGGTGCGGGTCGATAGTGCAGGGCCACACGTGGATTGGTGGTTGTGCCGAAGTCACTGTACTCGGACCAGCGCACCGCAAGCTGCGCGTCGAGCCGATGTACATAGGGCAGGTCACGCGCAACCGGCACCCAGACTTCGCCGAACATCTCCCAGAGATGGCGCGAGCCGGCGAAGCGGCTGTCGTTGTTGCCGCCCAGCGTATCGGCCGTTGCGATCAATTCGTCCGGCTCGATGCGCAGCGACTCGCGCCGATACTCGAGGCCGGCGGCGACTTCGACATCGCCGGTGGGCAGCGACGTAAGCGGGACGTCGAGGTCGAAGCTGGCGTGCTGCAGGGTACTCCGGCCAGTGCTATCGGTGACGATGGCCAAATAGTCGAGCATCGCTGGCGTAATGCTGCCGGGCGGGCCGAACAGGTCGAGCGGCAGGCAAGGCGCGACGCAGTCGCCCGCAGGACCGATGGCGCGCGCGACACCGGTCGCCCACACGAGGCCGGTGCGGTGTTCATCCGCTTCGGTGACGTGGTAGCCGTAACTCGCATCCCAATGCAGGCTGTCGAACGCGCCGTCGACGCCAACGACGATGCGGCTGGTGTCGGACTCGTTGGCATGGGTACGAGGGCCGAGCTCGATCAAACGCCGCCTGGCATCGTCGATGGCGATGTCGAACGGATTGAATGCCGCGTCCGCGGCAATGGTCAGCGCTTGGAGCTCGAAGGCGGTCAGCAGCGGTGTGGGTGCGAGGGTGTTCTCGCTGCGGGTGTGGGTGATCAGCGCCTCGGCATAGAGCTCGCCAATCGCGAGCGGTTGCCGGACATCGGCAAACACGCTGGCGCGGTCGGAGGGCACCACCGATGTCGTGAAATCCCGGTATTCGAACAAGTCGTCGGCAGTGGCAGGGCGGAACTCGGCAGGATCCGAACCATCGTCGGCCCAATTGGCAAGGATGACCGGCGTGCCACCGACGATGAGCCGCCCAGGCGCAGTCGCGCTCGACCGTTTGTCCGAACCGCCTCGGGCACGGTCGTCGGAACTTCTCGACAGTGCGCGATCGCGGCTGTAGATCGCATCTTGCTCGTAATAGGAGGCACCGAGCACGTAGCGAAAATCGGCGATCGCGCCGCCGTACACGATGCTTGCGTTGACGGTGTCGAGGTCCGCACGGCTGCTGCCACCGTAGTAAGTGGTGAGCGCGAGACCTTGGACTTCACCTTGCGTGACGATGTTGACCACCCCAGCGATGGCGTCGGAGCCATAGAGGGCCGAGGCGCCGTCCTTGAACACCTCGATCCGGTCGACCAGCCCGAGCGGGATGGTATTGAGGTCGACCGATCGGCCGGTCCACGGGTCGGCATTGACGCGCCTGCCGTTCAACAGTACCAGGGTGTTGCTGGCCGGCAGGCCGCGTAGCGTGATGTTGGCGGTGCCGTCACCGCCATTCGTCACCAGCGTACTGGTCGAGTTCCCCGCGACCGCCGGCAGCGTGCGGAGCAGCTCGCCGATATCCTGATTGCCCGCGAGTTCGATGCCGCTGCGATCGATGATCTCGACGTGCGCCGCGGGTTCGGTGCCGGTCAGCCGAATTCGCGATCCCGTGACGTAACGTTCACGGACAATGATCTCCTCGACGCCGGGCGGAACCGCGGTTTCCATGGCAATGCCAGTCGGTACCGGCGCACGCGCCGGGGTCGTGCGGTGCGCGCAACCTTCGCGCACGGCGATCAGGGTTGGCGTGATGTCGACGACGGCAAGGCAGGCATCACCAATCAGCCTCGCCAGGGCGGCGCGGGGCGTCAGCGTGCCGCGCAGCCGGTCGGTATGGCGAGTGGTGCCGGCGTTGCGCGAAAAGACGAGCGACAGACCTGCCTGTGAGGCCAACTCGAGCAGTGCATCGGCCAGCGGCCCGGCCGGGATGTCGAAGGCGACGGGGCGATCGAGATCGGCGTTCGCGTCGACGGCTAGGCCGAGACAGATCGAGCAGACGAGCGTGACGAATGCGTGTCGACTACGGGATAGCACCGGGCTGCGCCGATAGGGTGATCGTCGCCGCGATGCTAATCGAGCATCTCGAGTAGCGCAAAAGTGCACACCTGGCGGCGGCTACCCGGCCCGAACGATGATCAGCTCCGGATTCACCTGGGTGTAACGTAACGGCACGACCTCGGCCAACGCATCCAGCATTTCGGTTTGGTCGGCTAGCCGCAGAGAAGCGGTAATGCGTTGTGTGGTTGGTGCGTCGTCAGCGAGTACGAGTTTGGCCGGCAGATAGCGGTCGAGATCGGCGATCAACTCGGCCAGCGTGACGTCACGGTACAGCAGGCGGCCGTCGTGCCATGCCGGTGGCGGCGCGCCGTGCGGAACCGGCTCAGCGCCGAGTTCGACTACGGCACCTTCGCCCGCAGTGAGTGCCATCCCGGCAGCACTCGATCGCACATCGACGCTACCTTCGAAGACATCGACCGTGGTATCCCGATCGCGCACGCGGACGTTGAACGACGTGCCGAGCACCGTCACCGTGCCGTGTGGCGTGGTCACCTTGAACGGGTGAGCGGTGTCGCGGGCGACGTCGAAGTGGGCCTCACCGTACTGCAGCCGTACGCCGCGCTGCGACGCTCGCGCTGAGAGTTCGATGTGCGTTGCGGTGTTGAGCTCGACGTGGCTGCCGTCGACCAGGGCGATGCTGCGTTGTTCGCCGACCGCCGTCTCTATCACCGTCGGCGCCATGGTCCACATCCATGTGCCAGCCGCCAGCATCAGTATGGCTGCCAATGCGACGGGCGTTGCCCAGGATCGCCGCCGGCGCGCTGACGTGTGTACCGCTGCGGCACGGCGCGCGACCGGGCGCAGGGTCTGCCACAGCTCGGTCATCGCGGCGTATGCAGCGGCATGACTGCGATCGTTGCTGAGCCACGACTCGAATGCGGCGCGGTCACCGGCCGATGCGTCGTGCGCAGCAAGGCGCGCTATCCACGCCACGGCTGCGTCTTCGGCCTCGCGCTGCTCGGTCACTCGGGGTCCTACTTTGGTCATCGCCTATGTGACGATTTTGCCGACGAGTCCCTCAACGCGGCAGGGGTCGCGGCGTCCATCGGTCGCGTCAAATGCTCAGCTTGTCGCGAAAGTGCTTGAGGGCCCGAATGATGTATTTCTCGACCATGCTGGTCGACACGCCGAGCGCCTCCGCGATTTCGGGATAGGACATGTCGCGGCCGCGGTGCATGAGAAACGCTTGCCGGCAATTGCTCGGTAGCTCGGCCAGCGCCTGCTCGATCAGTCTCAGCGACTCGCTCGCGGCGACCGCACGCTCCACGGATGGGGCCACTTCCTCGGGGTCGACGACGTCGCGGTGGATGCGACGTTCGACGCCGTTGCGGCGCGCCCGATCGATGGCGAGATTCGACGCCGTCTGGAACAGAAACGCCTTCGGATTGGTCAGTCGGCTAGGGTCTTCCAGGCGGTGAATGCGCAGCCAGGCTTCCTGCGCGACCTCGGCTGCGTCGTCCGGGTCGCGAAAGCGCGCAGTCAGATACTTCATGAGCGGTATCGATTGCTCGCGAAACAGATCGATTAGGAAATTGGCGTCGGTTCGGGCCACGTGCCCATGTCGTTCCTGTTGCGGGCGCGGATCATAGACCTGGCGGTCGCCCGGCACCAGTGGCGGGATGTGAGCTTCGCAGCAGCACCGCGGCGCGGGCCACTGCTATGATTTGGCCACATTTAGTCAAAACGTGGCCTTGCCATGAGTGAGTCCATCGCCGATTCGGCTGCTGCTGACGTCGCAGCGTCAGGGCGGGCGCCGCTATTGCCGTTCGCATTCGCGCGCCGCTTCGGTGTCGCCATCGCCGGGCCGCTAGCGGACGGCCGGACCATGGACGTCATCTACCGTCGCGCACCCAACCTGACTGTGATGGCCGAGGTCCGGCGCGTGGCCGGTGCGCCGGTGCGGCTCCGCGCCGTCAGCGACGAGGAATTCGAAGCGATGCTCGGTGCGGCCTACGCGCGTGATTCCTCGCAAGCGAGGCAGATGGTCGAGGACATGGGGGATGAGCTCGACTTGGCGAGCTTGGCCGACGCCGTACCGGAGACCGAGGACCTGCTCGACCAGGAAGACGATGCACCGATCATTCGGTTGATCAACGCGGTGCTGGCGGAGGCGATTCGCGAGAACGCATCCGATGTACACCTCGAGACATTCGAAAAGGACCTGGTGGTGCGTTTCCGGGTCGATGGTGTCATGCGCGAAGTGGTGCGACCGAAGCGTGCCTTGGCATCACTTCTGGTCTCGCGCATCAAGGTCATGGCAAGGCTCGACATCGCCGAGAAGCGCGTTCCGCAGGACGGGCGCATCTCGCTTCGAATCGGCGGGCGGGAAGTGGACGTTCGCGTGGCGACACTGCCTGCGGCAAGCGGCGAGCGGGTCGTGTTGCGCCTCTTGGACAAGCAGGCGGGGCGACTCAAGCTAAACAATCTCGGCATGGGCGAAGAAGCGCTGGGTCGCCTGCGCGAAGTCGTGCACAAGCCGCACGGCATCTTCCTGGTCACGGGCCCGACGGGCTCCGGCAAGACCACCACGCTGTATGCGAGCTTGGCGGAGCTCGAAAGCGGCGCCATCAACATCCTGAGTGTCGAGGACCCGATCGAGTACCACCTGCCAGGTATCGGGCAGACGCAAGTCAATACCAAGGCGGACATGACGTTTGCGCGCGGCTTGCGGGCCATATTGCGCCAAGATCCGGACGTCGTGATGGTTGGCGAGATTCGCGACCTGGAGACCGCCGAGGTCGCCGTGCAGGCGAGCCTGACCGGCCATCTGGTCATGTCCACCGTGCACACCAACACCGCTGTCGGCGCAGTCACGCGGCTGGTGGACCTGGGCGTGGAGCCGTTCTTGCTCGCGACGAGCATGGTCGGCGTGCTGGCGCAGCGGCTGGTGCGCGTGCTGTGCCCCGATTGCAAGGCTGCGGCGCGTGCCGACGCGGTGGAGTGCCGGTTTCTCGAGTTCGATGGTCCGCGCGCGCCACGGCTCTATCGGCCGGTGGGCTGCGACGCCTGCGGCCACACCGGCTATCGCGGTCGCACCGGCATCTACGAAATGATCGTCATCGACGACACGCTCCGACAGATGATCCACGACCGCGAAGCCGAGCAAGCATTGACCAGCTACGTGCGCCGGCACACGCCGAGCATCCGCGATGATGGCCGCGCGAAGGTGCTGGCCGGCGTCACCACCGTGGCAGAAGTGCTGCGCGTTACCCTCGAAGATTGACCTTGGCCGCCTACGAGTACACGGCGCTCGACGCCAGTGGGCGCCAGACGAAAGGCGTTCTGGAGGCCGACAGTGGCCGCCAGATCCGGCAACTGTTGCGCGATCAGGGGCTCGTGCCGCTGGTAGTCGAGGCCGCTGCGGAGCAGGCGCGTCGGCAACCCGGACTGTCCTGGCAGTGGCTGCGGCGCGGCATGTCGGCGCTCGATCAGGCGCTGTTCACGCGCCAATTGGCGACGCTGATCGCGGCTGGACTTCCAATCGAAGAATCGCTGAAGGCAGTCGCGCAACAGACCGAGAAGCGCCACGTGAGCGCGATCGTGATGGGCATTCGCAGCCGGGTGCTCGAGGGCCGCTCGTTGGCGGCGAGCCTCGCCGATTTTCCGAATACGTTCTCGGAGTTATACCGCTCGACCGTGTCGGCGGGCGAGCAGTCTGGCCATCTCGATCGAGTGCTCGCTAATCTCGCCGACTACACCGAACGCATGTTCGACTCGCGGCGCAACGTCGAGATGGCGCTGTTCTATCCCTGTGTCCTCTTTTTGCTGGCACTTGCCATCGTTGGGGCGCTACTCGTCTATGTCGTGCCCGACATCGTGCGCGTGTTCGAAAACACGGGCCAGGACCTGCCGCTGCTGACCGCGGCACTGATCTCGCTGTCGGCATTCGTCCGCAGTTACGCGTGGTTGCTGCTTGCTGCGGCGGTCGGCATCGGGTTCTTCGTGCGCTGGCTGTTCCGGCAGCCCGATTTTCGTCTCGAGTGGGACCGGCGCCAACTGGCGACGCCGCTCGTGAGGCGGTTCACGCGCGCTGCCAATTCGGCGCGGTACGCTTCGACGCTGAGCATATTGACGCAGTCGGGCGTACCGCTCGTGGACGCCATGAACATCGCCGGGCACGTGGTGTCGAACCGGTGGCTGCGCCGGCGGCTCGGTGAAGCGACACAGCGGGTGAGCGAAGGCGCGAGCCTGCGCACGGCGCTGGATGGCGTTGGCCACTTTCCGCCGATGTTGCTGCACATGGTGGCGAGCGGTGAGGCGAGTGGCGAGCTCGACACCATGCTCGGCAAGGTCGCCGACTATCAGCAGAAGGAACTGGAGCGAATGGTCACGACGCTGGTGCGCATGTTCGAGCCGACGATGTTGCTGTTGATGGGTGGGCTCGTGATGTTGATCGTATTGGCGATCTTGATGCCGATTTTGAGTATGAACCAATTGGTGGTTTGACATGCATGCGAAGGACTCCGGGTTCACGCTGATCGAGATCCTGATGGTGGTGGTCATCATGGGGATCCTGGGCGCGTTGATCATTCCGAACGTGATCGGCCGCGACGACGAAGCGCGGCTGAAGGCCGCGCGCAACGACGTTCGTGCGGTCGGCAACGCGCTCGACATGTACAAGCTCGACAACTTCAACTACCCGTCGACCGATCAAGGGCTGGAGGCGTTGGTCGAGAAACCAGCGGGTTTCCCGGAGCCGAAGAACTACAACCCCAACGGTTACTTGAAGAAGCTGCCGGTCGATCCTTGGGGCCAGCCCTTCGTCTATCTCAACAACGGCGGTCGCTTCGAGCTCTATTCGCTCGGCCGCGACGGCCAGGAAGGCGGCGAAGGCTACGATGCGGACATTCACTACGCGGAGTTGTGATGCGCGCCATGCGGGCTTCACGCTCATCGAGCTGTTGGTGGTCATGGTCATCGTTGCGGTGCTTGCCACCAGCGTCGTGCTCGGCTTCGTTGGTGCGGATCGCGAGCAGAATTTGCGAACCGAGGCCGAACGGCTTGCCGCGCTGATCGAGCTCGCGCGCACGGAAGCCTTGTCGCGCAACGAAGAATGGGGGATCGCGATCGATCGCGACAGCTATCGCTTTCTCGTTTTCGACCCAGATCTGAATCGTTGGCAAATCAGCGCAGATGCCACCTTTCGCGAGCGCACGCTCACTGAGGCGACCCTCACGGTAAAGGTCGAGGCCCTCTCGATACCCGCGAGCGAAGCGAACAAGGACCAGCCTGCCATTCTGATCTTGTCTAGCGGCGAGCAAACTCCGTTCGATATCGACTTCACGCCGACTTGGGATTCACGCCTGTGGCGCGTGCACTCGGACGGTCTGTCGCGGACCGCGACCGAGCGAATGCCATGAGCCGCGGCTTCACGCTCATCGAGTTGCTGGTCGCACTCGCCGTGTTCGCGATCGTGGCAACCACGGTCTACACGCGTAGCGGCGACTCGATCCGCAACGTCTCCTACATGGAGGAGCGAACCTTGGCGGGCTGGCTCGCCGACAACGAACTCGCGCTGATGCGCATGGCGCGACTCGACATCGAAGCGCCGATGCCAACGGGCCGCGGCGAGCGCCGCGTGACGATGGCGGGGCGCGATTGGGTGGTGCGCAACTCGGTAGAGTCGACCACTCACCCTCTGCTGCGGCGCGTCGACATAGAAGTGGTTGTCGAGTCGAATCGTGACGAGCGCCACACGGTGCATACGCTGACCGGATTCGTGGGGCGGTACTGACGTGCGCGCGCGATCGCAGGGATTCACCTTGGTCGAGATTTTGGTCGCGCTCGGCATCTTCGCGGTGCTCGGTCTCGCATCCAGTCAGCTCATGACGCGCATAATTGAGGTTCGCGATACCGTCAGCGCGCGCGGTGCGCGGCTCGCCGAGCTACAGCGCGCAATGGACGTGCTGCAACGCGATGTCCTGCAGGCGACACAACGCCCGGTGCGCGACGAACTCGGCGATGAGCTGCCCGCATTGCGTGTGGCGCCTGACGTGCCGCTCGAATTGACCAGGCTCGGACAGCGCAATCCGCTCGCATTACCGCGCAGCGAGGCGATCCGCACCGCGTACGTATTGGCCGACGGTGCCCTCGTGCGGTTGATCTGGCCAGTGCTCGATCGCGCCAACGACACGCTGCCGCTCCGCCAAACGTTGCTCACCGATGTCGACGCGTTCGAAGTCGAGATTGTCGACGTCAGTGGTAATGAGCATGGTTATTGGCCTCCCGTTGGCGATGTTGGCGAGGATCCGGCCACACGCCTCGCCGGCATCAAGGTGGCAATCACGGCCGCGCCGTTCGGCGACGTGCAGCGTATTTGGGAAATTGCGCAGATGGGCAATCGTTGGAGTGAGGTCGGCGGGCCGTGAGACGAGCGAATGGTGTCGCACTCATCAGTGTGTTGCTGATCGTCGCGCTCGTCAGTGCGCTCGTCTATCGGCTACTTTCGGAGCAATCCATGGTCGTCGCGCATACGCGGCACGTGGTCTACGGCGACCAAGCACTCGCCTACGCGCTCGGCGGTGAGGCCTATGCACGCCAGCTACTGTTCGAGGATTGGAACCGAGAGGGCAGCCGCGCGCTGGACTCGCTGAGTGAGCCATGGGCGCAGCCGCTCGAACCTTTCGAGGTGGAAGGCGGGGCGCTCACGATTCGCCTGCGTGATCTCGACGGCCGGTTCAATCTGAACGCCTTGGTCGCGGCTGACGGACGGCGGGCAACCGAGTCGCTGCGGGCGCTGTTGGCGGCCGTGGGTGTCGATCAGGCGGTGGCCGAACGATGGCGGGACTGGGTCGATGCCGATGGCGAAGGCACCGGTTTCGGTGCCGAGGACCAGTTCTACCTCGGACTGGAGCCGCCGTATCGAACGGCGAACCGACCAGCCGCGACGATCACCGAGCTGCGTCTGCTCGAAGGCATCGGCGCCGAGCAGTTCTTGCTCATCGCTCCGCATGTGGCCGCGCTCCCGGTGACTGGCGGTCGGATCAACATCAACACGGCCGATGCCGTGACGCTGCAAACGCTCTCGCGCAAACGCTCGCCGCGGAAGTACCCGAGCTCGGCGGCAGTCTCGAGCTTATGAAGGTCACCAGTGAGTTCTTCGAAGTGCAAGTGCGGGCCGAGATCAACGGCGCGCGGACCGAGCTGACGAGCGTGCTGCATCGCAGCCCTGCTGACGGCAGCATTAGCCTGGTGTCGCGCAACTTCGGTCTGCACATTGCACCACCCGTCGCGGCGGAAGAGGTGGACGCATGATGCGCCTCTACCTGCGCCTCGATAACCCGGCCGTGCACACCGACGCGGGCCCTGCGCTCGAACACGTGAGCTGGGTGATGCTCGATGCCGCGGGTGAGCTGCACAGTCGGGGTAGTGGTTCGCCGCGCGCGCTCGCAGAACTGGCCGGCAGCCCAGCGTTGGCCGATCCAGATCGCGTCGTGTTGGTCATTCCGGCTGAGTTCGCCTTGTCCGCCGTGCTGGAAGTGCCGGGCACGCGCATGGGCCAAGTCAGGAAAGCGTTGCCGTTCGTGCTCGAGGAATATCTCGCCGCGGACTTGGACGCGATGCATATCGCCACCGGCCCGATTGCGCGCGGACAGCCGATTGCGGTGGTCGCCATCGAGCGACGACTGCTCGCCGATTGGCTCGCTGCGGTGCGAGCGCTCGGATTCGAGCCGGGCGCCGCGGTACTTGACGTGGGAATGCTCGCAACCGATGCGCGGGATCGCATCGTGGTGCTGTTCGACGACGATCGTGCACTGATGGCGGCGCCGAACGGTGCGCTCGCGACCGAAGCGGTCAACGTCAAGACGATGCTCGCGGCGGCAGTCGCAGATGTCGAGGGCCAGTGCGACATCGAGCTCGTCAACGGCGACTTGACAGCGCTCGAGCAAGCCGAGCTGCAGCAGTCGACGACCGCCGCGCTCGCATTCGAGGTCTCGGATTCGACCGTGCCGCCCCTGCAATACCTAGCACGCAAGTTCAATCCGTCCTCGCCGTACATCAATTTGCTGAGTGGCGAGTTTGCGGTCGAGCGGCCGAAGAGCGCCGCGTGGCAGCGCCTCCGCACGGTCGCCCTGCTGGCAGGCGTATGGGTCGGTGTCGCGCTGCTCGGTATGGCTGCACGTGGTTTGTGGGCCGATCATCGCGCGGACGTCTTGAATGCCGAGGCGGAGGCGCTCTATCGCAGCTACTTCCCGAGCGACCGACGCGTCACCAACATCTATCGCCAGACCGCGCAACATCTCGGTGCCGATGCCGGCGGGGAAGGATTCTTCACACTGCTCGGCGAGTTGACACGCGCCGTCGCCCGCACCAGCGGTGCCGAAGTACGCAGTCTTGCCTTCAATGCCGAGCGGAGCGAGCTATCGGCCGAGTTGGCTGTGCTCGGTTTCGATCGGCTCGATGGAGTGAAGAGCACGCTGGCCGAAGGTGGCTACGACGTCGAGATCAGCTCGGCCGAGCAGCAGGGCAATCAAGTCTTCGCGCGACTGCGCATGCGAGGAGCCCGCTGATGCCGTTGACGAATTTGCGGCAGTCCGCCGTCGGCCGTTGGTTCGCAGATCTCGAACGCCGCGAGCAAAGGCTGATCGCTGGTGCGGCCGCGGCGGTCGGCGCGGCGCTGGTCTACTTCGCAGTATGGTCGCCAATCTCGACGTGGGCGGCACAGGCCGAAACCCGCCACGCCCAAGCACTCGGTGTGCTCGACTATCTGCGTGCGCACGAAGCCGAGGCGCGTGCTGCTGGCCGGGCGCCGACGGGTACCACGTCCGCGCGTGGGTCGATGCTGAGTGCCATTGCCGAAACGGCCGCCAGTGCAGGTATCCAGCTGACCCGCTACCAGAACGAAGCCGGCGGCGGCATGAGCGTCGTCCTTCAGGACCAGGGCTTCGACCAGGTGTTGACATGGCTGGCCGACTTGGAACGCAACGGGCAGGCCCGCGTGCGACAACTGTCGATCGACGCACAGGGCACGCCGGGACGAATAAACGCCAGAATAAGTCTCATATAATCAGTCAGTTACATCATCTTATTGAGGGCGAATCGTAATATCGGTGTCGGCCCCTTGGCGGCCGTTTGTGATCTCGCGACGCAGGTCTCATCCGCGCTGACCAGCCAGTCAATATTTTCGACCGTTCGTCGCTCTACACTCAGGGCCGGATCGAGCAGTTTGGATCCTTCGGAGAGACCGTGCGACGCAACCCCATCTCGCGCTCCGCATCAGCCTCGCGGCGACCGCGTGAACATCGAGTGCACATCGACCGGGCGGGCCGAGAACTCATCAGCGCCGCGCATCATCAGGTCACCGGCGAGCTCCTGCATCTCTTGGATGGGTTCTACTTGAACATCGAAGATGGGCTGTTCGAGCTTGCCTATCGCTCGACCTCTGACGACCAACGTCGCCGCTGTTTCGATCTCATGCGGGAGCTCAGGTTTCGCCGTGCAGGCCTCGTCAAACACTTCGCACGCGCGATGGACCGTAGTCGTGACGCTTGGTTCGAGGCGAGCGCGGCCGCCCCGACAGGCTTCGAACACGAGCTCGATGTGTTGGTGGCGCGCATGGCGGAGAAGACGGCTGCACATTTCGGCGGGTTGCTCGCATGCATCGCCGAGCGAGTAGAAGCCGCCGGCGCGCGCACGTTCTCGGGCGCCGATCTACCAATTTCGCCGCGCAATATCGCGCTCGCGTTCGTGCAATCGTGCCGCTCGCTCAAACTCGATGCGGACTCCATCGGTATCGTGCAGGAGCTCTTCAGTCGCTTCGTGCTCGATGGTCTTGGCAGCGTCTACGGTGGCTTCAATCAGCGGCTCGAGGAAGCCGGCTTCCGTCTCGTCGACGACGAAGAGCTCACAATCGAAGCCATCTGAGAGTACCTAGCCAGCATCATCGATCTCCGTCACGACCTTCCGATCCCTCGTCGGCACCGCTCGATGCGCCACTGGGTTGCGCTTTGGCTGCGCGCCGATTGGCTTCGTCCAGAGCGGCGTTGATGCGTTGTGCGCCCTTGGCGAGCGCACCGCCGCGTTCGTACTCGGCGAACACCCGATCTTTGAGGGGCTCGATCATAGCGTCCGACGTCGGGCCGCGACGGTAGGTGCCGAACAAATTGATCCATACGTCCGAGCGTCGCCCAAAGCGCTTCAACCGCTCGAAGTAACGCTCGGGCTCATCGCCGCCGGATACGAGCCCCAATATTGCCGCGACAATCGAGACGGGGCTCAACAGGAGGTCGCGTACGCTATCCGCGATCAGCTTGAACTGGAATACGACCACGTCGAACACGAGCGCGAAGCGCCGGTGGCCGCGGGAGGTCGATTGGTCGTCGTCACTCATCGTACTTGTCCGCGCGCGGCTCGAGGTGAATCGTCGCGACGGTCGCCGCGTCGACCGCTTTGCGCGAATACAGCAACGGAAAGCTGGCGTCATTCGCCCAGCCCTCGAGTAGGTTGCCATAGAACGCACTGCGCGGGTCGCCCGATTGGCCGGGTGCGTTGGTCATCCGCGCTGCGTCCCAGTTGCCCATGTCCAATATCATTCGGAACGAGGCGCCGGACTGCACATCGAAACCGATACCACCCGTGTTGTTCGGTGTGTCGGCAGAACCGCCGCGGGCCATGACAGGTAGCGCCATTGCCGCAGCGAGATCCGGCGACGCCACCGACAACAGTGGATGAATGAACCGGATATGGTGCAGATCTCCCCAGCGCCACTGCGTGGCGTCGTCACCGAGCAGTGTGTGCGCCTCCGACCAGGCGGCGGCCAGCGTTGCATCGAGAAGCGACTTCCAGCGCGGCGCTTCACGCTCGAGTCGATCGAGCACAGCGCGTGAGTCGATGGTGCGCACGCGCGTAGCTGCGGCCGCGCCTACCAGCTCCGCCAACAACGCTGGCTTCAAGTGTCGTTCGTACCAAATCATGAATAGCGCCGCCGGCGCCGAGTCGCGATCGAGTGCGCCATGCCAACCCGCCAGCAAGGTCTTGGCGGGCGTTGCATCGAGCGTCGGCATGACTGCATCGACGATGCCGCGCGCCAACACCGAAACATAGTCGCGCTGCAATGCGATCGAGTCGGCGATGGTGTGCTTCGGTTGCGCTGCCAATACTTCGTGAATGCGGCGATGACGCCAGGGTGCCGTCCACTCGAAACCGACGCGGCGCTCGTCGATCGGATAGTCGGCGGGCAGATTCATCGCGTTTGCGGTGGCAATGAAACCGCGTGCCGGATTGAATTCCACCGGCAGTGCGTCCATGTCGAAGAAGCCATCCCACTCGTAGCGGCCGTCGCCCGGCACCGGCAACAAGCCGTCCCAACTACGTCGACGCGGGAAGAGCCCTGCCGGCTTGTAGCCGATGTTGCCTTCGATGTCCGCATAAACTTGGTTTTCGGCGGGCGCGCCCCACCGATTGAGTGCACCGACGAATTGCCGCCAGTTCTCCGCGCGCATGTACTCGACGCTGCCGAAGTAGGGCGCCATTCCGGCTTCCAGCCAACCCGCCCGTAGTGCGTAGGCGCGATGGTTGTCCGCATCGCGCGCCAGCACCGGACCGTGCACTGTGAACTCCAACTCCACTTGTTTGCGAGTGCCGTCGCGGACCGCGATGGTGTCGGTCACGCGCTCGAATTGCTGCCACTGGTCGCGATAACGGTAGTGCTCGCCCGTGTCGTCGGTTTGATACACGTACAGATCTTCTTGGTCGATTTCGAAGATGGTCAATCCGAAGGCGATCCTGTCGTTGTGGCCGATGGAGATGCCTGGCAGCGCCGGCTCACCGCCACCGATCACGTCGAGATCGGGCGCGGACAGATGAGAGATGTAGCGCAGCGACGGTACGCCGTGTGCGCGATGCGGATCGTTGGCGAGTATGGCGCGACCGGTCGCCGTTCGAGTGGGGGCAATCGCCCAATTGTTGCTACCGATGTCGAGGACATCCTGCGCACTCGCGGCTTGCGAGAACGGCTCGAAGCGGAGCGGCGCGTTGGCCAGCCGGTAGTCGTGGAGCACGTCATCAGGAACGTTGCATGGATCCAATCCTTCCGGCGCCGTGGGCGTCCACGGCGGTTCCAGCACCCTGCGCAGCGCGTCGACCTTGGCGCCGAATTCGCACCACAGTCGGGCGCGAGTCAGCTCGCTTTCGGCGTTGCGCCACAGGCCGTGGCGGCGAATACGTACCACATCCTCGGCGCGCCAGCGGGCCGGCGCATAGTCGAGCAACGCGAACTCCGGCGACAGCAGCTCGGGATGCACGCCCGTCAGGTCGATGAATGCATTGATGCCGGCAACGAAGTGTTCCGCGATGCGTTTGGCGTCGCTGCCGTAGGCGAGCCACTCCCGGTACATGTCACCACGGAAGAGGAACAGCCGCGCGGCCCGATCTTGCGCGATGAATGAGGGACCGAATGCGGCGGCCAGCTCGCCAAGCCCACGCCGCCGCCATGTATCGATCTGCCACAGTCGATCGCGCGCGGCGTTGAATCCCTGCAGATAGAAAGCGTCATAGTGGTTGCCCGCATAGATGTGGGGCACACCCCAACGATCGATCTGAATGGTGGCTGGCTGCGTGAGTCCGGCAACGCGGTAGGTGGTCGACTCCGCTGGCACTGCAGGGGTCGCCCACCAAAGCAACACACATGTGCTGAAGATGCTCGCCGCACGACGCACCATGCAGTGCCCCCCGATGATTGCGTGCGAATCAAAGCTTACCGCACACCTCATCCGTGGCCGACCAGTCGACGATCGAGGCACGCATACGCACGCCGGCCGTGCGGATTCGCCAACAGTCCAAACGAAGTAGGGCGGCTCATCCATCCGGCAGCAGAGCGGGCATGTTTCATACGTTCGGCGTCGGATTGGAGTCGTCCTCTGAAACACCAATAATTCATAGGCTTATGTTCGGAAAGTCGAATTCGGATGAGTAGTGGGCAAAATGACCAGCCGCCAATTGTGCGGTGCGTTCTGGCGCTGTTGCGGTGCGACAATCGAGCCGCTCGTCGCGGCCGTCGGGTAACGTATACGCGCGCATTCATCAAAAAAGGGAGCCGCTGTGAGCCCGGTTGAGATCGCCAAGCAGAGCTACTTGGCATTTGCGAGTGGCGATCGAGCCGCAAACGAGGCCGTCATTGCCGATGACTTTTCCTTCACCAGTCCGTTGGACAATCAGCTCGATCGCGCGACGTATTTCGAGCGCTGCTGGCCGAACAACGAATCAATCAGGGGGTTCGAGTTCATCCGCGTCATAGCGCACGAGGACGAAGTCATCGTCACTTACGAAGGGACTGCGACGTCGGGGCGTAGGTTTCGAAACACCGAAGTGCTGACGATCGAGAACGGCAAGATCCGCAAGGTGGAAGTCTACTTTGGCTGGAACGTACCTCACGATGCGCCGCAGGGTGGTTATCTGGCCGACGCGTAATGGCTTCTATTTAACATAATATTTATTATGCGAATGTTCTGGGATGAGCGGCTTACATGGCGGTGATTGGCGTCGAGGCCCTCTGCCCGCACAATGCCGTTTCCGAGATCGGGAACCAATACCCGAAGTGCCGCACGTCCGCATCCTGAGGCATTACGTGCACACGCCGCATCTGTTGATGGCGGTGTGCGACTTCGTGATTGCCATCGCCGCGGTCTACATCGCCCATTGGCTCGATGCGGCGCCGCTCACTGACCCCGCGCTTGCCGGCGACGCGTTGCTGTATGCCGCCATTTTGATCGTCAGCATGGCCGCCATGGGGGTCTACGAAGCTTACGTACGCGAAGGCTATACCGGGATGATGTTGCGGTCGGCCGTCGCCATCTTCTTGGTGGGTAGTATCGGCGCGGCGATCGTCTACTACCTGTTACCCGAGCTCGCGCTCGACCGTGGCGTACTCGCGATCTCGGCGGTGACGGCGTTCGTGCTGATCGGCATGTACCGATGGTTTGCGCTCGGTTTGCTCGATCACGAAGCCATGAAGCGCCGTGTGTTGGTGCTGGGTACCGGCGCGCGCGCCGTCAAGATCGCATCGCGCATGCGGCGCCGCTACGACCAGCGTGGCTTTCGTGTTGTCGGCTACGTGGGCCTCGACAATGCTGTCGATCTCGTCTCCGCGCATGGCGCGCCGGTCATCTCGTTCAACGAGCCGCTACTCGACTTCTGCGAAGCCAATCGCGTGCAGGAAATAGTGGTCGCGGTCGACGAGCGCCGGCGCGGCGCCAGCACCGGCGGCCTGCCGCTCGATGCACTGCTCGATTGTCGTATGGCCGGCATTCTGGTGACCGACGTTCAGGCTTTCATCGAGCGCGAAGCCGGCAAGCTCGACATCGACCTGCTCCAGCCATCTTGGATGGTGTTCTCCGACGGCTTCGTCCGCGGCGGTCTGCGCGTTTCGTCGAAGCGCATTTTCGACGTAGTTGCGAGCTTGGGCCTGCTCGCGGTTGCCTGGCCCTTCATGTTGCTCACGGCGCTGGCGATCTGGATGGAGAGCGGCTTCCGCGGCAGCGTGCTGTACCGTCAACAGCGCGTCGGTCTCGATGGCCACTACTTCGCGGTCACCAAGTTTCGCAGCATGACGCTCGACGCAGAGTCCGACGGCCAAGCCGTTTGGGCTGCCCGTAACGATCCGCGCGTCACCCGCGTTGGGCGTTTCATCCGCGCCGCACGCATCGACGAGCTGCCACAGATCTTCAATGTGCTGCGCGGCGACATGAGTTTCGTCGGCCCGCGTCCGGAACGGCCGGAGTTCGTCACCGATTTGAGCGAAAAGATCCCCTACTACGAGCACCGACATCGCATCAAGCCGGGGCTCACCGGTTGGGCACAGCTGTGTTATCCGTATGGTGCATCGCTCGATGATGCGAAAGAGAAGCTGCAGTACGACCTGTACTATTTGAAGAACCACAGCGTGCTGCTGGATCTGATCATCTTGATCCAGACGATCGATGTGGTGCTGGTCGGCGAAGGCGCAAGATAGGTCGTGCGCAACGCGCTTTCGATCGACGTGGAAGACTACTTCCACGTGTCGGCCTTCCGGCAGCAGATCAGCCGCGCCAGTTGGCCGTCATTTGAATCGCGCGTCGAGGCGAATACCGACAAGACGCTAGCACTCTTGTCCGAATCGAACACGTCGGCGACGTTCTTCGTGCTCGGTTGGGTTGCGGAGCGATATCCAAACGTCGTGCGTGCGATTGCCGACCAGGGCCACGAGATTGCTTGTCACGGCTTCAGCCATCAACTCATCTATCAGCAGTCGATCGACGAATTCCGCGCAGAAACCCAACGTGCCAAATTATTGTTGGAGGATCAGTGCGGTGCGGCGGTCGATGGCTACCGAGCCGCGAGTTTCTCGATCACCGACCAATCGCGCTGGGCACTCGATGTACTGGTCGAGTGCGGTTTCCGCTACGACTCGTCGCTGTTTCCGGTCAAGCACGACCTTTACGGTACCGAGGTCGACAGTGAGCACCCTCACGTGCTCACCGCACCTTGCGGTGCCAGCATCGTCGAGTTTCCAATGACCGTGGTCGAAGTCCTGGGCGTGCGCGTCCCCGTGTCGGGCGGCGGGTACTTTCGCCTGTACCCGTATCCGCTAACGAACGCGCTGTTGCGTAAGCGCAACGCGTCGGGCGCACCGTTCGTTTTCTACCTACATCCGTGGGAACTCGATCCCGAGCAGCCGCGCATCGATGCACCGTTGCTGTCGCGATTCCGACACTACAACAAGCTCGGTGCATGCGAGCACCGATTGCGGCGCCTGCTCGGCGACTTCTCCTTCACCACCATCGACAATGTGCTGGCGGATGTCGGCTTGCTCAGCCCAGGCCGAGCACCAGTTTCGCCATGATGTTGCGCTGGATTTCGTTCGAGCCAGCGTAGATCGATACCTTGCGCGTGTTGAAATAGTCCTGCGCGACGCCATTCGCGTAGGCTGGACCGATGGGTTTGAAGTTGTCGCCCGCCACCGGTTCCGATGCATCGAACGGGTTCGCGTAATAGCCGTTCGTTTCCATCGCGAGCTCTGTTACCGCTTGCTGCAGCTCTGTACCGCGCGTCTTCAACAGCGACGATTCGGGTCCCACGTTTTGACCGGCAGCGAGGGCGCCGAGGATGCGAAGCTCGGTGAATTCGAGCGCCAGGATCTGCACTTCGACGTCGTCGATGCGTGCCTTGAACGATGCGTCGGTGGCCAGACGCTTGCCATTGCCGTCGGCCTCCCGACTTGCCATCGCGCGTACGTGCGCGAGCGCCCCTTTCAGTGCCGGCGAATAGGCGTTACCACGCTCGAACTCGAGCAAGTACTTGGCACATGTCCAGCCTTTACCTTCTTCGCCGACCAGATTCTCCTTCGGCACCTCGACGTCCTGGAAATAGACCATGTTGATTTCTTGGTGCCCTTCGCTCGGCTGATCGAGCGTGATGATGGGGTTCACCGAAATGCCGGGCGATTTCATGTCGATCAGTAGGAAGCTGATGCCCATCTGCCGAATGCTTTCTTGGCTCGTCCGCACCAGGCAGAACATCATGTCTGCATATTGCGCCATGGTGGTCCAGGTCTTGACGCCGTTGACGAGATAGTGATCGCCTCTGTCTTCGGCTTTGGTCTTGAGCGACGCCAAATCCGATCCCGCGCCGGGTTCGGAATAACCCTGGCACCACCACACGTTGCTCGCGAGGATGTCGGGCAAGTATTTCCTCTTCTGCGCCGCCGTGCCGAACTTCATGATCACCGGTGCAACCATCGTCATGCCGAAAGGCACCACGCCCGGCGCGCCAACTCGGGCGCGCTCGAGATCGAAGATGTATTTCTGTGTCGGCGTGAATTCGGCACCGCCATGCTCCTTCGGCCAGTTCACTGCGGCCCATCCTTTGGCGGCGAGCGCCTTCTGCCAGCGCACGTGGTCTTCTTTCGTGAGTTTGCCGAGTGCGCTGCGCGCCTGTCGACGGCGCACTTCTTCCGGCCAAGCGGTTGCCAGCCAATCTCTCAGCTCGCTTTGAAAGCGGCGGTCGGCTTCGCTGAAGGAAAGATCCACACACTGCTCCATCGGTGTCGAACGACGCGGCATTCTAGCAATCGGTTCGAGGCTTCGGCAGACTCACGTGTCAGCGACGGGAGGGCGGATGACGCCGCAAGCAGTGGGTACCTCTGGTCTGTACAAGTGGTACGCGCTGGGCGTCTTGTTCCTAGTCTACGTATTCAACTTCATCGACCGATCGATTCTCGGCATCCTCGCCGAACCCATCAAACGTGAGCTCGATCTGTCCGATTCTCAGATCGGTTTCATGGGCGGACTCGCATTCGCGCTGTTCTACACCTTTCTCGGCATTCCCATCGCACGACTCGCCGACCGAGGTGTGCGGCGCAACATTCTCGCCGTTTGCTTGACGCTCTGGAGCGGCATGACGGCGATCTGCGGGTACGCGCAGAATTTCGTGCAATTGCTGATGGCTCGCATCGGGGTCGCGGTCGGCGAAGCCGGCGGCAGCCCTCCCGCCCACTCGATGATCTCCGATCTGTTCCCGCCTCATCAGCGCGCTACCGCGCTCGGCATCTACGCACTCGGCATTCCCGTAGGCACCATGATCGGAAATCTCGCCGGCGGCTGGATCAACGAAGTCTTCGACTGGCGTACGGCGTTCTTCGTGGTCGGCGTGCCGGGCGTCGCGATGGCCTTGATCGTGCGATTCACATTGGTAGAGCCGCCGCGCGGCGCGAGCGAAGCGGCCGTCGAGGCAAGGGCCGATGCGCCACCGGTGGCCGACGTGTTTCGGTACCTGTGGGGCCGCAAGAGCTTCAAGTGGATGTCGCTCGGTGCCGCAACCCATGCATTCGTCGGGTACGGCGTCGGCGCGTGGATACCGCCGATGTTCATCCGTAGTCACGACTGGACCACGTTGCAGATTGGCCAGGGGCTGTTTTGGCTCGGCTTCGCCGGCATGCTCGGTACGTTCACGGGCGGCTATTTCGCCGACAAGCTCGGCGAGCGAGACGTTCGCTGGTACGTGTGGTTGCCGGGTATCGCGACGTTGACGTCTGTGCCTTTCGCCGCCTTCGCCTATCTCTGGCACGATCCGGTCATCGCGCTGATCGTCTACGTGATGCCTTACATCCTCAACTCCTACTACCTTGGTCCCACGTTCTCGATGACTCAAGGATTGGTGGGGCTCCGCATGCGCGCGCTCGCGGCGAGCATCTTGCTGTTCGTGCTGAATCTGATCGGCATGGGGCTGGGGCCCTGGTTCACGGGCATACTGTCGGACTTGCTGAACGCATTCACCGATCTCGGTGCCGAGTCGCTGCGCTGGGCGTTGGTGGGTGTTTTGGTATTCAATGTGATCTCCGCTGGTCTCTATCTGCTTGCTGCAAGGGACTTGAAGTCCGATCTGGAAAACAGTCACGCCATGAGTTGAGGGGAGAAAGCCATGTCGGCAGAGCACGTCTGGCAGGAGGTCGCGTCGCTCGAACGGGAGATTTTCGAACTCACCGGACGCTTGAACGCGCTGCGCAAGCAGAGCCCCGGCAAACCGGTGTCCGACTACGGGTTCGACACCCTCGACGGTCGCACCAGCATGCGCGCGTTGTTTGGTGACAAGGATCGATTGCTCCTGATCCACAACATGGGTCAAGGCTGTCGCTACTGCACGCTCTGGGCGGATGGATTCAACGGCTTTCTGCCACACCTCGAGTCGGTGATGTCGGTGGTGCTGGTGTCGAAGGATCCGCCCGATGTTCAACGTGCGTTCGCCAACTCGCGCGGCTGGCGATTCCGACTGGCCTCGCACGGTGGCGGTGACTACATTCGTGAGCAAACGGTCATCGAAGGCGAACGCAACGTACCCGGCGCGGTTGCGTACGGCCGCCTTGGCGACAGCGTCGTGCGACTCAATGCGTGCATGTTCGGCCCGGGCGATCTGTACTGCTCTATCTGGCCGCTGCTGGCGCTTGGCGGTATCGACAGCCAGACCTTTACGCCGCAATACCGCTATTGGCAGCGTCCTGGCCGCCTCGATGACGGCGGCAACAACGTAGTCGACTGATCTCAGCGATTCTCGAGCAGCGACTTGCCGACCACGCGCAGCGCGAGCGTCTCTTCCGCGCCTTCGAAGATCGACAACACACGCGCATCGACGTAGTAGCGGCTGACGGCCGATTCCTCGGCATAGCCCATACCGCCGTGGATTTGCAGTGCTTCGCGCGTCACCCATTCCGCATGCTTGCAAGCGAGTAGCTTGACCAGGCTCGCTTCCATCTGTGCGCGGCCGGCATCCATCAACCGCGCAACGGCGTAGCTGAACTGTCGACAGATCGTGATGTATGCACCCATACGTGCGAGTTTGGCGAGTGTCAGTGGGAAGCTTGCGACCCTGCGATTGAACACACGACGTTCCTGAGCGTAGCTCACCGCGCGTTCGAAGGCTGCCTGCATGAGACCGGTCGCGCGCGCTGCGGTCTGAATTCGACCACCGGCGAACCCGCGCATGGTGAAGTAGAAACCCTTGCCGAGGCCCTCCTCCTCGCCCACCACATGGTCGTTCGGTACGAAGAAATCGTCGTAGAACATCTCGAAGCTGTGCATGCCCCGGTAGCCGAGCGTCGAAATGGCGCGCCCAGTCACGCGCCCACCATGGGCTTGCGAGAATTCGAAGACGTGGTCGTCGGTCGACGGCTTCTCGACCAAGAACAGCGATAGGCCGCGGTGCGGCGGTTTGACGTTCGCGTCGGTCCGTGCGAGCACCAGAATGACCCCTGCCTTGCCTGCGAACGTGCACCAGGTCTTGCCGCCATTGAGTCGCCAGCCGCCGTCGGTACGGGTGGCTTTCAGCGCCACCGAGGCCACGTCGGAACCAGTGTTTGGCTCCGTAACGGAAATTGCACACAACGGCTCGCCGGCGGCCAGCGCGGGCAGCCATCTTCGCTTCTGCGCCTCGGTGCCACCTTCGAGCAGAGCGCGTGCCATGATCTCGGGACGCGTAATCAAACTACCGGCCGCACCCAGCGAGCCGCGCGAGAGTTCCTCGGTGACCACCACCATGCCGAGACTGTCGTCACCGTCGTCGGGATTGAGTCCACCAAATCGCTGCGGTACGGAAAGCCCGAAACAACCCAGGGACTTCAGCCCCTCGATGACATCGTCGGGAATCATGGCATCTTCCCGATGCACCCGTTCCGCGATGTGCGCTACACGTTCGTCGGCAAATTGCCGAAACGTAGCGCGCATCATCGACTTTTCTTCGTCGAGCAGATCCGGCAATGGCGTGCCGGTTCGCTCGACCATGGCCGTGCCCAGCCGCTCGATGAATGCCGCTTGTGATGCTTCGGTGAGATCGCCAGTGTCCAGGTCGGTCGGTTGCAACCCGTAATCGGCACTACGAATACGAAGTCGTTGCAGCACGTTGCCGATCGCGTCGGCGACGAAAAAGCGCGCGAGATCGGCGCGCAACTCTGGTTCCGCGGCCGTCGCATCGCCGTACTCGAGCGCCACCCGCGCCGCTTCCATCTCGGCCGCCGAGAACGCGAGATCGTAGAGCTGGATCTGTGCGCTATCGATTGGATCGCCGACCGATACGGTACGCACGTTCGACGCGGCCCGGTCGAGCAGCGCCTGGGTGCGGCCTACAACCGCGCGGTATTCGGAGATCGGTTTCAGCCGTACGCGCCTACGATGCACACGGCGGCAACGTTGGACATGGGCGATCCGCCGAGGTTGTGGGTCATACCCACCGAGGGATTGGCGAGCTGCCGATCGCCCGCCCTACCCTGAAGCTGCAGGTACATCTCGTAGAGCATGCGGATGCCCGATGCGCCGATCGGATGGCCAAAGCATTTCAGCCCGCCATCGATCTGGCAGGGAATTTGCCCACTCGCATCGTAGAACCCGTCCATCACGTCCTCGATGGCGCCACCTTCCGGTGATAGCTGTAGGTCTTCCATCGTGACGAGCTCGGTGATCGAGAAACAATCGTGGCACTCGAACATGCTCACCTGTTGCCGCGGTTTCTCGATGCCGGCTTCCTTGTATGCCTTCGCGGCCGCAATGCGTGTGGTGTGGAAGTAGCTGCCGTCCCAGCTGTTGTAGCCGGACTCGGAGCCGTTGGAGAGCGCGAGCTGCAATGCCTTGACGGTCACCAGGTTGTGCTTACCGAGCCGCTTTGCGATCTCCGGCGTGGTGACGAGCGCGGCCGCAGCACCATCGGACACACCGCAGCAATCGAATAGCCCGAGTGGTTCCGCAACCATGGGGGCATTCAAGGCGTCGTCCTCGGTTATTGCCTTGCGCAGGTGCGCCTTCGGGTTCTTCACGCCATTGGCGTGGCTCTTCACCGACACGTGTGCGATCGCGCGTTTCAGATCGTCACGATTGACCTTGTGTTTGGCCCGATACGCGCTTGCCAATTGCGCGAAGTTGCCGGGCGCCGAGCCATTCGCGCTCCATTGCGGCGTGAGCGTGCCGCCCAGATTGCCGGGCAGACCGCCGTAGCCGGTGTCCTTGAGCTTTTCCACACCGAGTGCCAGTGCGATGTCGCAGGCCCCGGATGCGACCGCATAGACCGCACCGCGGAACGCCTCACTTCCGGACGCACAGAAGTTCTCGACGCGTGTGACCGCAATGTTCGGCAGCCGGAGCGCGATCGAGAGCGGCAGCCCGCCCTTGCCGACGTTGATCTCTTCGTAGTGGGTAGAGAACCATGCCGCATCGATCTCGCTGACGTCGATGCCCGCGTCATCGATGGCTTCGCTGAATGCTTCCACCATGAGCTCTTCGGCGCCGCAGTCCCACCTTTCGCCGAACTTCGAACAGCCCATTCCGAGAATCGCGACTTTGTCTTTGATGCCACGTGCCATGTTGTGTCTCCTGCGCTATCCGGCGGTGGCCGTGCGGGCAGGCACGGCCTTCCAGAAATATCGGACGAAGCCGCGCAAATGATCAATGGATTTGATCCGAAATACCATCCGCACCGGCATGCCCACCTCGATCTCGCCGACGTTGACGTCGGTGAAGTCGGTCATGAACCGTCCGCCGTCATCGAAACTGATCATGCCGTAATGAGATGGCGGGTCGGGCGTATAGGTCAGGTAGTCGGCAGACCAAGTCAGCACTTTGGCCGGCGCCTCGCGGAAATTGTGTGGTTCCTGTGTGTGCATCGCCTTGCATTGCGGGTTTACGCAGACATCGGCCCGCGGAAACTGCAGCGTGCCGCACTGGGTACAGCGCCCGCCGACGAGGCCGAGCAGCATGTCGCGGCGTCGGTAGGTGACTGTCAGTGCTGTCTTGTAATCGTCGCGCTCGGCCCGCATACCTTTGTCGAGCGCAATCAGCTCGTTGAAGGCGAGATACTTCTGGTAGTTGGTTTCCGGTTGCCGCGATGCAAGTGCGGCCGACACACCGCCATGCTTGGGGTGATCGGCAAGCGCATCGGTCGCTTCCAACACGAGCACGTCGCAACCCTGGCCGAAACCCACCACCACGATCACGTCGCCCGCGCTCGCATGCTCCTCGAGTACGTGCGCCAGCATCAGCAATGGATGCGCCGCTCCGGTCTCCCCGCAATTCGCGTGCAGATTGTCACGAACCGCACTGGCTGGAATGCCGGCCGCTTTGGCGACACCGTCGACTGCGCGCGCGATGGTCGACGGCATCACGAGGTGCGCAACGTGGCCGGCCTCGACGCCCGCCTTGGTCAGCGCCTTGATGATCGCCGGCGGTACGATCTTCGCCAACCCTTCGTCGCGTATCCAACGCTCTTCCCAACCGTAGTCGAATTCTTGGCCCGTACCTCGGAAGTGATCGACGAAGTCGACTGTCGCCGTGTGCACCGCACGCAAACCGGCGATGACGCCATCGCCGCCGACTGTCATCGCAACCGCACCGTCGCCATAGGCGAGTTCACCATTGCTGGCTGCGCGCGTGTGTCGCTTGTCGGAGGCGATAACGATGCCTTCCTCATAGAGACCGCCGTTTGCCGCCGCAAGCGCTTGGATCAATGCCGTCGTGCCCGCACGCTGCGACGCACCGACATCGACGCTGGCGATCTCCTCGGAAAGTGACAATGCGGTCGCGACGATGCCGGCATTTTGCCGATCGGCGAACGGCGCACTGGTGCTGGCGAAGTAAACGACCTCAGGCTTGGTCGCGCGAGCGTCGAGACAGTGGCGTGCCGCCTCGACACCCATCGTTACTGCGTCCTCGTCCCAGTTACACATCGCGCGTTCGCCTTTTGCTTTGCCGCGCAGCGCGGGATCGGCCCAAACGTGAGCGTCCACGATGGCCTTGCGGGCCAGTCGCAGGCGTGGCAAGTAAGCACCGAATGCAGTGATTCCGACCATTATTCGTCCCTGCGGATTTGGACCGCGCAGTCTATCGCAGGCCAGGCGGTAGCCAGAACAGCGTGGCAACGAACCCGGCATGCTGCGCAATGACACCGACGCCGTCGTTCATCACGGTGAGTCCCGATTTGCTGCCGACATACCGTGCGCGAAACGAGTCGCCGCGCAGGTCGATCTCCACCTCGCGGAAGCCGATGTACGTGCCGACCAATGGATTCACTGCCTTGTAGACCGTTTCTTTGGCGCTGAACTTGACCAGACCATGGGCGGGATCGGCATCGGCTTCGAGTTCCGCGGGCGTCAACACCAAGTGCAGCATTTCCGCTCGCATACGGTCGTGACGCTCGATATCGAGCCCGACACCGGCGGTCGTTGCGCGCGCAGCGAGTGTCGCCATCGCCCATTGGTTGGTGTGCGCGATGCTGCCCAGATGCCCCTCTGGCCAACGCGGTGCGCGACCGTCTGCCAATACCGGCGCGATCTCGAGTCCGAGACGACTCATTACCCGGTGCGCAGCAACGCGGCCACTCGCAAACTCGCATTGACGCTTCTCGACGGCATGCTCGACGAGCGCGCGCTCGGCTTCGAACAGCGCCGCGCGTTGATCGCCGACTTCGATCAGTTCGACCGCGAATTGCGCGGCACCGGGAAATGTAAAGGCGGCCATGCGCGACGACGCTAACACGCCCCTGCAAGTCGCCCAAGCGACAGCGCGCGCCCAAACCGAGATAATCGCTGCCCTGCCCGAGGATTGATCAGCATGGACGAGACGCCGGCAATCGACGCACCACGCGCCTACTTCATGGCCTTGCAAGACACGATTTGCGCCGCACTCGAGCGCCTGGACGGCGAGGCCGAGTTCTCCAGGCACGATCTGCCTGCACCCGACGGCGGTCTCGCGCGCCCGCGCGTGATGGAAGGTGGCGCACGAATCGAGAAAGCCGCCGTTCAGTTCACGCACAGTGTCGGCAGATCACTGCCGCCGGCTGCCACAGAACGCAACCCACACCTCGCTGGACGTGGATTTCAGGCCGCCGCGATCTCACTCATTGTCCACCCTCGCAATCCGTATGTGCCGACCACACACATGAACTTGCGCTTGTTCTTGGTCGACGGTGATCGACCGGAGTGGTACTTCGGCGGCGGCTTCGACCTGACGCCGTACTACGGCTTCGTCGAGGACTGCGCACATTGGCACCGCGAAGCAAAGGCGGCGTGCGATCCGTTCGGTAGCGACATCTACCCTTCGCTCAAACGCGCGTGCGACGAGTACTTCTTTCTGACCCATCGCAACGAAGCCAGGGGAATTGGCGGGTTGTTTTTCGACGATTGGACCACGGGCGGCTGGGCGGCGAGCTACGCGTTCGTACGTGCAGTTGGGGATCGATTCCTACCGGCCTACGTGCCGATTTTCGAGCGTCGATGCGATACCGCTTACGGCACCCGCGAGCGTGATTTCCAGCTGTACCGCCGCGGCCGCTACGCAGAGTTCAACCTTGCCATCGACCGCGGCACGCGCTACGGCTTGCAGTCTGGCCGCCGCGTTGAGTCCGTACTCGCCTCGTTACCGCCACTCGCCGCTTGGCGCTACGACTACCGGCCTGCGCCGGGCAGCGCCGAGGCCGCACTCTATGAGCAGTTTTTGCCGCCGCGCGACTGGCTGGCCGGTGAATGAACGGCGAATAGCCGCTTGATTCCTTGTGGATAACTCTGGGGATAGATTGTCGGTCGCAGGCAGCCGACAGCGCTCAAAACGCCATTCCTCTGTAATGCGATTGAATTAATTATTTCGATTCAACAGGTTACGTTACAATCCTAAATCGAACCTAAAGAGCTGATCGTGTGCTTGCGGCCAGCCCTCCTGTGCATAATCTGCCTAATTATCGATCACCGCCGGTTAACCATTGCGCGCAGCGCAATCCGCGCGACATCACTGCGCACAGCGCACCGGCCCGTTGTGTTGCGCACCGTAGGCCTCGGCCGCCCGCCACACGCGCAGCAAGTTGCCGCCCAGGATTGCCTCTATGGCCGCACGCTCGTAACCGCGTTCGATCAATCCCCGTACCAGGTTCGGGTATGCGCTGACGTCGCCGATGCCGGTCGGCAATGTGTCGCCGACGCCGTCGAAGTCGGAGCCAAGTCCAACATGGTCGATGCCGGCGATCCGCACCGCGTGGTCGATGTGGTCGAGCACCAGCGCGAGTGTTGGTCGCGGGTACGGATTGGCCGCCAGATATTCGTCGCGAAACGCGCGCACGGCTTGTGAGTCGGGTGCCGCGCCCGACTCCGCCGTGAAGCGCCTCAGCACCTCCTGCGAGCGCTCCTGCCATGCGTGCGCTTCCGCACTCACGAAACTACCGCCGAAGTTGATCTGCATGACCCCGCCGGCGACCGCCAGCGCGCGCATCATGTCGTCGCTCATGTTGCGCTCGAAGTCGGGAATGAATTGACGCGCCGCCGAGTGCGACGCGATGACAGGCACGGCCGATGTTTCTAGTACGTCCCAGAACGCATCGTCAGACAGGTGCGAGACGTCGATCATCACACCGAGGTCGTTGAGTTGCCGGACCATCGCACGCCCGCGATCGGACAAGCCGCCCCACGGGCGCTCGCGATCGTACGACGAATCGGATAGCGCATTCGACTTGCTGTGCGCGAGCGTGACGTACCGTACGCCACGCGCCGCGAAATGTGGGGCTGTGTCGTCCGCGGCGGCGAGCGGGCCACCGTTTTCCATGCCCATGGCAAGGCCAACGCGGCCACTCGTCTTCACTTTCATCACATCGGCAACGCAAGTGACGAGTGCCGCGCGATCCGGTGCACGCGTCACGATCGACTCGACGTGATCGATCATACGATCGGCGAAATCGACGCCCTGCCCGGCCACATCGACCTGCGCGGGCACGAAAATCGACATGAAGGCCACGTTCAATCCACCGCGCTCGGCGCGAGGCAGGTCGAACTGTCCACCGCCTCCTTCGACAGTGACGTCGATGTCCGTGCCGCGCTCGATGCGTATGGGCGCGTCAATGTGCGTATCGACCACGACGGCATCACGTGCAATCGATTCCGCGTCGCCCGCATCGAGGCCGGTCGCGCAGGCACCAAGCAGCGGCAGCAAGGGAATCCACCAGCGACAGGAACGGCGAATGAGCGTGCAGGTATCCATGAGCGCGCTAAGATGCGGCGTTCGATTGTGAAGATTCATTGCGCGCGCACCATACACCGCGCGCGCTACAAACGGGAAGGAGATATCGATGACGCACACCGTAGTTGCACGCGGCCTCGGATTCCCAGAAGGACCAGTCGCGCTAGGCAATGGTGACGTGCTGGTGGTTGAGATCGCGCGTGGCCGCCTCACGCGC
>QJXZ01000054.1 GCA_003248125.1 Gammaproteobacteria bacterium | reverse complement strand
GTGATCGAACGCATTCTCGAGGTTTACGCGGAACGACGTGAGAGTGGCGAAACGTTCCTCGACTGCTTCCGCCGGATAGGAATCGAACCGTTCAGAGCCGATGTCTATGCCGACGCTGCTTGAGAAGGGCCAAATCCGACGTGACGATTGGTCGTGGGTCGAGGCCGGTGCCGAAGTCCCCTCGACGGGTGACGTGATCATCTCGTTACCCCACTGGCAGGCGCTCACTGACGACCAGCGAACATCGAGTTTGCGTCGCATTGGCGTGTGGCTGGAAGTCGACGTCGAGCCAGACGCTGTACCACAACTCGATTGCCTGCCATTGATCGCCATACGCTTCCCGGCGTTCAACGACGGCCGTGGTTTGTCGTTGGCGACATTGCTGCGAACGAGATTCAGGTTCGAAGGGCAATTGCGCGCGGCCGGTGCCGTACACGAAGACATCGTGCACTACCTCGTCCGCTGTGGTTTCGACAGCGTTCTGCTGCCCGACGGGCGCAACGTCGCGGTGGCGCTCCGCGGATTCGCTCTCATGTCCGACTATTACCAAGCATCCGCGATCGAATCCCGGCCCGCCTTTCGGCGCGTCGCACGCGGCTAACGGCTCGAGGGCACGCTGACGACTTGGTCTCCGGCCTGACATAATGCGGCCGTGCACACAGGTATCGTCGAATCCTTCTTCCTGATTTTTGCTGGCGCTGCGCTGCTCGCAACGGTCGCGCTCTACACTCGGCAGCCAGTGCTCGTCGCCTACATCGCGCTCGGCTGCATCGCCGGTCCGTTCGGTCTCGGTATCGTCAATGACTCGAAGCTGGTCAGCGAAATCGCCGAAATCGGCATCATCTTCTTGCTGTTTCTCGTCGGTCTCGACCTGCAACCGAGCAAGCTGCGCAACATGGTCGGCAAGACATTCGTGACCGCCATCACCAGCTCGGTCGTGTTCATCGGCATCACGGTTGCCATCATGCTCGCGTTCGGCTTCAGCATGACGGACGCATGGGTGGCCGGCGTCGCCTGCATGTTTTCGTCGACCATCATCGGTCTGAAGCTTCTCCCCACCACTGTCCTACATCACAGGCACATTGGCGAGATCGTGGTGGGATTGCTACTGATTCAGGACTTGTTCGCCATCCTCGCGCTGATCGTGATTGCTGAGACCGGAGGCTCGATGATCGAAGCCCTCGGCAGCGTGTTCGAGATCTTCGTTGCGCTGCCGGCGGTCATCGCCGCGGCATTCGTGGCCGTGCGCTTCGTCGTGCTACCGCTGATTCAGCGCTTCGATGCCTTCCACGAATTCATCTTCCTTGCCGCGATCGGCTGGTGTCTATGCGTGGCCATCGTGGCTCGCTCAGTCGGCTTGAGCCTCGAGATTGGCGCATTCGTGGCCGGCGTTTCGCTCGCCACTAGCCCGATCGCTGCGTACATCGCGGAGGAGCTACGGCCACTGCGCGACTTCTTCTTGGTTATGTTCTTCTTCTCGGTGGGCGCCGCAATCGACATCGGTGTCATGGGCCAGGTCGTGCTGCCGACGGTGCTGCTAGCCGTATTCATGGTCTTGGCGAAGCCAGTGGTCTTCCGCGGGCTACTCGGCTGGCAAGGCGAAGACGAGAAAGTTGCGTGGGAAGCCGGCTACCGGCTCGGGCAAGCGAGCGAGTTTTCGCTACTGCTCGTTTACCAAGCCACGAGTCTCGCCGTGATGACACAGACGGCGAGCTACGTCGTGCAGGGCGCAACGGTACTCACGTTCCTGGTGTCGACCTACATGGTGATCTTCCGCTATCCGAGTCCGATCGCGGTCTCGGAGAAGTTGCGGCGGGACTAG
>QJXZ01000049.1 GCA_003248125.1 Gammaproteobacteria bacterium | reverse complement strand
GCGGACGACGACACAAGCTCCTCAACGGGTCCGCTACCGGGCCGCTCAGCCGGAGCCGATTTCTCTGCTACTCCCCCTGGTGGTGTGTAGAACCTAGGCAGGACCGCGAGGCGAGACGCAAAGATGCCACAGAACCCAGCGTCTGTCCCGTTCCCGTGCAGGCCCTTGGCGCCGACGATCAGGCGCACGATGCATCGCGCCCCAGCAGGCCTGCGGCGGTGCAACAGGGTTAACCGCGATGTGCCGGCACCGGGTTCCGTTTTCTCGATGAGTGAGCCACTTACCGGGACGCTGCCGGTCCGTGCCACCGTAAGCCGACGTACGGGTATGATCTGCCTTCGCAACCAAAACCGCCTTTTTTGGGAGATACCAGCATGGCCGCCACTTACAACCCTGCGAACAAATACGAACTCAAGATCTGGGACGTCGAGTTCCGGCGCACACCCAAGCGAACCCTCATGGCGCGCATCTATCAGCCGCAGGGCGCGGGACCATTCCCGACGCTGCTCGATCTGCACGGCGGCGCGTGGAACGGCAAGGATCGCCTGGCCAACGTGCCGATGGATGAAGCGGTGGCGAAAAGCGGCGTGCTGGTCGTAGCGATCGACCTGCGCCTCGCCACCGAAGACCCCTATCCGGCATCGGTTCAGGATGCGAACTACGGCGTGCGCTGGCTCAAGATGAAGGCGAAAGAATGGAACGGGGACCCTTCCAACCTTGGTGTGCTTGGAAGCTCGAGCGGCGGCCACGTCGCGCAGCTTCTTGCAATGCGCCCGCGCGATTCGCGCTACAACGCGATTGCGCTGCCCGAAGCGTCCGGGATCGATGCGACGGTGGCTTATGTCGCGACGCGTTCGCCCATCAGCGATCCGCACGCGCGCTTCCTGCAGGCGCAGAAGATGAAGCGCGAGGAAATGATGCAGAAATCGCGCAACTACTTTAACCCGTGGGAGCTGATCCACGAAGGCAATCCCCAGGAAATCCTCGAGCGCAAGGAGCCGGTATCGCTTCCGCCGATGCTCATCATGCAGGGCGGCATCGACGACAACGTCATTCCGCCGATTCAGGAGAAGTTCGCCGCGACTTACCGCGCGTCCGGCGGCGAGTGCCAGCTCGAGGTGTTCGAAGGCTGCGTGCACGAGTGGATCGCGAAGCCCGGCCCGCAAACCGATCGCGCACACGAGATGGTGAAGGCCTTCATCGGACGGCAGCTCAACGCGTTGCGCCGCGCCGCCTGAATTCGGTGACCGGTGACCCGTGATCGGTGACCGGTCACGGGTCGCCGGCACCCACGATGCGCGAGATCTGCGGCTTCACTCGGTAACCAGCCGATTTGCAGCTACCGTCCTGCGTTCAGCTTTATCGGTCGGTAGCCTGCTTCGGAGCGAATAGCCACACGTCTGGTCACGGGTCACTGCTTTAGAGCGCGAAGCGACTCGGGGTTGACGACGAACTCGGCGTCGGGCACGCCCCCATCGATCACCGTCAGCAGGTTGCGCACGGTGGTGAGCGCAGCGCGGTCGAGAGATTCGCGCGAATTGCCCGCCATGTGCGGTGCCGTCACCACATTCGATAACGTGAAGAGTGGATTGTCGGTGATCGGCGGCTCCGGTGAAAAGACGTCGATGCCCGCACCCCCCAGCGTGCCCGCGGCAAGCGCGGTATAGAGGGCGGCCTCGTCAACGATGCCACCGCGCGCCGTGTTGATCAGGTACGCACCGCGTTTCATCCGCGCAAATCGCTCGGCATCAAACATTCCAATCGTCTCGGAACTCTTGGGGCAGTGCAGGGTGACGAAGTCGGCGCGCCCCAGTGCTTCATCGAGATCG
>QJXZ01000258.1 GCA_003248125.1 Gammaproteobacteria bacterium | reverse complement strand
TGGCCGCGACCCTGACTGATCGAACGGTGCATTTCGCGTCTCGCGTGGCGCAGTTGCACGGCTAGATACCCCAGCGTCGCGAACACGGCGACCGATCCGAGTAATTCCCCGAGCGCGCCCACCGCCTCCCAGTTCATCGTTCCCCCCGAAATGGCATCGTCTCCTGCTCCTGATGATAATCGCGACGAGCCGTGCTGGAGGGTTGCCGAGTTGAACTGGGAAGCGATCGGTGCGATCGGCGAGATCGTTGGTGCGGGCGCGGTGGTGCTCTCGCTCCTCTATCTGGCGGCACAAATCCGGCAGAACTCGCGAATTGTGCGCGGCACGTCCGTGCAATCCATCGCGCACACGATCCAGGCTGAGTTGCGTTGGAGCGGCGACTACGGCGAGATCTTCGTGAAGATGATCGAGGCGCCCGAATCGCTCACCAAAGTCGAAGCATTCAAGCTCGGCGAGTGGATGACGGCGGCCATGTGGGCACGGCAGAACGAGTATGTGCAGTTCCGGCAGAAACTCATCGGCGAGGACGTGTGGCATGGTTGTCGAGGCATATTGAAGAACATGTTCAGCATTCCCTGGGTGCGGCGTTGGTGGGCGAATTTCGACAGAACGGCGTTTACGAGCGAGTTCATCGATCTGGTCAGCAAGGTGGAGGCGGAAGTCATGGCAGCGGACCAACCGTTCGACTACCAGGCGTACGTGAACAATATCGACGGGAGCACGCAGGCCGCGATGAATGAGTCGACACAGGCGCCGCGGCGATGAACATCGACAAGCTGCGTGCGGCGGAATCGCTGTTCTTGTACCGCTACCCCGGCGGGTTTGCGAACGAAGAAATGCAGAAGATCGGCAAGCGGCACAACGTCGCCAAGCTCTCCGAGTTCGCCAACGCGGCGCTCGCGAAGCAGCGGTTCGAGCGCCGTTCGCAGGTGCTCGACGACATTGTCAAAGTCGTCGCGCGCTCGTCCATGGTCTCGATGTTCGAGAAGCCGAAATTCCGCAATTGGGTCGCGGGCCTCGGCCGCAACGATCGTGCCTTGCTTGCCGACGGATTCGAACGTCTGCTGCACGGCAACCGGGAGCGCGGCTTCACGGATCTAGTCGACTTGCTAGACGAAGCCAAGCTCGCCAAGTGGAGCTTGATGACGATTTGCCCATATCAATACCGGCCCGACGAGGACGTGTTCGTGAAACCCACGACCACCAAGAACGTCATTCGCCAGTTCGAGCTCGATCTCGAGTATCGGCCTCGGCCGACCTGGGCGTTCTACGCGGCGTATCGCGATGCGATCATGCGAATGAAGGCCGCGGTGAATCCTGCGCTTTGGCCCAACAATGCCGCATTCACGGGTTTTCTGATGATGAGCACGGCGGTGGGCACACACGACTAGGCGGGAGTGCCTTGCAACGACGTGCGAAGGTCCATGTAATGCAGAGACCGAGTAGGGACGGAGACCGGCCATGAGCGACCCGCACGTCATTCGTACTGTCGAAGCGCTTCGCGAGGTGATCGATGCACCGAACGAGCGGATCAAGGTCAAGCTCTTCGATCAAGTCGACGACTACGCGCGTGCGTTCATTGCGCGTGCACCGCTTGCGTTTCTAGCGACTGCCGATGCGGACGGTCGCATGGACGTTTCGCCCAAAGGCGATGCGCCGGGCTTCGTGATCGTGGAGGATGCCAACACGCTGCTGGTGCCCGATCGCCCAGGCAACCATCTGGCCTACGGATTTCTCAACATCCTGTCGCGTCCGCAAGTTGCACTGATCTTCGTGGTACCCGGTGTCACGGAAACGTTGCGCATCAATGGCCGTGCGACGATCACCAAGGATCCACGCGTGCTCGATCGTCTCGCTGCCCACGGTAAACCAGCCGTGTTGGCGACGCGTATCCACGTCGAGGAGTGCTTTTTCCATTGTGGCAAGGCGTTCATTCGCTCTTCCGCTTGGCAGCCGGAAACCTGGCAAGCGGGCGTCAAGGCCAACATCGGCAAGCAGATCGCTGCGCGCATGGCCGAAGGCGAAGAGATGGCGGCGGCGGTCGAGGCCAATCTCGAGAAGAGCTACAGAGAAACGCTCTATTGAGATACGTGGCCGCTAACGGAGTGTGATCGCGGCCGAGGCGGGAGACACTGGCGGCAGGATGATGCATGAGAACACCGCCATGACCGAAGACAAGCTCTGGAAAGCGATCGAGCATCGCGATGCCGCGTTCGACGGCATCGTCTTTTACGGTGTCGTCACCACGGGCGTGTATTGCCGGCCGAGTTGTCCGAGCCGCCGCCCGCGCCGCGACAACGTCCGTTACTTTCCGACCACCATCGATGCCGAGCGCGCGGGTCTGCGTGCATGCCGACGGTGCCGGCCGGACGAGCAATCGCTGCCGAGCGGCAACGCGGCGCGCATCGTGGCGGCGCATCGCCTTGCGGCGGCCGATTGTGACGTCACGCTGCGTGCACTTTGCACGCGTCTCAAGGTGAGTGAACGGACGTTGCGCCGGGCGTTCGCCGAGGTCTTGGGTGTGAGCCCGCAGGAATTTCTCGCCGCATTGCGCCTGGATCGGCTGAAGGATGGGCTGCGACGTCACGCTCGGATCACGGACGCGGTGCATTCGGCCGGCTATGGGTCCACCAGCCGGGTCTACGAACAGGTCGACGCCGGACTCGGCATGACGCCGAGCGCCTACGCCCAAGGCGGTGCCGGACAGTGCCTGCGTTATGTCATCGAGCGCACGCCGCTTGGGTATTTGGCGGTGGCGGCCACCGAGCGGGGGCTCTGCTTTGCGCAATTCGGGAGCGACGCGGGTGCGCTCGCGGCTGAATTGCGTGAGGCGTTTCCCGAGGCGCGACTCGAACCGGCGCCGGACGATGCTTGGCTGCGCGCGCTGCTCGAGATTGCGGCGGCACCCGGACAGTGGCGATCGTTACCGGTCGATGTGCGCGGCAGCGCGTTTCAGGCCCGTGTGTGGCGGGCCCTTCGCGACATTCCCGCGGGTGCGACGCGCACTTATGCGCAAGTGGCGCAGGCGATCGGTGCACCACGGGCAGTGCGCGCCGTGGCCAACGCGTGTGCAGCCAATCCAGTTGCGCTCGCCATTCCGTGCCACCGCGTGGTGCCGAAGTCGGGCGGTACCGGCGGGTATCGCTGGGGCGAAGATCGTAAAGCGAAGCTGCTGGAATCGGAACGCGGTTGAAGCGCGCTGCTTGCCACCTCGCGATCGCTTCGCTGATCAACGGGTGTGCCAGTGCGCCGGTGACATTCGACGAGCGCGCACGAACGGCGCTCGATGAGGTGCGGATCGGTGAAGTAACCGTCGCGAGTGAAGGCTGGGGTATCACTGACGATGTGCTGAGCGAGGCATCGGTTGCGGCGGCGGCGGGGGGCGGTGCGCTGGGCGCAGTTGGAAGCATGCCGAACTTCGGTGCTTGCGAAGGCATCGTCTGCGGCGCGGCAGCATTGGTCTGGCTGGCGGTTGCCGGGACGGTCGCGATGGTCGGCGCGGCACGCAGCGGGAGTGCCGAAGCGGCGCGCAACGAGGCGCGCCGGGCGGCGCAGCCGATGTTCGAATCGATCAAAGACGTGGTGAATCGTCTCGACGCCGCACGAGGCCTGCGCGATGCAGTCCTAGACGGCCTGAACCGCAACTTGTTTCGAGTCGAGGCACGCGGGCCAGGCGAGACCATCGCACGTCGAGATGGCGGCGCGAGCGACCCCCCTCGCCTTTCGCTGGAGCTTGCCGGCGTGCGGCTAGACGAAGTGCGCGCTGACGGCGAGCCAATGCCGCTGTTTTCGTTGGGCCTCTTGTTGCACTACACGTTGGTCGACGCCGAGTCTGGCACGGTCATGTTCGAGGCATACCGGCAGGCGAGGCGTGGACCGTTACCGTTCGAGCGCTGGGCTCGAGACGGTGCGGCGGAATTCACCAATGGGCTCAATGCGCTCTATGCGGAGCTGGCCGAGGCAATCATCGACGAACTGTTCTTGGTCTACCGCTCCGAAGATGCGGTGGCTCCTGCCACGGAATTCGGTCGTGGGTACTTCCTCGCGCCGGAGTATCCACCGCGAATCGGCCGGGCATTTCCGATCAAGCGGCATGACGTCGGTTTCGGTACGGCTGGCACGGCGGTGATTCGCACACGGCAACCTGTGCTGCGTTGGTCTGCGATTCCGTCACGCGCTGCTAAGTACGACAACGACTGGCCGGGCGACAAGATCGCGGCAGAGGACATCAGCTACGATCTCAGGGTGTACGACGGCTCGGCGCTCATCATCTCGGCGGATCGATTGAGTGTGCCACGCTATCAAGTGCCGGTCGCGCTTGCGCCGTGTAAGGGATATTTCTGGACGTTTCGTGCGCGATTCGGGCTCGACGGCAAAGAGCGCGTCACCGATTGGGCGGGTAGCTACAACGGCTTCGAGCCCTGGAACTCCCGTTATCCACTGCTCGGTATTCACGATCGCGACGAATACTCCAATTCGGACTTCGCGGATCGCACCGGCTACTACCACCGATTTCACGTCGGCAATGCCGCCGGCAAAGCGTGCGGCTACTAGCGTCGCGCACGGCCAGTGGGTTGCGGGTGTACGCACCGATCGATCAGGAGTACGGTCCCGTGAGGCTGGTAGGGGGTGCACCCATGACCACACATCGCGGCAGTTGCCTCTGCAGATCAGTGACGTTCGAGGTCGACGGTCCGATCAACGGCGTCGGCAGTTGCCATTGCTCTAAGTGCCGCAAGGTCTCGGGTACCGGCGGCAACGCGCAATTCATCGTCCGTGCTGGCCGATTTCGTTGGACCGCGGGCGGCGATGGCGGCACGCGCTTCACGTTGCCCGATGGCTGGGGCCCGACGCGATGCGGGAAGTGCGGCAGTCCGATCCCAGCTTCGTTCGACGGCGGCGAGCGCATATGGGTGCCTGCGGGGCTCATGGACGACGACCTTGGTACGGACTTCAAGATGCATATCTTCTGCGGCTCGCGAGCCGATTGGGATCGCGAATCGCCGGCGGCGCAGCACTACGACGAGGATCCGCGATAGTGCACGCGACGCGGCCAGCTATTCGGACCAGTATCTACCTGTTGCTTGCGTTCGCAGCAGCGATTTCCGACGCGGCTGAGGATCGCGAGACCGCGGTTCGAACGATCGAAGTCCAGCATGTCGAGATCTGGAGCAACGGCCGAGTGGACCTGGTTCCCGAGATTTATAGTCCCGACTTCGTTGGCCATTTCCCCAGCGGCTTGGTGCAAGGGCACGACGGTATTCGCGAGCGCGTATTGGCGCACCGCAAGGCGTTTCCCGATTGGAGTGAAACTGTCGTCGACATCATCGTCGAGGGCGACAGAGTCGCGACACGATTCGTGTCGCGCGGCACGAACCTCGGTCCTTTTCTCGGCAACGCGCCGACCGGCAACGTCGTCGAGATCTCGGAGGCGGCTATCTACCGGATCGTGCGTGGGCGAATTGCCGAGCAATGGGTATACCCCGATGTGCGCGCCATGCAAGTACAGCTCGGGAACGGGACGTACTGATGGGTGGATCGATGCACCGTGCGCGACGCGAGCTTTCGTGGTGACGCGGCTGCACCCTCGCACGGCAACGATGCTCGACGAGATCGAGCGCCGAATGCCGCGGTTGTTGGCACCTGCGGAGGCCGATCCCATGGACAGTGTCGAGCCAGATGGGCTCGGCGCGGCGGTTCGCCGGATACGCCAATGGCGACGGCAGCTCGATCGTGATGCACATCGACCATCAGCACTGCCATTGCACACGAGGAAATTACGATGACGGACATTGGACAGTTGCTGATTGCCTTGCGCGCCAGCGACGTTTCGTTGTCGGCAGAGTTCTACGAGAAGCTCGGATTCGTGCCAGAAGACGAGGCGAACTGGCATGCGGGCTATGCACGGTTCAGCTACCGAGGCACACGTGTGCTGTTGTTGGATTTCATTCCACAGAGCGTGCTTTTGAATCTAGAGCAGTGTGACCAGGATGCGGTCGAGGCGCTCGGCAAGCGACTTACCGAACGAGGGATTGCCGTCGGCCCGGCGGGATCGCCCGGTTCCGGCAACAACGGGCTTTATCTAGAGGATCCAGACGGCCACGGCTTCTTCATCTTCACGAACGCCAGTGCGTAATCCCATTTCTGGTGAAATTGGTCGACGAGACGCGCAGCCCTAGAGAACCGAGCCCGAGAAGGAAAATATCCATGCCGAAGATCGATGTCTCGAACGTGCCCGCGCGAGTTGGTGTCGGCTATCCGGAGCCGTTCGATCGGGATTGTGCGGGTCGTACGCGCCGGCGCCTCGGCGATGCCGGTGGACTCGTGGCATTTGGCGTCAACCTGATGACGTTGCCGCCCGGCAAGTGGTCGAGCCAACGGCATTGGCACAGCCACGAGGACGAGTTCGTCTATGTCCTAGAGGGCGAGCTGACACTCGTCGAAGACGACGGCGAAACCGTGCTGCGTGCCGGCGACGCCGCTGCCTTTCCGCACGCCAGCGGCAACGGACACCACCTCAAGAATCACACGATGTCGCTCGCGGTGTACCTCGAGGTCGGGTCGCGTCACCCCGACGATCTCACCACTTGCTCGGACGTCGACATGATCAGTTCGAATCGGGACGGCAGATTCGTCCACAAGGACGGTACGCCGTACGCGTAGCGCGCCTACGGGCATAGGCGCAGCGACCGATGAGAGTCCTCGTCGTTGACGGGCAGGGTGAGGGGAGAACTATGAGCAGCATGTGCGCGACCGTCATTCGCGTTCACCTTGTCGTTCTTGCGGCGCTCGGTGCGAATGCCGTGACAGCGGCGGAAGACACGCCATCCGACCTCGATGCGCTGGTTCAATCGTCGATGCAACGCGCGGGTGTGGAGGGTCTTGCGGTGGTTGTGGTGCGGGAAGGTCGGGTCGTGCGGTCAGCAGGGTATGGCACGGCGGACATCGCGACCGGTGAGAGGGTGACGCCGCAGACCACGTTTCAGGCAGCGTCGCTCGGCAAGGTCAGCGTCGCGTACGCCGTGATGATCCTCGCGGAGCGCGGGTTGCTGTCGCTGGAGGCACCGCTCGTAGACGCGCGACTGCAGATCGCCGCTGGCTGTACCAGGCCAACGCTGGCGCAGGCGTTGGCGCATGTGACCGGTCTGGGCAACGATCTGCAGGCATCGACGTTCCAACCCGATTGCGTACCTGGCGCTCACTTCCGCTACTCCGGCGAGGGCTACCTGGCCGTTGGCGCCATGATCGAGGCGGCAACACGAAGGAGTGCGTTCAGCGTCATCGACGAACGCGTCTTTGCGCCGCTGGGTATGCGTATGACGCGATATGGACCACCGGTAGGGCCATCGCAGGCGCGCGGCCACGCCAGCGTACTGACTTCGATCGTCGGCACGCTCGTTACTACGCGGCCTCGCGGGCTCGCAATCGGCGCCGCGATTGCCGCCGCGGCTGGGGTTCTCGGTTTACTCATCGTGCCAACAGTTGTCGCAGCGCGACGACGAGGCCTACGTGCCGCACTACTTGCCGTTTTCCTCACCGTTACGATTGCCTCTGCAGCGATTTACGCCGGTCTCAGCGTCAATGCCAGGATCGAAGCGGAGCAGCCACCCGGTCGAATCGCATCGAGCCTCAGCACCAACGCGGAGGACATGGGAAAGTTCGTGGTGGAACTGCTCGAACCGACTCTGATGACGACGCAACGCCGCGACGCAATGTTCACCGCAGTGACATCCGGCGAGGGCTGCATCCAGTGGGGGCTTGGGATCGGAATCGATGCGTGCGCAGAGCGCACGACGTTCTGGCAGTGGGGATCGAACTTGGGATTTCAGTCGTTGCTCGTGCTCGACCCGCAGCGTCGCGGGGGTGTCGTGGTCCTCACCAACACCGGTGGCGGTTTGGATTTCGTCGTACCCGGTCGTGGCGGCTTCCGGGCAGCGAAGGCCATCGCGCGAGTGCTTCTCGGGCTCGATGGGGAGTGGCAGGTCCAGTAACCGCTCGGAAATGGAGAACGTCGCTATGCTGAGACTGTATGGAACCTCCAAGTCGCGCGCGGCGCGGTCGATCCTGGCGCTCGAGGAGCTAGGGCTCGCATATGAGCATGTCCCGTATGGGAAGGATCTGCGCAACCCTCACTCGGAGCATCGCAAGCGCTTGAACTCGTTGAATCCGAATGGCCACGTGCCAGTTCTCGAGCACGACGGTTTCGTCATCTGGGAATCGATGGCGATAAACCTGTACTTGGCCGAAACCTTTGCGAGCGATCTGTGGCCGGCCGACGCAAGGTCGCGAGGTCGGATCTACCAGTGGAGCTTCTGGGCACAAACTGAAATGGATCGGAAAGACTGGGAGTCGGTACGCCGATCGGCTGACGCCGATGCGCTGAAGAAGATGACCGACGCCAAGATTTTGACCTTGTCGATCTTGGACCATGCCTTGGCCGACACGAAGTATCTACTCGGCGATTCGTTCACGTTTGCGGATCTGAACGTCGCCAGCACACTGAGTCAGCCGAATGAAGAAGGCAGGATCGACTGGCAGCGCCTCGATCCCAACGAGGTTGGACTGCCGCACCTCGGCGATTGGCTGCGGCGGTGTACCAATCGTGAATCGTGGCAACGTGTCGCGCGATATGAATAGTTGCAAACGGTACCTGACGCAAGCGCGAGCTGTTCGACGGCAGAGGGGGAACTCGTGAGGTCGGTGTACCGCGACATCATCGACCGACTCGAAGCGTCGACCAACCCGATCATCCGATACAAGCTCGCACGGTACCTACGTGGCGGCGATCCGAATGCGATCGCGCTGAAGCGCCTGCGCGAATCGATCAAGCACACGTCCATCGCGAGCGGCCTGCGGCAAGACCTGGCGGCAAGCAATCCTGCCAATCGCCTCGGCATGTCGACGATCTACCTCACATTCAGATACTTCGCCGACATCGACTATCCGCCAGGCGACCGGGCCCTCGTTCCTTACCGTGATCACGTGTACCGCTGGCTCAGACGACTCGAGGCCCAATACGACGGCCCGCTGTTCATCCGTGACAAGTACCGAGTACATGGTTCCTTTCACGCCAATGCCGTGTACGCCTCCATCGTGCTCGGGCTCGCAACTGGTGAGACGGACACGCTGCTGGCAAACCTACTGCGTTATCAGTGGCCAGGCGGCGGCTGGAACTGCAACAAGCTGCCGCGAACCAGGGGACCCACCATTGTTCATACGGCTTATGGCCTGCGCGGACTCGTTACCTACCGCTCACGCAAGACATCAAAGGCGCTCGAACGGGCCATTGCGGACGCCGCCGAGGTGTTGTTGGAGCGCCGTGTCTACCTGAAGCGAACCACTGGCAAGCCGCTCCGGCCGGTATTCACGAAGCTCTCCTACCCCTATCCGCGGCTCTACGACTTCATGGTGGGGCTGCACGTTCTGGCACGGTCCGGACACATTCGCGATCCGCGCTGCGAACGCGCACTCGATCTGCTCGAATCGAAGGTGGTCGATGGGCAAGGTTGGGCTATGGAACGAAAACTGTTCAGTCACAGCAAAGGCAAGGAGAACTTCACCCACGCACTGTGGGAGAAAGAGACGATCGGTAAGGCGAGCCTGTTCCTCACCGTGGATGCGCTGGAGATCTTGAACGCGGCAGGAAGATTGACGTGAGGTCCCTGCGAGACGACCGCGCACTTCGAGCCGCTATCGAACAACTCGAGTTCCCGCTTCCACCGCCAGAGTAGGGCGCCGATGACGCGCAGCATCGAAAAGGGAGGAGCCCATTTGCATTCGACGCGCAATAGACGATTCGTGTTCACCGGAGGTCCCGGCGCTGGTAAGACGACGCTGCTGGATGCCCTCGGTGTACGCGGATATCGCTGTGTACCCGAGACGGCACGCGCCATCATCAAGGCGCGCATCGAAGCAGGACTCAGTCCGCGTCCGCAGCCAAAGGAGTTCGCGACGATGATCTTCGAAGCGGACGTGAGGAACTATCGTGGCGCGTCTTCGCGAAAAACCACCTTTTTCGACCGCAGCGTGATCGATGCCTTGGGCATGATGAAGGAGTCAGCCGCGATGTCCTCGGCTGACATCGAAGAGAATCTTCGTCGCTACGTGTACAACAAAACCGTATTTTTGCTTCCGCCCTGGGAAGCCATCTACCACGTCGACGAGGAGCGCGACCAATCGTTCGCCGACGCGGTGCGTGTGTTCGGGTCGTTGCGGGCTTGGTATGCGAGCTGCGGGTACGACTTATTGGAAGTTCCGGTCGGGCCGGTCGACATGCGTGTCGAGTTCGTCACCAGCCAGGTCGCAGGCGCTGGCTAGTTGGCATTGTGGTGCGCTCTTGTGCTATTGATCGAAAAGCTGTGAAGGGAGGACTCGCATGAACAACATCGAGCTACTCGCCACCGTTCCGGTATTCAATGTTGCGGATCTACGCCGCAGCCTTGCGTTCTACCGCGATCGGCTCGGTTTCGAGGTGGCGTTCGACATCGGCACCTACGCCGGTGTGAAGCGCGGTGAGATGGAGATGCATCTGGACGCGGGCCAGCATGACTTTTCCGCGCGCCCTACGTGCTGTAGGTTCCACATCAAGAACGTCGATGCGCTTTATGCGGAGATGGAGCACGAAGATTTCATCAAGGCCGACGAGCGACTGGCTACCAGGCATATGCGGCAGTTCAGTGTCCTCGACCCCGATGGGAACCGCATTACCTTCGCTCAACCGTTGTAAGACGAACGAGCACCCCGGGGCGTGCATGTCGGCGCGCAGATGCGCGGGCCGAGCCTTGATCGCAGTGAATGCAGTGCCACGTGACGCTGGAACCTGGACCTCGGCACTTTCGAACGGAACATGACGACGATCAAGCTCTACGAACTCGGCCCAACACGCTCGGCGCGTTGCCGCTGGACACTCCTCGAGGCGGGGCTCGAGTACGAATCTCTTGGTAACGACCCTGCAATCATCGGCAGCGACGAGCTGAAGCGGATTCATCCGCTCGGCAAGTTGCCGGCGGCGATCATCGACGGCAAGCCGTTGTTCGAGTCGGCCGCGATCGCTGCTGCCATCGCCGATCTCGTGCCGGACAAGCGACTGATCGCGCCGCCGGGCAGTTGGTCGAGGTCGTTGCACGATCAATGGGTGGCATTTGCACTGACCGAGATGGAACCGTGGTGTTGGACGGCGGAGCTCAACACGATGGACTTCGTGATTCCCGAGGATCGCCACGTGAAGGCGATCATTCCGCAGTGCGAGATGCTGTATCGCCGGAGTGCCGCAGCACTCGATGCGGCCCTTGCGGATACACCGTACCTCGTCGATGGACGATTCAGTGTCACCGACATCATTGTGGGCTACACGCTGAACTTCGGCGAGGAGACTGGTTGGAACGCGGGTTTCGAAAACCTTGCCACCTATCTCGAACGTCTTTTTGCACGCCCTCATTGCACGCTCGTTAGGCACGCGGCCGGCGCAGCATGAGTACACCGGCGGTGTGTAGATGGCGGTTTGCGTCACGGCGTGATTGCCCGGCGCTCGTGAATCAGGACGTACGCGAGCCACAATGAGCTATCGCAAGCTGCAGCCCAACGTCGCCGCCGTTGGCGAATGGTTGACCGTAAAGCACGCCGGGCCCATTCGCGACCTGGATCCCATCGTGGGCGGCTTCTGGTCATCGGCGTTCGGTTACCGGTTCGGCGACCGTGAGCTAGTGCTGCGCTTGAGCGACATGCGTGAAGGATTCGCGGCCGACGTTGCGGCCATGCGCTTCGCTTCGCCTGAATTGCCGATCCCTCGGGTCCTCCAGACTGGGCGCGCGTTCGGTGGGTATTTTGCGATTTCCGAACGGCATCATGGCCGGTTCGTGGAAGAAGCGGACGTTCGCGATGCAGAAGCCATCGGCACGGCGCTCGCCCGATTGCTCGCCGCGATGCGCGTAGTGCCTGCGCCGGCGGGCAGTGCCGTTCACTGGCACGATGACGAGGGTAACGAAGCGACGACATGGTGCGAGGCGCTGGCGGCCGGCCTCGAGGATCATCCCAATTCGCGCACTGCAGGATGGCGCGTCAAGCTCGCGCGACGTCCAAAGGAGGATGCGCTGTTCACGGAGTGCGCAACGCGGGTACGTGAACTGTTGAATGTCTGCCCCGAGCGACGCGATCTCGTGCATGGCGATCTGTTGCATCGCAACGTGATGGTGGCCGACGACGACCCGTCTCGTGTAGCGGGTGTGTTTTCCTGGAAGTGCTCGATGCGCGGCGACTTCCTGTTCGACGTTGCTTGGTGCACGTTCTGGAGCCGGTGGCATCCGGCGATTGCGGGCGCCGACATGTGGCGGCGAACGCTCGACGCGAGCGATCTTGCGGTCGGCGATCTCGTCGATGCGCCACTCCGCCATCATTGCTACGAGCTGCAGATCGCCGCCTCGCACTTCGCTTGGAACGTGTGGCTCGACGATGAGCACGAGCTCGGCAATCTGGCACGCGCGGTTGGCGATGTTCTCGAACGCGGTCCGCTCGACATCTAACGAGGAGGGATGCGACGGTTATCCGGTTGCGAACCGCCACTCGGTGGCGGTATTCGAGAACAACACACCACCGTCGCGACCGCTCGAATCGCAGATCCAGGCGAGCACCCGCTTGGGCTCGACGACGTAGACGTCCTCGGCTGAGCGCGGCATGTCCCAGTTGTACTTGGCTCGATACGCTGCCACCCATTGGTCGATGTGCGTGGCCGGCATGGGTCCGGCGACACCCTCGATGATCACCGCTTCGTCACCGCTTTCCAGGTTCACCTGCACGCGTGAATCGGCGGCGATGTGCCGGGCGATCAGCGACCCGGTGCTGAAATAGAGAAGCGGCGACTGCCAGATGCCCCACACCGGCCGCGAGTGCGGAAATGAATGACCGTTGGTGGTGATCCAATAGTTGCGGGCACTGTCCATGCGTACGTCGACCCAACTGAACGGCAGCAGCTTGCCGGCGTCGACGTAGCCGGAAAGGCGTGCACGGTTTGGCTCGGGCGGTTTCACGGGTCAGCCACTAGTGTCCATTTGCACGATCGAAAACACATTGCCGTCGTCGTCTCGGAGGTGCGTCATCGTGCCACCCCATGCCTGCCGCTCCGGTGGATGCAGGAAGGGCAAGCCGTCGTCGACTCCTTGGCGGTAGTAGTTGTCGATGTCGTCGACCGCGAGACTAAAACCCAAGTAACGGCCGCTCTCGAACTCGTCAGGGTCCTGTTGCTCGATGAGCACGGTCACGTTGTCGAGGGCAAAACCTACGAAGCCTTGGCCAGCGTCGCCAAAGGCCTTGGCTCTCCCGAGCGCTCGTGCATAGAAGCGCTCAGCCTGCGCGAGGTCCTTGCAAGGAATTCGAAGCGCTTGCACACGCATTGTTGCCCCTCCTTCGCCGCTCTGGCCCTAGTGCGGCACTGTTCAGAGTTTGCCGCGGCCCTCCGCTAGCGCCCGCGCTTCGCCGATCACCCATACGCGGCCATCGGCGCTCACCTTGATCAACTCGTCGGAAGATGCATCCACCGCCGCTTGCGTGGTGTCGAGGAGTGCCAGCAGATGTCCCACCGCTATGCGGCGTGCGCGCTGCGACTGTTTGCCGGGTCGATAGTCGAGTTTCACCTCGAGCGGCAAACTCTGTTCGCCGCACACGGCCGTGAACGCAAATGTCGGCATCTGTTGCTCCGCAAGTTCTTGCCGAGTTTAGAACCTCTCTCGGCATGGCGCGAATGTTGCGAAGATGGCCGCAAGCTGAGATCCATGCGGACGAAGCGACTGGCAGCGCGAGAAGAGGTGTTGCTGGCAATCACCGACTAGCGTTCGCGCGCGTCATAGTCGCGGACGGCCTTGGCGGTGGCGACGCGGCGCCAGGCTTGCTCCACCAGCTGCGGCATCGCCGCCCACCGCACTTTGCGCAAGTCGACGAGCACCATCGGTGAGTTCGCATAGTGATCGGTGATGTAGAACGTATCGGGATCCGCTTGCATCAGCATGTGGCGCTCGACGAAGTCACAGCCGATCGCGAGCCCGCCTTCCGCTTGCGTGCGCAGGCGGGCCAGAAACTTGCCGCGCACCTTGAGCGCCGGCGTGCCGTACGACTGGCTCTCCTCCACACCGGGCAGTTGGGTCGCGAGGGCAACGAGACGTTGCCAGTGCTTGGCCAGATCGCCGGTAGCAGGGAAACGGAGTGGGGCAGGCGTCTTGCGGCTGTTGGATCGGCGTTTCGCCGTGGGCTTCGCAGCTCTGCGAGGCATCGGTTCCTCTCCATGCCGGCTTGCTGGCGTTACCATGGTGCCGCAACTTGCGAGAGAGCGGCAATGACCGAACCGAAACCAATCGTTGCGATGAAGGTCGCCGAGCAATCCGGTAGCTCGTATCCAGAACCGTTTGCCTCGCGCATGGGCGATGGCACTTGGCGCGCGCTCGGCGATGCGTTCGACCTCGATCAATTCGGCTTCAATCTCGAGACCCTGAGTCCGGGTGCGCAGTCGTCGATCAAGCATTGGCACACGTTGTCCGACGAGCTCATCTACGTAGTTGAAGGCGAACTCGCGCTGTGGGTGAACGATCGGCGCTTCGTGATGACGCCGGGTATGTGCGTGGGCTTCAAGGCCGGACGCCAGACCGCGCACCATCTCGTCAACGAATCTGCAGGCGTGGCGCGCTTCATCGTCGTTGGCGCGCGCGTGCCGGGCGACACTGCGTTCTACCCGGATGACGATGTCGTCTGGTTCCCGACGCCGCAAGGGCGGATCATGGTGCACAAGGATGGGTCGCCGTATTCCTCGGACGACAGTAGCGGCCGATGACGTCGGACCTGCCGATCACCGCTGAACCGGACCCAGCGCTAGAGCAGTTCCTTGCCGATCGCCTGTATGAATTCAATGCTGCGGCAACCGGCATGGACGACGGCCTCGCGCTGAACATCGCGGTGCGCGACGGTCACGGTGCGATCGTTGCCGGCTTGACCGGGCATACCTGGGGCGGCTGTTGCGAGATCGTTCGATTGTGGGTGCACGAGTCCCAGCGTTCGCGCGGCCTTGGTACGCGTCTCATGCGTGCAGCGGAGGCGGAAGCGCGGCGCCGCGGTTGCGATCAGATCGTGCTCTCCACGCACAGCTTTCAAGCGCCGGCGTTCTATGAGCGACTCGGTTTTCGCCGGTTGGCGAGTGTCGCCGATTACCCGCGTGGCCATGCCAACATCGTAATGATCAAACGGCTGCTCGGATCGGTGCGGATCTGATGATGCGTGCGGCGCATACCGTCGTCTTCGATCTCGACGGCACCATCAGCGAGCCCGCGGTCGGCATCGGCCGGTCGATCAACTATGCGCTCGAACGCTTCGGCTTCGCGCCGATTGCCGAGGCTGACGTTTCGCGGCACATCGGACCGCCGCTAGACGCGAGTTTCAGGCTGATTACCGGGTCGTCGTCGGAGCGGCTGGTCGGCGATCTCGTGGCTGCGTTTCGTGAACGCTACGGGGCGGTTGGATATGCCGAGAACGTGCTGTACGACGGCGTTCCGGAGGCGCTGGCGCTATTGGTCGAGAACGGCGTGCGATTGGGCCTGTGCACATCGAAGCGCGTCGATTTCGCCGAGCGCATTTTGTCCATGTTCGGATTGCGTTCACTGTTCGAGTTTGTGAGCGGCGGCGACATTGGAGTGCGAAAGCAGGATCAACTCGCAGCGCTGTGCGCTAACGGCTCAGTGCCGGCGCGCGCATTCATGGTTGGTGACCGCGCGATCGATATCATCGCCGCCAGAGCAAACGAGCTACGGTCGGTCGCTGTGTTGTGGGGCCATGGCAGCGAGCAGGAACTGCGCGAGGCGCGGCCAATGTTGACGTTACGGCGGCCGCAGGAACTCGAGCGGTTGATTGCTCGCAGGCCGCTTGGATGAGAGGTGAGCCTCGTGCGTGATACGTGTGTCGATCTGTTCGTCGGAGGCCGTAAGTGAGGCTCGAGGGTTTGCGTTTCTGGGACGGGCTCACCGACGACTACGTCGAGGGCGCAATCGATTTGGCAGGCGAGGTCATCATGGCTGGAGGCGGCCGCGAAGTGGTGAACCTCGCCGGCCTCACCGCGATTCCGGGTTTGATCGACTGTCACGTGCACATGGTGCTCGATCCGGACGTACGCGATCCGCTGGCGCAAAGTAAAGGCGATGATGAAACGGAGCTTGCGGCGATGGCCGCGCGTGCGCGATCGATGGTGGAGGCAGGCATCACGACCGCGCGCGATTTGGGTGGCGGCCGGTTTCTCGAGCTCGAGCTACGGGATCGAATTGCGCGCCGCGAAGTGGTCGGGCCCAGGCTCAAGTGTGCGGGCCAACCCGTAACCTCGCCGCACGGCCACTGCTTCTTTTGGGGTGGTGAGGCGGCCGATGTCGACGCGGCGCATGCGGTCATCGCACGCCAGCGGCAACGCGGTGTCGATCTCGTCAAAGTGATGGCAACCGGCGGCAGCATGACCAAGGGCACGCGGCCGAAAGACAGTCAATTCGATGGCGAAACGCTCGCCGAGATCGTCGCCGAGGCGAAGCGATGCGGGTTCGACGTTGCGGCGCATTGCCACGGTACCCAAGGCATCGGCTTTGCGGTGCGCGCCGGCGTGCGCACGGTCGAGCATTGCTCGTGGGTGGGTGACGAGGGTTGGGGCAGTGCCTACGACGCTGACATCGCGGCCGAGTTGGTGCAGGCGGGGGTGTTCGTCTCGCCGACCGTGAATGCCGGCTGGCAGCGATTTTTGGGTAAGGGTGACGGCTTCGAGTCGCGCGTGAAGTCGAACTTCGAGGCGATGCGAACGGCTGGTGTGCGACTCGTTGCATCGACTGACGCCGGCATTCCGAACGTGCGCCATGCCGACCTTGCCCGCGCGCTACCGGTGTTCGCAGCGTTTGCGGGTCTGTCGCCGCTCGAGGCGCTGCGCACGGCAACCTCCGCCGCGGCCTGCGCGATTGGTCTAGAAGGCGAGGTGGGCGTGATTGCGCCGGGCCATTCGGCGGATCTGCTATTCATCGAGGGCGACCCGTTGTCGGACCTCGGCTGCCTCGCGGCGCCAGTGGCAGTGATGGCACGCGGCCGATGGGTGGTGCCGCCGCCGTAATTGGGAACAGCTACAGGCGCTCGAGGTGGGTAAGTGGCGCATCTCCGAAGTAGATGTCTTCGCCGATCAGCTTGCCGTCTGGATCGGCGGGCCAAACGGTGATGATGGCGGTCGTCGAAAGGTACCGGGCCTCGGCGTCGACCGGTTTGCCGTCTACTTCGTTTTTGCCCATGTCGATGAGCGCCTTGCCGGGGTAGACCTGCTTGACCGCGCCTTCGGTGACCACGGCGTCGTCGTCGACCACGATGCGCGTGGTGAGCACTTCGAAATTGTTGCCACCCGCCGCGATCATGTTGCGATAGAACTCCGTCACGGCCTCGCGACCAGTGAGCGTCATGGCGGGATAAGCGCCGCGAAAGTGGTACACGGGCGCGGCGGTGAGTGTCGCCATCAACGGCTCGAGGTGGCCCTTGATCTCGTGTTCCATGTGATCGCGGACGGCGATCAGCAGTTGCTTGCGGCGGGGATTGGTCTCGGCGGCCGCGCGCTCAGCCAGCGGGCCCCAGGAGCGGTGCGGGTCGAATTGCGTCATCGGCGCTCTCGGCAGTCGGGGAAGCGTCGATTGTGGCACGGTCGGCGGCCGAATCGGTCGCTGCGGACTTGCCGTCGCGGTGCAGCCAGCGGCGGATCAGTTGCCGCTCGGCCGACGTGCCGGCCATCCGCTCGAGTTGCTCTTCCAATGTCATCGGGTGCTCCATGCGTTCCCGTTACGACGAGCGAAAGGTAAAACCCCTCAATTGAACGGTAGCTGAACGGCGTTCGGCCGGGACCGCGACGGTACGCACATGGCGACCGTGCCCACCCGGCGTATGATGGGTCGGCAGTGGAGGAGTGATATGACGGCCCTCGAATTCAGTTTCGATCAGCTGCTGACCGATGATGCCTATCAGGAGCCCCTGATCGCGGGCGGCGTGCGCTGCCACGGGGGTTACATCGATGGCGAGTATGTGTCGCCGCGTGGCGCGGTGCGTCGGCCGGCCATCGTGGCGTGGCGCGAGCGGCTGGCGGTTGGTGGCGCACCGCTGATCTACGTGCCCGACAAGTACGTACCGCCCAACTATCCGAACTACCCGCAGGCCAAGTTCCTGCTGCAAGAAGGGGTGATCGAACCCGTCACCCGCGCACTCACCATCATCTCGATCGTCGAGGGATTCGGCGCGCGTATCCGCGAGGTGCAGGTGCCAAACCTCGGTGCGGAAGTAAAGGAAGACGTGGCCGGGACGGCGCTCGCCCACTTAGCCGGCGGTCTCTTCGAAGCGCACGCCCGTGACGAAGCCGGTCACCGCGATCAAGGTGGTCACAAGCAGATGTGGGAGGCGGCCCGTGACATGGGCTTGTCGAAGCCGCATGTGCCAGGCGATGTGTTGCTGCGGTTGATGACGGGCACCGTCCGCGGCGAGCGCCAGCGCCAGTTCCCAGCGCTATCGGAGCGCATGGAGAGCATGATCACCATGATGGCGAACGTACTCATCGTCGAGACGTTCGCCGAGGATACGTTCGCGTGGGCGAAGCGGTTGCTCGGCGATCCAGAAGTCTGTGCCGATGCCGAGCGTGCTGCGCACGTGATCGATTGTGTGGCGCGCGACGAAAAGCCGCATGTCGATTACTTGTCGGTTGCACTCTCAGAGCTACGGGCGCGCACGCTGGTGGGCGAAGGCGGTCGCGAGTTTGCCGGCAGCGAGGTGGTCGATGCGATCTTCCGCAATCAACTGCGCGGCATGGCGACGCAACGACCGCGTCAGAGTCGGGAACGCCTGCAGCAAGAAATTCACCAATGCATCGATGATGCGGCCCGCGCCAGCGCGATTGCGCGGCGATTCGAGTCGCTCGATTCCGGGTGGACGTTCCCGCACCGTGACGACGAGGAATTAGACGTTCTGTTGACCGCGGCGTGACGTGACCCTCAGTCGTCTGCTGGATCGCGCGTATCGCAACCTACGCATCGGTTGGACCGCGCTGTGCGTCTGGCTCAGATACAAGGCACCGCAATGGCTCGACCGCTTGCGTGGTCGCGATCCCGAAGCGCGCAATTTCGAACGCATCCACCAACGAAACGCCGATCAGGTATTCAACACTGCTGTGACGCTTCGCGGCATGTTGGTGAAGATGTGCCAGGTGGTCGGCACGCGCTCGGACATCTTCCCGCCGCAATACGTAAAGACCCTATCGCAATGCCATGACCGGTTGCCGCCGCGGTCATTGGAGGTGATTCGCCGAGTGGTAGAGGAAGATTTCGGCAAGCCGCTTCACGATGTGTTCGAGTCATTCGCGGAGCGACCGGTTGCGGCAGCGTCGCTCGCACAGGTGCATCGCGCGCGACTGCGCGACGGCCGTGAGGTGGCCGTAAAGGTGCAGTATCCGGACATCGACCACATCATCCGCACCGATCTCGCCGCTTCGCGGCGGGTAGCCGCGATCTACGAACGGTTCGATTCGAATCCGATGGATTTCCTGCCGCTCCTGGACGAGCTGCAGAGGCATTTGAGGCTCGAACTCGACTTTCGGCGCGAGGCCGAGAGTGCGGAGCGCATTCGCAGCTTCTTTGTCGATGACCCGACGGTGCGCGTGCCGGAAATACTGCATGATCACTGCACAAAGCGAGTGATCGTCATGGAGTTCGTGGAAGGCGCCAAGGTGAACGATCGTGATGCGCTTTCGGCATTGGGCGTCGACTACTCGGA